>CAZHLE010000006.1:0-17544 GCA_964533065.1 uncultured Woeseiaceae bacterium | reverse complement strand
CGAATCCCGGGATATGGTACTGCTGACGCTGCTCGATAGCGCGCTAGCATCAGCCGGGGACCGGACCCTCACGGCGGCTGAGGTTTCAACGGCACGTACGGCGCTGGGGATCACTCGGGACGAATTTGCGCTGCGACTCATCGGCAAGGATGGCTCGGTCAAACTGGCGCGCGATACGGCAACGCGCATGTCCGAAATCTATGCATTGATCGATACTATGCCGATGCGCCGCGCAGAAACCCGGCGCAATTGAAAGGTGACGACGGACAGTAGGCACAATCTTCCGGTGGCGAAGAACGTGAAGCAACAGGCAATGCCAGGAACCAGCGTGCGCACGTTGGTGTGCAGGTATGCGGCTATACAGAAGTCGCGTATGCAACGGACGCCACATGATGTCAACAAGAGTTGCTGCTCTCTTGATATGGTGCGAGCACTCTTTGTGTAGAAAGTCTGCGGATTCAGCAGTTCGCCAATTCCGATGCCGCCGCCCGGCGTCTGGCACCTTCGCGAGGACGCGCTGGAAGTGCTACGCTCGCAGAAGTCACCAGGCTCAGGGAGTGTCATCAATGTTTCGACCCACAGTACTCGCCATCTTTTTCTGTCTCGCCGCCTGCGGCGCGCCCTCAGATGATGCCGCGTCGGGCGATGCCGCCCCGGCGCAACCACAGGCCGCCACGGATGCCGCAGAAAGCGCCGCACCCGCTGGCGGATCGCGCCTCGCCGAGGTGCTCGCCGCGCAGCCCGAGGAGGTGCGCGCCCGCTACCAGTATCGCCATCCGCAGGAAACCCTGGAGTTTTTCGGCATCGAGCCCGGCATGACCGTCGTCGAGGGACTGCCCGGCCGCGGCTGGTACACGAAGATCCTCGTCGACTACCTCGGCAAGGATGGCCGCCTGATCGGCGCCAATTACTCACTTGAGATGTATCCGCTGTTCAGCTGGATGACCGATGAGTTGCTGGCGGAGCAGCAGGGCTTCGTCCGGAATTTCCCTGTCGAGGCCGCTGGCTGGGGCGGTGAGGACGGTGCCGCCGCCGACGCGTTCCACTTCGGCGCCATACCTGATGAATTCCGCGATACGGCCGACGCGGTATTGCTTGTGCGCGCGCTGCACAATACGAGCCGTTTCCAGAACGAGGGCAAGGGCGAGTTTCTCGATGCGGCGCTTGCCGATGCCTACGCGGCGCTGAAGCCGGGCGGCGTGCTCGGCGTGGTACAGCACCACGCGCGCGACGACATGTCCGACGAATTCGCGAACGGCAGCCACGGCTACCTGAAGAAGGACTGGCTCATCGGGCAGATCGAGGACGCAGGATTCGAGTTCGTCGCATCGTCGGACATCAATGCGAATCCGAAGGACCATCCCACCGAGGACGACGTCGTCTGGCGCCTGCCGCCGGGCTACTCAGGCACGCGCGACGACCCGGCGCTGAAAGCGGCCGTCGATGCGGTCGGCGAATCCAACCGCATGACGCTCAGGTTCGTCAAACCCGAGTAAGCCGCCTGGCGCGGCAGCAGTGCAAATATTGGTGCCGACCTGTCCGGTCTCGTCGTAGCACGGTTCAACGCACGCAGCTGAACCGCCCCGGGAATTCCGGAGACTCATTAGTTTGAGTTGGAGCGCTGCCAGTCTTCTCAAATTGCCGCGAGCCGCTGAACCGTATCGGGATACCGTTTGACCAGGTGGATCAGCAAGGCCGCCTGCGCGTTCGGCCTGGCTCGTCCCTGTTCCCAGTTCTCCAGCGTGCGCACGTTGGTGCGCAGGTACGCGGCAAATAATGAGCGAGAAATCTTCAGGTGCTTGCGCAGGCGGATGAGCTCCTGCGGTGTAACCGTTGGCGCCGGCCGATACTCGACCGCATGCGTGCGCAAGGTCCGCTTTCCCTGTCGTGCCTCGCCCAGTGCGGATAGACCCTCGCTCAGTTCCGCGAAAAGACCGCGCTTCGCCGTTCGACTTTTTTTCTTGCTCGCCGTGGTCGTCTTCATTTTCTCCTCGCAGCTAGCTCTGTCTTGAGCATTCCCTTGAGCGCCTCTCTATGTTGCGGTGTCCGGGATCACGTCGCCCGCTTCGGGGGTGGCTGATCAAGAACACCTGAAGGTCACTGGCCATCAGAAGCGCTACGCTCTGGCTCCAGGTCGTTCGCGGTGTAGTCACGCTAAGCGAGCATACAGCCACCAACCCGGCCCTTATTAGCGGCAGGCTTAACATAGACGACGACTCGTTCTATATTCACGCCTACTGCAAATGTAAAGTTACCGCGGAAACACCAACATGATAGCTGGCACCTACCAAAAACAGCCAAGCGGCTACCGGGCCTTCATTCCTGCGCCCTTGCCGCCAGAGCCACCTATCGTCATGGACGACGAGCTGCAAACGCTCCTGTCGGCGGCCGACCGAGCCCTGGGTCGGTTGGATGGATGCATCCAGACGCTACCGGACTCGAACCTGTTCGTGCTGATGTACGTTCGAAAAGAGGCGGTTCTTTCCAGCCAGATCGAGGGTACACAAAGCTCCCTGAATGACCTGCTGCGGGCGGAGGCTCGCATACTGGATCCTGAAAGGCCGGCAGACGTAGCAGAAGTGTCGAATTGCGTCGCAGCATTGAACTACGGGCTCGAGAGATTGCACGAGCTGCTCATCTCGGCACGGCTCATCCGCGAAATACACGAGCGCCTGTTAAGAGGAGTGCGGGGCGCCCACCCGCCGCTTTCCGCTGGTGTCAGCGAATCCAATTGCCGACATGCTTGACGTCAGTTTCACTTCCGCAAATCGTCTGATCGAGCGGATGGCTGAAATCGGCATTCTCGCTGAGAGCACCGGCAACGCGCGCAATCGCGTATTCAACTATTCCGAATACATCAATCTCTTCTCAGAGCAGGAAAGGCGCGCACCCTGATGGCAAAACGAAACGATATCGATAAAGCGATACGCAACATAAGGAATTGGTCAGAGCGCCCCGAATGGGCGATTGAACTGACAACGGTCTTCGATGACCATCTTGCGCCTGTCTCTGAGCTTATTGACATCAGCGCAGAGGAACTGCAGCAACAGATTGCCGATCTCGACTACGGCGGCATGCTGTTTGGCGTAGTGTTCGAAGATCTGCTTAGTCGACGCGCACCGCCTGACGACAGAAACATCGTCGATGACTATCTTTCGCGTCGCGGCTGGCGGGAGAGTGTTGCCGGGCGCCGTTATCTGCAACAGCTTCGAGATTCCGTTCTCAGTCTTTACGAGGTAGTGGCCGTATCTCGCGGCAAATACTGTGACTTAAACGATTTGGTGCGCGGTGGCAAGACGATCCGCGTCCATGAGCATATGGGTACGCAAAACCTCTTTCAGTGGGACCGGATCGCCGCACGCGTTCTGAATACCGACGGAAAACATAACTTTTCCGGCGGCATTCTCCCGTTTCCGCGTGAGGCGTCGCAAATCCTGCTGGACCTGCTGACGAAGTCTCGAAAACAATCTCTCAAAGAAGCTTGCCCTGATTTCACATCCATCTGGCTCGCACATGTTTTGCAGCAGTTGCAAGCGCCGCTGCCCGAACTGGTCAATCGCGATGGTGCACCGCTGGTGTATTCTGAAACCCGATTTCCAGTCCTTATAGAAAACGCTACAGCGATAGCTGAAAGACTGAACGCCACCGCTGCATGGGAGCGAGGCAGTCCCGACGAAGATGTTTGGGTTTGGCTGCGCGAGCCCGACGCAATCGACGGCACACTGCAGCTGAAGCCTGGTGTGCTCATATTGGAAACGAATTCTCTGGACAGAGCAGAACGCGGCACACAAGTTTTGCAGGCGCTGCTGGGTAATTTCATCGGCCCGCCGATGAGCCTGTTGCAAACACCGGAACAGTTGCTGGCGAACCAGGCGAGAGATGATGACGGAGATAAGCGTAAGCGTGCAAACGATATCGATCCGGAAATCGAAGCCGAAATTGTCCAGAAGACGCTGGACCAGCATTATCGTCGCTGCCTGGACGAGAGTATCCCCGCGCTTGGTAACAAGACACCACGGCAATGCTCGCGAAGCAAGCAGGGGAGAAAAAAACTCATCGAGTGGCTGAAACACCTGGAAAACAATGAGCTGCGCCGCGCCGCCCGAGCGGGACAGAAACCCTATGACAGCCGCTGGATGTGGGATGAACTTAAACTGACCTGACGGGTAGTTCTACTTACCGCGAGCACGAACGGACCTATAGAATAGGTCACCCGACATACTAAATAGGTCGAAAATGCGAGGTAGTGTCCGTAGCAGTCGCTCCAACCCCTCGAGATTCTTGCTTCCTGGGCGATGATGCGCCGTACTTCCAAGTTACACCCGCAGCGCATAGCTCGTACTGCGCCCGCCGCCGGGATCTTTCTGCAGTGCGCCCCGTTCGATCAAATCCAGGATGTCGCGATGGGCGGTGTCCTGGGAGCAATTCGCGATCTTCGCCCATTTGGACGTCGTCATCTTGCCGTCGAATCCGTCCAGCAGCCGGTTGATCACCTTGATCTGCCGCTCGTTCAGGGCTGCCGTTGCAAACCGTTCCCAGAAACGGGATTTCAGAAGGACGGCGGACAGTGTTTCGTCGGCCGCGGCAATGGCACGATCCAGGCAGGACAAAAACCAGCTGTGCCAGCGACTGATATCGAGATCACCGCGCTGGGTTCGTTCCAGCAACTGGTAATAGTCTTTGCGCTCGCTACGAATCTGTCCCGACATGCTGTAGAAGCGCTGCCGGCTATGCTCCGATCGTGACAACGCCATGTCGGCGATGGCGCGGGCGATGCGGCCGTTGCCGTCGTCGAAGGGGTGAATCGTCACAAACCACAGGTGAGCAAGCCCGGCCTTCAGGATCGGGTCGGTGTCGCCGGCATCGTTGAACCAGTCAAGGAAGGCTTCGATTTCCTCCTGCACCCTGGCGGCCGGCGGAGCTTCGTAGTGCACCTTCTCGCGACCGATCGGGCCGGACACGACTTGCATGGGGCCGTCGCGGTCGTCGCGCCATGCGGCAACGGCAATCACACGCATGCCGCTCTTGCCGGTCGGGAACAGCGCGGCGTGCCAGTTGAACAAGCGCTCGATCGTCAGCGCCTCATCGTAGTTGCCGGTCGCATCGAGCATCATGTCGACGACGCCATCGATATGCCGGTCGGATACCACGAGCCCGGCGATGTCCATGCCCAGCCGACGGGCAATCGAGGATCGCACCTGGTCCGCCTCGAGAAGTTCGCCCTCGATCTCGCTGCTCTTGACGACATCCCAGGTCAGGGTCTGCAGGTGCGCCTCGTTGCGAAGATCGAAGCCCAGGGCCTCCATCTTGCCCAGCAGCCTGCCCTGGTTGCGGGAAACCCGGCCGAGCAGCGTGGCCAATGCCGCCTGGTCCCACGTCAGCGCCGGCCATTCGGGGTGTTGCCAGATGTACAAGCCATAATCTCCGCACTATTTGCGGACATTATGCGAGCTAATCTCCGCAGGCGCAAGCCTATTATCCGCGGACATTGCGGAGAATAATGGGGCTATTCTCCGCCTCATTCCCCCGAAGCGATTGCGTTATTTATCGTCACGCGTGACATTAAATCGATGAAAACGAATGGCAGGAAATACTCAAACGTCCCTGGCCGGAAATAGCGGAGATAATGACGCGCATGAGCGAAGAGGCGACGAGGCTACGTTCGTCGTCGCCATTTGCCGGGATCCTGACTGCTGAGGAGCGCGATCAAATTTATGCAGCGTTCAGAGCTTGAGCACCTGTCTGCGATTATGGTCAGCAATCAGGCTTTCCGCAGGTATCAGTTCAATCCACGATAGCCGATGAGGGACGAACTGCGTGCATTGCTGGAAAAGGCTTTGTCCATGTGTTCGCAAGCGCTGCGAAAGAACCTCCCTGATATGCGCGCTTTTGAGGCTTTACCGCCGATCCAGCCCAGGCTCACGATGCTGAGGATGGAATCCGGCGTTGCCGCCATATACAAAATTACATATACTGCGCATGAAAGAAATTCGATTCCTCGGAGACTCAGAAAAGCGTATCGGGAATTTCCCGTATTTTGTTTGTAGCGTCGCGTCCCGAAGCGATTTATGTGTTGCATGCATTCCGAAAGGATTCGATGCAAACCAGGAAACGGGATATCGAGCTGGCCAGAAAACGACTTCAGACCCTGTCATGAGCAAAACCGTCAAAGCAAACCAGAATCTTTTTGCGGCCTTCGGAGTTCCCGCCGATGCTGCGAGAAACCTGCAGATTCGCAGCACACTTATGATCGAAGTCGCAAAGTACATCCGGCGGCACGAGCTCACGCAATCACAGGCAGCTGAATATTTTGGCGTCAGTCAGCCGTACATCAGCGATTTGATGAATGGCCGTATTGACCGCGTCTCGATCGACAAGCTGGTGACCCTGCTGGATCGGGCCGGTCGGCGCGTTACGGTGCGGGTTGGCTGACATATCGAGACGTCGGCAGCGCCCGCGAATATGACTTCAATCCGCGCTACAGCACGACCTCGGCCAGACTGTCCCAGATCAGCATGTTGCCGCTCGCGGGTTCACCCGGTGCCGGTATCTCCCGCCCGGCGGAGCGCACAGCCTTCGGCATCCGAGAGCGGACGTATCTCGAAGATGCAGGCTTCACAAGGAAGGAAAAACGCGATATCCTTTCTTAGTGAATCTGGCTAAGTAAGGATCCTTTCCTGGTGAAACAGGCTAAAAAACGTTCAGGCCGTATCGGATCCTATGTAGCTACTTCTGCGGCCGGCGAGACTGTCAGGGCCTATATGCCGCCTCCGCTGCCTCCAGATCCGCCGATCGAGCTCGATCGCCTGTACGAAAAATTGGAGGCCGCCAACCGGGCACTTGGCCGCCTTGACGGCGCAACATCCGTACTACCGAACCCGCCACTATTTCTCTATATGTACGTGCGAAAAGAGGCGCTTCTCTCCGCTCAAATCGAGGGCACGCAGTCTTCTTTATCGGATCTGCTCTTGTACGAGAGCGATGCGACTCCCGGCGTGCCGCTGGACGACGTTCAGGAAGTGTCAAACTACGTCGCAGCGATGACCCATGGAATCAAGCGACTCCATGATGGCATGCCCATGTCCACTCGGCTCATCCGAGAACTGCACAGCATTCTCTTGCGCGGCGGTCGTGGCGCGACAAAAGACCCAGGTGAATTTCGTCGATCGCAAAACTGGCTGGGCGGAACGCGACCCGGAAACGCAACGTTCGTTCCGCCGCCACCAAGCGCGGTGGTCGACATCATGAGCGATCTCGAAAAGTACATGCATAGCGATTCGAATAGACTGCCGTTGCTGGTACGAGTGGCGCTGGTCCACGTGCAATTTGAGACTATTCACCCGTTCCTCGATGGCAACGGTCGATTAGGTCGTCTGCTGATTACGCTGATGCTCATTGACGCAGCGGCGCTTCGCGAGCCCATGCTATACCTCAGTCTGTACTTTAAGTCGCATCGACCGACGTACTACGAGGCGCTGAAACGAGTACGAACGGACGGCGATTGGGAAGGTTGGCTTGAGTTCTTTCTAACAGGAGTAAAGGAAACAGCCGACCAAGCGGCCGACACCGCGAAGAGTATCTTTGCTTTGTTCGAAAGGGATCGAAAGTCAATAGAAGCGCTGGGACGTCCAGCGGGCTCCGCACTTCAAGTACATCAGTATCTTCAGACCAAACCAATAATGTCGGTTCCCGCGGCTGTAAGGACGCTTGCCTTATCCGCTCCCACAGTTCGTAAGTCTGTCAATCACCTCATCGATCTTGGAATATTGCACGAAGTAACCGGCAAACAACGTGACCGAATCTTTGCTTACAAAAAGTACATGGATACTCTGGTGGAAGGCACAGATCCGATTCGCTGAAAGAATCTCAATTTGGACTAGAAATTAGGACTAATACGAAAGTGAGTGGCTGGGGACCTGCCTCACTCATGGACAATCAATTCCAGTACCGGCCGCGCAGGGCACCAATCACTGATGAATCGTTGCATTGAGAACACTGCCTGGCCCGACCAAGGTGTCGATCTGACCTTCACCGGTAAACAGCACATAGCCGATGTCATTGACGGGATGGATTTCGTTTTCCGCTGCATCACGAACGCACAAAATCGAGCAACGGCGTGAAGTCATTGCCGTCGGCGGCGCGCAGCGCAGCAACGTAGCGCTGCCGCGTCGCGTTCGCATCGACCAAATTTGTGCGACCCCAGGTGAATCCCGGCCAGCCCATCGATACCAGCAACAAGTCGGCGGCCAGTCTGCCGTGGCGACCGTTGCCGTTGGGGTAGCAGTGAACCCAGACCAACTTGTGATGGAAGCGTGCCGCAATCTCGTCCGGTCCGAAACTCTCGTTCTCGACCCAAAAGCGGGCGTCTTCCAGCAGCTGCCGAAGCTCCACCGGAATGCGGTACCACTCGATGCCGATGTTCTTGTCACTGCGACGGTGCGTCCCGGCCCACCTCCAGACATGGCCGAACATCCTCGCGTGCAGCGCGTCCAGGAACGACTCATGAAGCACGTCGCGACGGCATCCTGCGGGCCGAGCGGATCGTTCATTCATCCTCCCAGAGCACCGAACCGGACTGATCGATTAAATCCTGTGTCAGCCGTCTCAGCTGCTCTTCCTCGTCCGCAGGATCCACTGACTGGTCTTCAAGCGTCATAGTGTGGGCCGCGGACCGGAGCTGCTGGCCGGCAAGCATCGCCGCCCGTTCGTGTACCAGCTCCTCGAGCGGAACGCGCGGCACGAGGGTATAGACCAGGCGGCACTCGAGCGCCTGCGCTGCCCGCTCGAGCGACTCAAGCGTGACGGCACTGCGGGCCTCCGATGCCTCGAGCTCGAGCGCGCGTTGCCGGCTCACCCCCATGCGCCGGCCGAGCTGGTCGGCGGTCATACCGAGCGCTTCCCGGATCGCCGCGAGCCTCTGAACCTTATCGGGATACCGTTTGACCAGGTGGATAAGCAAGGCCGACTCACTCCATCTACCCGGCACCCGACAACTCCTCGCGCAGCACCCGCCGCAGCACTGCTTCAAACGACTCATTCTTGCCATGCATGTATTCGCGAAGTGCGTGATTCATCAGCGTCTGGTAATTGCCACCACCCGCCTTGTGCACCTGTTTCCTGAACCATTCGACAACATCGTCATCCAGGCGAATAGTTATGCGCGTCTTGCTCGACGGAACAGGTAGCACCGCCCCCTGCCGGCCTTTGGAAAAATCGTATTCGTCTCTCATGTCGATCTATTCCTGAAATCTCCAGGCGTAGCGGCGGCGCTCGCCGGCCGATGCCGTGTCGCAGCAGATTGGCCCTGGCCTTGGTCGCGTCCCAGCTGAAATGCATACTAGTCTATGTATGTACAGATGTACACCAAGCATAGGTCTCGTTGCGATGCTGATGACCCAGGGGAGGCAAGGGATCCGAGCGTATAGGCAGGACTTTCATGTTGAAGCATCTGTCGCCCGGCGCCGTGATGGCCGCAGCACGATTAATTCGGTGATATGCGCGGAAACCGCGTTACTGCGGAGGCTGAAGGTCCGCCAATTCTTTGACGGGTATTTCTCTCGGGTCGATTGCATTATTTTACGTCACGCGTTACATTAAATCGATGAAAAAAGCAGCAAGAAATCGAGGTCGCCCTCGAAAAGACAATGCATTGACGGCCGCAGAGCGTATGCGGGCATTTCGGAAGCGGAAACGTGACGGTGGTTTGAAAAATGTCCGCCGCTGGGAGCCAGCGGAGGGCGTGCAACAGTATTCGGATCATCGAATTCTGGATGCGCGCAGTCTGGCGATGCACTGCAAAATTGCACAGAAGATTTCGCGTGACCCCGGTTTGCTCGACATTGCAAGAGCAAACCTCGAGCGTTGGATCGCGAAGTCATCAGACCCTCTACCGCAATATCTCCATGAATGGCAGGAAATACTCAAGCGTCCCTGGCCGGAAATAGCGGAGATAATTACGAACATGAGCGAAGATGCGACAAGGCTACGTTCGTCATCTCCATTTGCCGGGATCCTTACCGCTGAGGAGCGCGATCAAATTTATGCAGCGTTCAGAGCTTGAGCACCTTATTCGCGCTAGCGGAGAAATTGCTGCCGATGATGAAATCATCATCATCGGCAGCCAGGCCATACTGGGCCAGTTTCCAAATGCGCCAGTACGACTTCTGTCATCAATGGAAGCCGATGTCTATCCGAAGAACCATCCGGAAAAGGCGGACAAGCTCGACGGCGCGATTGGCGAAGGCTCATCGTTTCACGAATTGCACGGCTACTATGCTCAGGGAGTCGGGAGGAATACCGCTGTACTGCCGGCAGATTGGGAAAGCCGTTTGATCGCAGTAAAGAACGAAAATACAAACGGCGTGACAGGTTACTGTCTGGAAGTTCACGATCTTGCGATTTCAAAAATGATTGCGATGAGGCCAAAGGATCTGGAATTTGTGCAGGAACTGGTGCGGTACGACATGATTAACAAGAAGACAATGCTTCACCGCCTCGAACATACAGATATAGAGGACTCAATACGTCGCATTGCCCAAGCGCGAATAAAGTCTTTCTTCAAGTCCTGACACCTGCCGAGATCGCACAGGCAGCGGCTTCTTAACCTTGCACGCGAATAGGGCAAGGTATTTGATGTCGTTATTTGGACATGCCCGCTATCAGCATTCGAGCCTAATACGAGCGACAGTCATTACGCCGACCTGCTTCGAAATTTTGCGACCGGCATAGATGACGCTGTGATCAACCTGTCGCGCGTCCCGACTTGCCGAATTTCCTGAGCGCGTTAAGATTCGTCTCTATGGCAAAAAGACCTGCACATAACAAATCTCCGGACGATGCCGCCGTGCGCCGCCTCCTGAAGCGCCACCACTGCCCGACCCCGTTTCACGCCGTGCGGGCGCGATTACTCGGTTGCATCGCGAGCCCGCGGCTGGACATACGGCCTATGCAGGCGGTAGAGGACCTTTGGCAGGGCGAGATGCCGGAGTTCGAATCTCTGGACGACGCCAACGAGTTGATCGGCGCCCTGGTGCAGGGTCTATGGAACCGGCTGGCCGGGCATCAAAGCAGCAAGCATCCGTTCAAGCTAACGACCCTGCAGCCGCCGACGGACGCGGAGGGTATCAGGCGATTTGCAGGGACGCGTGTCGAGGAACTCGGCGCTTTCGTCGAAGGCCTGTTCGGCGATGCAGAGGCGATGGACCTGCCGCAGAACGCCCATGAGGCGATGAACCACCTGGCCGACCTGCGATCATTCTTTGCCGCTTTCGTGCAGTTTGCCGACGATCATGAGTCGGCCGACGACATTGAATCGACCGTGCGCAACATGCAGCAGCTTTCCATTATCGCCGGCAAGGAAATCAATCGCGCCGTCCAGAGCTGCAAGCGTGCACGTCGCGATGCAATGCCGGCGATGCGCCACTGACCGGAAATCCCGGTTCGACCCTGTTTGTCGCGCGGCATGGTCACCGTTCCTGTCTTACTCGACTCGTCCCAGGCTCTCTGCCAGAAAAGCCGACACCAACGCGTTCATGCTGACGCCTTCCTGTTTCGCGCGGGCCGTCAAGCGCGAGTGCAGACTCCGCGGCAAGCGAGCAATGAACTTGCCGCTCGCCGGTGCACCCGGCGCCGGTATCTCCCGCCCGGCAGACCGCACGGCCTTGATCCAATCGGCGACCGCTTCCTTGCCGTTGGCCATGGCCTCTTCCGGGGTTGCACCGTCCGACATGCAGCCAGGCAAATCCGGAAAGGTAACCAGCCACCCGCCGCCTTCTTCAGCCGCGAGTGGACGCATTTCGAAAGGGTAGTCCGGGATACTGGTCATTTGGCATTACCGATGTCGTCTATAAGGGCAAGAAGTTGAGCAACATAGACGGGCTTGATGGGGCGATTGAACGGAATCGAAACCGCAATTTCCGAATCCGCATGCAGAAAGATGAAATGACTGCCGCCGGTCTTTCGAACTTCTACACCATAGCGACGCGCCACCACCTCTAGCGATTCCATGCGCCAATCCCTCGGATTGCGGCGCATACGCTCAACGAGCTTGTCCGTCTTGGTCATCGCGATGATACTGTCCGTAATATCATTCGGCAAGCCGGGCTTGCGGCGCCGGAATTTAGTTATGCTGCGGAGATTCAAGTGTCTCGGGTCTTTCGGGACGCCGCGAGTGACATTTATGACCGAAAGCCGCGAATTACAAACTCACTAAAGCTTTCCTGGATTGCCGCGAGCCGCTGAACGGCGCTTCGACCGCATCGTGGGACCGAAAGTAGTCGAGGACGACGTCAAAGACCCTGCCGGCGGACCTGATGACGTCGGATTCGGCAAACGGGAGTGAGTGGGTGGGGACCTTCCTCACTCGTGGACAATCAATTCCAGTACCGGTCGCGCAGGTTGGCTCGTCCTTGTGCGTTTCACCGGACGGGCTTTTGAGTGAATATCGATTCGGCACTGGAGTACCGATAACAGTTCAAAAACCCGATCGAGCGATTTCCGATTATTCTCCTCATCCAGCACCCGGTAGAGCTGTGTGGGCGATGTCCCGAGACGACGACTGAGTTCCCTGATGCCCAGCGGGCTTGCGTCGACCAGCCTTTTTGCGGCCAGCGTGAGCTTGTACAGCAACAGATCGCGCATGTACGACGGATCCTGACAGTACTCGAGCACGCGATCGATGTGCACACTGTCTTCGGCACCGGACTCCAGCCGGTAGGTAAACGCTTCCCTGGCCAGTTCCGGATCGACCCAGGCATCGACGATTTTGTCGTCATCCGTCGGACGCGTGTCCAGCAGCGCGTACGGATACTCGTGCCGCTCCTTGTAGGTACGGATCACGAAGACTTTCCGGTGATTGTTCATTTGCAGTGATCGAATCTTCATAACAATCCTTCGGCCTGCAGGTCGCGAATCAGGCGCAAAATCCGTCGGGTTGAAGTTCCCTTCATCGCGCAATCATTCTCCAAGTCCCATTTGACAATCAGTTTGCCATCCCGGTAGACGTGGACATGGCGCGGGCTGTGGTCGCCGGTCCAGCCAAGAAATACATAATTGCCGCGCCGAATCTTCGGCATAGATGTTACCGCCGATGATAACACTCAGTCAAGCTGACAAGTATGGGCGTCGCGTTATCAAAAGCGAGTGCAGAAAATCAGCGAAGTGCCAGGATTCTCAGGGTTTCTTGCTCGATGGGGCCAGCGGGGCGAAGGGAACTTTGTAACGTAACCATGGCTACTGCAACTCACCAAGATCGGCTGATGTGGCACGCAAAAAGGGCCAGGTATTTGACGTCGTACTTGTAACCTGCGGCCTCGAGCGCCTGCTGTATCGCTTGTCGATCACGAGTTTCGCCTCAATTCTCTGGGCACTGATGCTTCATGAACACCGATCCGGTGACAACGGACCGTAGCTGCCGGCCGGCAAGCGTCGCCGCCCATTCGTGTACCTGCACGATTATCCGTTTATCCGCTAAATTGCCGCGAGCCGCTGAACCGTATCGGGATACCGTTTGACCAGGTGGATCAGCAAGGCCGCCTGCGCGTTCGGCCTGGCTCGTCCCTGTTCCCAGTTCTCCAGCGTGCGCACGTTGGTGCGCAGGTACGCGGCAAATAATGAGCGAGAAATCTTCAGGTGCTTGCGCAGGCGGATGAGCTCCTGCGGTGTAACCGTTGGCGCCGGCCGATACTCGACCGCATGCGTGCGCAAGGTCCGTTTTCCCTGCCGCGCGTCGCTCAGTGCCGATAGACCCTCGCTCAGTTCAGCGAAAAGATCGCGCTTCGCAGCATGACTTTTTCTCTTGCTCTCCGTGGTCGTCATCGTTTTCTCCTCGCAGCAAGCTCTGCCTTGAGCGCCCCCTTGAGCGCCTTTCTTTGTTGCGGTGTCAGATCCGTCATTTCGTTCTTATCGAACAGCGTGAATAGCCAAAACTGGTGCGCTGCGTCCCACGAGTAGTAGATCACCCTCAAGCCACCGCGCTTACCTTTGCCACGCCGTACGTCAGCAAATCGAAGCTTGCGCAGCCCACCGGTGTCCGGGATAACGTCACCCGCTTCGGGATGGCTAATCAAGAACATCTGGAGGTCACTAAACGCCTCGTCGTCCAGATAGCGAGCCCTGTGACGCTCGAACGCCGGCAGCTCGACGAAAACGGCGGTCACGACGGCATTGTACGCAAGTAACGTATATACGCAAGTCGCGTATAAGATAGATCGCACATAACGGCAACAATTGTTGCCGGTCGCAGGGAATACGGCGAGCGTCTTTTGTCTGCGAAAGCCCCGTATTCAGACGCGTTGCGGCTCGCATGAGCCCGAACAACCCCGGCTATTCGCCCTCAGCCCGGATTCACCAGCAGGATGAGAACAACCATCGCTATCCAGACGATGGTCGCGAGCAGCAACAAGGAGACGACCAACTGGCCGAAATGCAGCACGCGCGCGCCGCGATTGCGTACCAGCCCGACCGGCGCGTACAGCAGACTGAATAAGGAGAGCCCCGTGGCGGGTATCGCGACAGCCAAGAGATAGACTTTGGCGGCCATAATGCGACCGGTCCGCCGTGCAGGGAATAGATCGCGACCGGCATGCCCAGACAAACGAGCGGGGTTGCGATGGTGGCCGCAGCCAATCGCCTTTCGGCCGGATAGCGAATGAATCGCCACAAAGCAATGAGTGACGTCAAAACACCAGCCGGTACCAGGAACAGATAAATCCCCACCGTGCCGAAGTTTGCCGGGGTGACGAGCAGCAGCGCGAACACCGGCAGCATGACGATGAGCTGGGCGATGAAGATGAGGCGGAGGAGGATCATGCGGGGAGGATAGCCGGGGTGGGGGCTGGGTGCTATCGGCAGCTATCACGTTGTCAGAAAGTAGCTAAAGGCCAGCGACTGAGGTGGAAGCTGCCTTGATAAACGCCCGACCATCAGCGGTGTGCAGCCAGATCAGGGCCGCGCCGTTCAGAACCACAGTGATGGCAAACACCACTTTGAAGGAAGTCTTCTTCGATTTGTGGCGAAGTATCTCCTGGGCGATCAACGCGCCGGGCCATCCGCCGACCAACCCAAGAACCAAGAGCGTACTTTCCTGTGTGCGCCAGTTTCCCTTTTGCGCTGCGGACTTGTCTTTCACATAGACAAGAAAAGTGACAACGCTTGCCACAAGGTACCAGTAGAGAATGGTGATCGGCAGGTTGCGCATGTATACGGTGAATCCGACGCCACCCAGAAACAGCAAAGAGAACAGGACCGAAGACATGCTTGTTTTTCGTGGCGCCTTCTTCACCAGTTTGTCGCCTGCTAAGGTGGCATCCACAGCACGAGTTCGTCCCTTGTTGTCTTTCGATACGGAGTAAGTGACGACATCGTTGGTCTCCGGGCGACGATTGCGGACCCAGAAGGCTTTGATGTGAACGAAGACGTCGGCGCCGCCGCTCAAGGGTGTGATGAAGCCGAATCCCTTGTCGTCGTCCCAGCGGGTTATTTTTCCCTTTTGGCGCACTAAAGGTTCTGCTCAGTACCTTGCGATAACTTCGATGAAATTATACCGAAACGACACTGAGCGCCTGCATAATGGCAAGTCAAATGGCCACGCACTATGACATTCATCCGTCAGCCGAGCTTCGCGAGCTATTCGCTGCCATGCCGCTACCCTACCAGGGCCAGGAACCATACAAGGCATCTGTAGTTTTCGTTGGTCTTGACGCCAATTACGCGCCGGAAGTATTCGACGCGGCCGATTTTCGCAAAAAAATCATCGAGTATCACAAAGATGGAGTCGCTTTCTGGCAGCGCCATGGCGTGCATCATCCTTTCTTACTACCCGAGTATCCGTTGCCCGGCACCCAAGGCGGACGACCATATCACCGAAAGTTCAGCAATATGGGTCTCACCCCTGACTTAGCTACCGATATTTCATTTGTGGAGCTTCTGAATATTCCGACGACGGGAAGCACGATAGACAAGCGGTTTTGGGAGTTGTTTGATCTCGATCATGCAAGGAACCTTGATTCCCTGTTCAATGACGGCGCGAGGCGATTGATCTTGCTGCCAAATTCCGTTGTTATGAAGATGGCCGTGGCGCGCCGTCGCTTCAGCGCATTTCAATGGTTACCTGATAAAACAAACTGGGGAAAAATTACTCAAATCGGCCAGACAGAGTTTTACAAGGTAAAGCACTTTTCAGGCGCGATATCCAAGATTGAGATAGAAGCAATAGGCGCACTAGTGAAATGCCACTGCCACGTCGGCGAAGCTCGCAATTAAAGTATTGAATTCAGGTAGTCTAATGTCGATGACTGTTTCAGTTTTTCAAGATGATGAAAAAGGCTATCTCGCTTGGGTGAATGCGAACGCTACTGGATACATTGTTAACACGAGGCGACCCTTGGACGTCGACTGACCTGACCATAACTATAGAAGAAATTAACCGTGAACAGACTTGTGGAAGAATACACTCGAATTGCAGGCCTGCACGCAGAGGTAGACAGGTACTTCTTCGCACGTGCGACCCTTGGTTCCTCGGTGATTCGAGTATTTGAGAGGAAGAGCAAGCCAGTGATCATGAGGGCGTTACTCAAATTGGATATTCGAGATTTGCAACCGGTGCGCAGCGAGGTAGCTTATCGTTGGGTATTTGAAGAGCAACTGGAACACTTGGCTCAAGCTATAAGGCGTTGCAACCGCAATAACAACAGAATCAAGCCCGGACTGAAATGGGGTCATGCCACTAAGATTTTGTGTCTTTTTCATCGTGACATGGTTGTACACAGTCGGTACTTCAATATGCCGACTGCCGACAGGTTAAGCAGGTATCTTTATGCGCCGATCGACAATATCGTCCTCGAGAGATTGGTAAGTCTGGGCTCCAATCCCGCGGTCTCAGGAATAAATGGCATAGATACGAAGGCCAAATTCTACAAAATACAGTCCGATCTTGGTTCGGCCGCGAAGAAAGTAAAGGTGCCAAGAGTCTGGTTCGACGACAATTGGGGCGATCGTCAATGAGTCGCGGTATGCATCGCGAAGCCTGAGAATAACGTGCATCAATTGAAAAAGATGAATTCCAACATAAAAGCAGCAGTCAACGTTTGTCCCAATCTAAGCCTTAAGGTAAACGTCGGAGACAGGCACCGAATAATGAACAGCCGGATTCGAAAAGGAAGTCTATGGGTAATTCCCAGAAGAAACGATTTTCGCGTTCACGTGACGGGCGAAGTTGACGGGCTCCTCTATCATTTTTTGAAGGCCTATTTTGGAAAGAATGTCGGTGAGGACCAAGGCAGAAAATTTTGGTATGTGCCTGGTCTTGCAGACCTGGAGCGGATAATCCGCTTCCTCGATTGTCAGAAAAGTCAGGAGTCCAATCATTGACCCGCATGTTTATCGGTTTCGATCCAGGCGGATTCGTCGAGCACGTCCTCCTGCAGGACGGGCACGCGGATCGTGATTTCTTTGGGGAACTTGGCCAGGTCCTCGCCGGCCTTGGTGTCGATGCGCACGCCGATGGTCTTCTGATCGTCGAGGATGTCGGATTGCCGGTTGATCGCG
>CAZHLE010000005.1:47488-51840 GCA_964533065.1 uncultured Woeseiaceae bacterium | reverse complement strand
GTGAATCACCATCGAGTTGCCTTAGCCAGTCGAGTACCTGGTCGGCATAGTTAGCCGCGTGCGCATGGAAGTGCGCATTCACCAATTCACAGTCGGCCTGTGTTCCGTCTTCCATGGCGGTAAAGGACACTTTGCGTTGCATAACTCAGCCTCGCCGGCGTCTGCGCCGTGGTCGATCCAAGTCCGGATCGGATGATTTCGGTGGCGGCCGCTGGACAACCGCAAACAATTTCGGGAACTGATCGGTCTTGTTCGGCAAGGCCATGGCGTCCACGAAATATTCCTGGAACTTCGGCTCCACAGCAGTTTCGATCTTTTCGACCCGACGCACAACTTCCTCGATCTCGCGTCGAGCTCCTACATTCAGCAGTGCGATTCTGGCGCCCGTGCCTGCCGCATTGCCCGCGGACTCGACACGATCGAGTTCGCAGTCGGGAATCAGGCCAAGAACCATCGCGTACTTGGTATCGATATGGCTGCCGAAGGCACCGGCCAGGCGAATGCGATCCACGGTCTCAAGCCCGGCGTGATCCAGCAGCAGCTTGATACCCGCGTAAAGCGCGGCTTTCGCCAGCTGAATCTGCCGCACGTCGGTCTGCGTCACGACGATTTTCTGCGCGCCATCGTACAAGAGGTATGACCAGGTGCGATCGTTGGCAATCAGTCGATCACTGCTGGCTGCCAGTGAGCCGTCGACAACACCATCTTCCGAGATGATGCCGCAGAGGTACATTTCCGCTACTGCCTCGATGATTCCCGAGCCGCAGATGCCGGTCACACCGAAACCCTGGATGGCATCGTCAAAGCCTGGCTGATCCGACCAGAGCTCCGAGCCGATCACACTGAAGCGCGCCGCCAGCGTAACCGGATCAATGCGAACCCGCTCAATCGCACCGGGTGCGGCACGCTGGCCGCAACTGATTTGCGCGCCTTCGAATGCCGGCCCGGTCGGGCTGGAACAGGCGAGCAGTCTGTCGCGATTGCCGAGCACAATCTCGGCATTGGTCCCGACATCGACGATCAGCGAAATGTCCTCTCGCGTGTACGGCTCTTCCGAGAGGATCATCGCCGCCGCATCGGCGCCGACATGGCCCGCGATGCACGGCAGCACGTAGACGGTGGCGCCCCGGTTGATGTCCAGCCCGACCTCAAGCGCCCGCAAGTCCAGCGCTGCATCGGTCACGAGCGCGAATGGCGCCGTGCCAAGTTCAACCGGACTGATGCCCAGGAACAGGTGATGCATGATCGGATTGCCCGCGATGGTTACGTCGACAATTTCATTGGTCTCGACGGAGGCTTTTTGCGCCAGTGACGCGATCAATTTGTTAATGCCCGCTCGCACCGTGTTGGTCAGCTCCGCCGCACCGGCCGGGTTCATCATCACGTAGGAGACGCGGCTCATCAGATCCTCGCCGAAACGAATCTGCGGATTCATGATACCGTCGGTCGCAATGACGTTGCCGTTGGTCAGGTTGACCAGGTTGGCCGCGATCGTGGTCGAGCCGATATCGATCGCGAGACCATAGGCGTCGCGCTTGAATCCGGGCCAGACCGCAATCACCCACTCATTCTTGTAGACGGCAACTGTGACTTGCCATTTGCCCTTGCGCAACGCCACTTGCAGATCCGGCAGCACAGGCCAGTCGCACTTCAGATTCTTGAGACCCCAACCGGTGTCAAGCGCAAGCAGCAGCCGTTGCACATCGCCGCTGGGCTCGTACATGTCGGCTTCTGTCACCTCGACAAAATACAGGTGCACGCCGGTATCGAGGGTGATATCGCGATGTTCGGCGTTCTTGCGCACCAACTGCCTATGCATCTGGCTCTCGGCCGGCACATCGATCACGAGATCACCCATGATCCTGGCCTGGCAACTCAAGCGACGGCCGGCGACAAAATTGCGCCGACGCTCGGCAAAGCGAGTCTCCACTTCACCCACGGGCGACAGGTTCTCGGCGCGCGAACTGATCGCATGCTGGGCAAACCGGCCTTCCGTGCAGACGACCTGGCAACGGCCGCACATGGCACGACCGCCACACACCGAGTCGACGTCGACGCCGAGACTGCGGGCTGCATCGAGCACCGTCATGCCATGCGCGAACTTGCCGCGCTTGCCCGACGGCGTAAAGACGATCTTTGCCGATTTCTGTTTCATCAGGCTTCAGCGCCTTCTGCGTTTGCGTTCGCCGCGACCGCCACGGCCTTCGCCTTCAGCTGCAGGTTCACGGTACTTTCGGATCCAGTTATAGCAGTCCGGATCGTTGCCCATCATGACGTCGGCGCCGAGCACGGCCTGCATGACTTCCGTATGCAGCGGGCTCGTGATCGCCGAGGTCAGGCCGGCACCGATCGCCATGGTCAGGAAAGCACTGTTGATGCCGTTGCGATTCGGCAAGCCGAAACTCACGTTGGATGCACCGCAGGTTGTATTGACCTTGAGCTCGTTGCGCAGGCGCCGCACGATGTGCATGACCTGTTTGCCGGCCGAATTAATCGCTCCGATCGGCATCACGAGCGGGTCGACGACGATATCGGATGCCGGAATACCGAAATCGGCGGCACGTTCTACGATTTTCTTCGCGACCAGGAAGCGTTCGTCAGGATCCTCGGATATCCCTGTCTCATCATTGGAAATGGCAACCACGGCCGCGCCGTACTTTTTGATCAGCGGCAGAACGGATTCCAGCCGTTCTTCTTCGCCGGTAACCGAGTTGACCAGTGCCTTGCCCTGGTAGACGGCCAATCCTGACTCCAACGCGGCGACAATCGACGAGTCGATGGACAGCGGCACGTCGGTGACCGACTGCACCAGCCTGATCGCTTCGGCAAGGATTGCCGGCTCATCGGCCAGTGGAATGCCGGCATTGACGTCCAGCATGTGCGCGCCCGCTTCGACCTGCGCCAGCGCATCAGCGATGACCCGGCTGAAATCGCCGTTTCTCATTTCCTCCGCGAGAATCTTGCGCCCGGTCGGATTTATGCGTTCGCCAATAATCACAAACGGTCGTTCGAATCCGATGCGTACTTCCTTGCTGGCCGAACTCACCAGGGTATCTGTCATTGCCTTGCTCTCCGTAGGGGCTACTTAATTGCCGGGTCCACATCGCGAGCGATGCCCGGATGCCAAAGTTCTCGTCCTGCCAACGCGTCCGAGCGCTGCACGATCTCGGCGACCCGCTGTTCCTGCCGGTACGCCATGACGTGCACGCCACTGACTCCCTCAATTTCCTTTAGTTCGCGGATCATGTCGATGCAAATGTTGACGCCCTCTTCTTTTTGGTTTTCCGCACCGCTCAGGCGCCGAATAATACCATCCGGTATGTGCACACCCGGTACATTGCTGCGAATCCATTCCGCTGATTTCGCCGACGCAAGCGGGCCGACGCCTGCCAGTATGAACACTTTTTTGTGCAGGCCGAGGTCACGTACCACGCGCATGTAGTCCTTGAAGACGTCGATGTCGAAACAATACTGCGTTTGCACAAACTGGGCGCCAGCCGCGACTTTCTTGGCCAGCCGCAGCGGCCGATAGTCGAGCGGCGGCCCGAACGGGTTTGCCGCCGCACCGAGGAAAACCTGCGGCGGACTCGTCAGTTTGCGACCACTCAGGAACTGCTGCTCATCGCGCATGCCGCGCAGCATGTTGAGCATCGACATGCAGTCGAGGTCGAACACCGGTTTGGCTTCAGGGTGGTCACCGACGCCGACGCTGTCACCCGTCAGGCAGAGAATGTTGGAAACACCCATTGCCGAGGCACCGAGCACGTCACCCTGGATGGCGATGCGATTGCGATCACGGGCCGACACCTGCATGACCATCGCGTAGCCGCGGCGCGTCAGCAGCGAGCACATACCGACGCTGGACATGTGGCAATTCGCGCCCGACCCGTCGGTCGCGTTCATGGCGTCAACGACGCCATCGAACAATGCGGCGCGTGCATACACGTCTTCCGGGTCCGCCGAATCCGGCGGCGCGATCTCGGCCGTGACAGCGAAGGCACCAGCGCGCAGCACGCGCTCGAGTCGGCCCGGAGAGCTGTGGCCGGGCCGGAGCGGCAGGTTCTCGCCCGGGATCAGTGGTTCGTCGTCAAACTTCATGGCGGCGTACCTCGCGCAACCAGGCCGACGTTCCTATCCTGCGATTATCGATGGCCGGTTGCAGAAACTGGATCGGGTGCTCCGCTTCCTTGAGGCGCTTGTTGCCTTCCCAGGCGAGTACCCAGACGCAATCCATTTCCGGTTTCACTTCGCATTTGCCGTCGGCGCGCACGCCACCACAGGGACCGTTGCGCATGGTCTTCGGGCAATTCATCGGGCAAGACAAGCCGGTGAAACCAACGATGCACTGGCCG
>CAZHLE010000005.1:0-47478 GCA_964533065.1 uncultured Woeseiaceae bacterium | reverse complement strand
TCATGCGACCGCAAGTTCTTTACGTTCTCAAGCAAGAAAGCCCTTGGTCGCTTTCTCGAGCCACAGGAATGGCTTGTCCAGTCTCTCATAGCCGATTCGTCGCAACAGCGGCGCTGCGAACAGCAGCACTGACTCAAACGCTCCATAAAGCGCCTTGAGTGAGCGCGCATGCCGCACCGACCAGGACCGAATTCGGTACATTTGTCAGCTCTCGCTCGCCGCTGCGTCGGCCAGCCCCTGGTTGCGGATCAGAGCCAGAAGTCGTTCGTCCGACACTTCGGCCTCGAGGCGCGCCACTTCCGCGGCGGCCAGCGCAGCAAGGTCATCGTCCGACTCGATGGATGAGGTCTTTCGGCACCATTCGGACAAATAGGCGTCGCTGCTGCCCTTGCCCGCGCGCATCGCGGCGCGGTCGATGGCCTCCTGGAAACGCGCACCGAGCATCACCTTTTCGCGCACACGTCCGCGTTGCAGGATGACCTGTGAGGGGATGTCGCGCCAATAAATAAGTGTTTTCTTAACCAAGATTTTGCCTCATTGCGACCTTGCGCAAACCGGCTTCGAGCTCACCATAGCCAACCGGTACGTGTTCGAATTCGAGTTCAAGCTTCAGCGCCGCCTGTTCAGCCGCGGCGAGCACGGCAGGATCCGGCTTTTGTGACAGGTAGACGAGTTTTTTGTAATTGCCGAAGTAGGCATCGCGCAATTCCGGGTGCTTTTCGAACTTCAGCGGCCGGGTCACGAACTGATCGAAATGCCGGGCAAGGAAATCGGTGAGATAGAACGTACCCGGCTCGGCATCTGCCAGCGCCGCGAACCTCTCGGTGCCCGCAAAAAACTGGTAACAATGCGCGCCTGGCAAGCGCTGGATTCCCTCCTCGTCGAGGACTTTGTCGATACCACCGGTAGTGCCGCAATCGGCATACGCGACAAAAATCTCATCATAGTCGTTCTTGTACTTCTGGATCATGTCGCGCAGGCGGCCCGGGATTCGTTCCGGCCGCATGTGCAGCTTCGCGTCGATGCACTTGAGCTGCAAATGATCCCAACCGTAGCGTTCTTTCAGCTCGGTGATTTCGCGCACGAGCGCGCCGCACGCTATGACGAGGATCGTATCGGCCATCAGTAGTTTTGATCGGGAAACTCACCTTTGCGTCGCGTCACAAATGCGCACAAGGCTTCATCGATTGCCGGGTCGATCGGCGGTGCTTCGTACTCGTTCAGCATTTTCTTCCAGATCTTGTTGGCACGCTGTGCCGCGTCCTGCGAGCCTTCGAGCTCCCATTGCTCGAAGCTGTTGCTGTCGCTGACCGGCGAACGGTAGAACGCCGTCTCGAAGTTTGCCTGGGTATGTGCGGAGCCGAGGAAGTGCGAACCAGGACCGACCTCGCGCAAGGCATCCATGGCCTGGCCGTTTTCGGAAAGATCAATGCCACTGAGCAGGATCGCAATCATGTTCGCCTGGTCCGCATCGAGTATGAATTTTTCGTAACCCATGGCGAGGCCGCCCTCGAGCCAGCCCGCCGTATGCAGCATGAAATTCACGCCAGCCAGCGCCGCTGTGATCATGGTATTGGCCGACTCATACGCCGCCTGCGCATCCGGAATCTTGGAACCGCACAAGCCGCCGCCGCTGCGGAACGGGACGCCCAGGCGGCGCGCCAGCGCGGCGGCCGCGTATACGACCTTACTCGGCTCGGGTGTACCAAAGGTCGGCGCGCCCGATTGCATCGAAACCGCGGCCGCGAAGGTACCGAAAATAACGGGCGCCCCGGGCCGTACGAGCTGCACGTACGCCATGCCGGCAAGCGCTTCGGCGAGAATTTGCGTGACGGTACCGGCCACCGCGACCGGGGACATGGCGCCGGCAATCAGGAATGGCGAAATCATCGTGGCCTGGTTGTTCTCGGCGTACACGGTCGCGGCGCCCAGCATGGTTGCATCATAGGTCATCGGCGAATTCGCATTGATCAGGCTGGTAATGACGGTATTCTGCTGCACGAACTCGTCTCCAAACACAATTTTCGCCATGTCGACCGTGTCCTGTGCACGTTCGGGTGCGGTCACGGATCCCATGAACGGTTTGTCGCTGTACTTGATGTGGCTGTAAACCATGTCGAAGTGGCGCTTGTTGACCGGGATCTCGACCGGTTCGCAGACGGTGCCGCCCGAATGATGCAGCCCCGGACTCATGTAGGCGAGCTTGACGAAATTGCGGAAGTCTTCGATGGTCGCATAGCGCCTGCCCTTGTCGATATCGCGCACAAAAGGCGAGCCATAAGCCGGCACGAGAACGGTACGATCGCCGCCTACGATGACATTGCGCGCCGGGTTGCGTGCATGTTGCGTGTATTCCCTCGGCGCGGTCGCCTGCACGATCGAGCGCAACAGCCCGCGCGGAAAGCGCACGCGTTCGCCCTTGACGTCAGCACCCGCATCTTTGAACAACTTCAGCGCGCGTGGGAAATCCTTGAACTCGATGCCAATTTCCTGAAGCACGGTGTCTGCATTGTGCTCAATGAGCTGCAATCCCTCTTCATTCAGCATTTCAAAATAGGGAATCTTGCGTTCGATAAATGCGGCCGTCGACGTTGGCGCTGCCTGTCTCGCGGCGCGTCGTGCCTCCCTGCCTGCGGATCGCCGTCGGCGTGGTTCTTCAGTCATTTCATGTTCCTGGATTGCTGCGGTGAAAAAGCGCTAAATGCTTGGTTCAAATAAGGATTCCGACGCTGAGTTTGTTCCAGAAATGACTCGCGTGTATGGCTGCCCGCGACATCCGTCTGGCCAAAAACGACAACTCCTGAGGTTTTTCATACTTTTCAAAAGCGCGGCGGGCCGGACAGAACAACCCCGGCATCCGGACAAGCCGGCGTATTATAGTCCTTGCGGTACCGATGCGACCGGACGGGAGTAGCAGCATGACCTTTGACCCTTTGCAGCAGGCAATACTCGTAAGCCTCAAACCGATGTTTGAAAAGGCCGAGAAAGAACAACTCTGGTTTTTCCACCATTCACCTGACGGTGCGGAAATCTGGTGTTCGCCTCCCTATCTACGGCTTGAGCAATCGAAAGGACGGCTGATCATGTCGCCTGAGCATTGGGAACTGCGAAATCCTGTAGGCTACATGAAAAAACTCATCGCCAATGCGAAGGCCATCGTCAGTGAATACAACCAGTTGGCCGGGCAGCTGGGTTACGAAGAAACCCTGTCGCTGGAATCGCACTCGAGCAACCCTGCGGATGCACGATAGTGCTATTTCCGGGCGTTCCGCCGATTGCTAGACTTGGCCTCCTGCGTGGGGCCGTAGCTCAGCTGGGAGAGCGTCGCGTTCGCAATGCGAAGGTCGGGAGTTCGATCCTCCTCGGCTCCACCAATGACTCTTCACCGGCACCCGAATTCGGTTGTCTGTAGCCTATTCCAGACGACGAATAAATGCATCGACCGCGACCGCGGCATCCGGCGTCACAAGCAAGGGATTCACGTCGAGTTCTAGCAACGTGTCGCTGTTTTGCGTCGCGAATTTCGCAATCGCTTCGATAGCGTCGAGCGCGGCCTCGCGATCACCGGCAACCGCACCGCGATAGCCCTTGATCAACGCGCCCACCATCAGGCCATCCAGTGCGTCCGCAATGTCCTGCCGGCTGACCGGTAGCAGCAGGGAGCGCGTATCGCGTACCAGTTCGACCAGTGTGCCACCGGTCCCGATCAACAGGGTGAGTCCGAAGGACGCATCGCGACTCACACCGACAATGAGTTCGGCAACGGTCGGTTGCACCATTTCCTCGACCATGAAGCGCTCAAACTGCTTTGCCATTTTCCGGGTCGCCTCGCGCACAGCATCCGCGTCCTGCAGGCCGACCGCGACTGCGCCCGCCTCGCTCTTGTGTGCAAGGTCTGTTGCGACCGCCTTGAGGACCACGGGATAACCAATGGCATCCGCCGCCTCGACCGTGCCCTCGGCCGAGCACAGCCATGCACCGGGAACGCGAATGCCGACCTCGGCAAGCAGCCTCTTGCTGGCGGCCTCATCCAGCGCCACTGGTTTACCCGTGGCAGTCGTTGCCGGCAAAAGCGGCTCGATCTCCTCGGCCCTTGCCTGCGCCTCGCCAACCATCGCCGCGGCACGAATGGCGAATACGCAATCTTCGATGCCCTGCATCGGAGCAATACCCCGCGCTTTGAGTCGCTCGCGCACATTGGCCGGCAGGGTCTCGGGCAATGACGCGACGATCACGGCGCGCTGCCCGGTCGACGTCGCAGCATCGAGCAGCGCGTTTTCCGCCACTTCCCAGTTCGACTGGTCAGCACCCTCGCCGACCGGATAGTCGAGCACCAACACCGTGCAGCCATAAGCATTGCTGATAAATTTTCCAAAACAGGCGTTCATCTGCGCGTAGTCGCCCCAGATGTACAAGTGATAGTCGAGCGGATTGGCCACATGCACTTTGGGTCCCAGCAACTCGTGCAGCTCTGACGAGGAATCGGCACTCAGCGCCGGCATCTCCACGCCGAGCCGCTCAGCGCAGTCGGCCACCAGCGATGCCTCGCCGCCGGAACAGCTCATCGACCCCATCGTGTTGGCGTGCAAGGGCCCGACCTGCGACAACAATTTCAGGGTCTCGAGAAATTGCGGCACCGTATCGCAGCGCGCCACGCCGACGCGCTCGAACAGGGCCGAGTAGAGCCGGTCCGATCCCGCCAGCGAGCCCGTGTGACTCATCGTCATCTCCGCGCCCAGCGAGGAGCGTCCGGTTTTCAATGCGACGATGGGCACACCTTTCTTCAGCGCAGCAATGGCCGCACGCGAGAAACCCGCGATATCGCGCAAGCCTTCGATGTGCAACCCAATGGCCGTTACGCGCGAATCGTTGAGCAACAGCTCGATGTAATCGGCGAGCGACAGCGTGGAATTATTGCCGATGGAAATAACGTAGGCGAAATCGATTGACCGCTGCTGCATGGTCAGGTTGAGCGCAATGTTGCCGCTCTGGGTAATGAGCGCCACGCCGTGCTCCGTGCGATGCCCGCCGTGCTCGTCAGGCCACAGGGCCACGCCATCGAGGTAATTGACGAAACCGTAACAATTGGGCCCGATGATGGCCATGTCGCCGATCGCCTTGCGAAGCTTGATCTGCAACGCCTCGCCCGCCTCGCCTGCTTCGCCGAAACCGGCTGCAAAGCAAACCGCGCCGGGCGCACCCAGCGCCGACAGCTCGGCGATGATTTCGAGTGATGCCTGTGGCGGCGCGGCGACGAAACTCGCATCCGGAATACCAGGCAGTTCAGCGATGCTCGCGACGCAAGGAATTCCACCCATCTCCGTTCGAGTTGGGCTCACTGCCCAGATCTCCCCGCCAAAGCCAATCGCCTTGCATTGCCTGACCACGGCAACCGCGCTGTTGCCACCAAAGACGGCAATTGATTTCGGCTGCAGCAGTCGCCGCAGCGCTTCCTTTTTCGTCATCGTCGGCCGCTTCGAGTTACTTGCCTTTCCACACCGGGTCGCGCTTTTCCGCAAACGCGCGCGCGCCTTCGAGCTGATCCTCGCTCGAGTAAAGCGTATCGACGGTGGCGAACTTGCGTCCGGTAATTTTTTTCAACGCGGGCAAGAACTGCATGTTCTCCGCCTCGCGCACGACTTCCTTGATCGCGGCGTACACGAGCGGCGGCCCGGACTCGATCAGGCGCGCCACTTCCCAGGCGCGCTGCATCAATTGCGCCGCGGGCACGATCTCGTTGACGAAGCCCCAGCGGTGACCTTCCGCGGCATCCAGCCAGCGGCCCGTGAGCAGCATCTCCATCGCGATGTGATAAGGAATACGTTTTGGCAGCTTGATCGACGCGGCGTCGGCCACTGTGCCGGAACGAATCTCGGGCAAGGCAAAGGTCGCGTGCTCGGCTGCGATGATGATGTCGGTGCACAGGGCAATCTCGAAACCGCCGCCGCAACAGATGCCATTGACAGCGCAGATCACGGGCTTGTTGAAATTCTCCAGTTCCTGGATGCCACCGAAGCCGCCAATACCGTAGTCGCCGTCGACCGCTTCACCCCCGGCGGCAGCTTTAAGGTCCCAGCCGGCCGAGAAAAACTTTTGACCGCCGCCGGAAATAATTGCAACCCGCAGTTTCGGGTTGTCACGAAAGTCGCTGAATACCTCACCCATGCGCTGGCTCGTTGCACGGTCGATCGCGTTGGCCTTCGGCCGGTCCACGATAACCTCGAGCACGCCACCCTCGATTCGAACTTTTACGTCTGCTGCACTCATAAGTCCTCTGCCCAATCAGGATTCGAAAGGCCGCAACAGCGCGCGGCTAATGATGTGACGCTGGATCTCCGATGTGCCTTCCCAGATACGCTCGATGCGGGCATCGCGCCAGATGCGTTCCAGCGGCAACTCGTCCATCAGTCCCATGCCGCCATGGATCTGGATCGCTTCGTCGGCGACAAACGCGAGCATTTCGGTCGCTTTCAGTTTCGCCATCGCCATGTCGGCATCGGTGGCAGTTCGCTGATCGTACTTCCAGCCGGCTTCCAGGATCATGAGTTCCGCCGCTTTCATCTCGGTAGCCATGTCGGCGAGCTTGAACGAGACTCCCTGGAACTTGCCGATCGGCTGGCCGAACTGCTCGCGTTGTGCGGCGAACGCGACGGAATGTGCAAACGCCCTTTCGGCCCGGCCGAGACAGGTGGCGCCAACCTGCAGCCGCGTCGCGCCGAGCCAGGTGTTGGCAACCTCGAATCCCTTGTGCACTTCGCCGAGCACGTTTTCGCCCGGTATGCGGCACTGGTCGAACTCGAGAATGGCATTCGTGTAACCGCGGTGAGAAACGTTGCGATATCCGTCGCGCACGGCGAAGCCAGGCGTACCCTTGTCCACGAAGAACGCCGTAATCAACGCGCGTTTGCCGCGCGCGCTGTCTTCCTCGCCCGATTTCATGAAGACGATGGAAAAATCGGCGATATCGGCATGCGAGATAAAGTGCTTCGTGCCGTTCAGGATCCAGTCGTTACCGTCCGGTTTGGCGGTCGCTTTCATGCCGCGCAGGTCGGAGCCTGCGCCCGGCTCGGTCATCGCGAGGCAATCCCATTTTTCACCGGCGACGCAGGGTTTCAGATATTTCTCCCGCTGCTCTTCTGTACCCGCGCACAGGATATTCGATGGCCTCGCCACGCAGGTCCAGTGCAGTGCGTAATTCGCGCGGCCCAGTTCCTTTTCGTACAGCAGCCAGGTCAGCGTATCGAGACCGCCGCCGCCGAACTCGGTGGGAATATTGGCGGCATACAGCCCGGTTTCAATCGCCTTTTGCTGGATTTCCCTGACAAGGTCCATGTCGAGATGACCGCTCTGTTCGACCTCCCGTTCGTGCGGATACAGTTCGTTTTCGACAAACGCGCGCACCGTATCCACGATCATCTGTTGTTCGTCGCTGAGTGCGAAATTCATGAGCTTTGTCCTGTTACCGCTGGCCTACAAAGCGGCCGGCAGATTCGGGTTTTGGCAGGCCCGTATGCGCCGCGGCCATGGCCACCAGTTTCTTCGTCGCCGCGCTTTCTGCCGCCACGACTTTTCCGGACTGCATGTGCACGTGCAAATACATGGCTTCAAGCGAGGCCAGCAGTCGATCATCGCTTGCCGCGTGCATGCGATAGAAAACGTGCAGGCGCTTGGCATCGCACATCAATATCTGCGCGGTCGTGTAGTAGGGTTCGTTTACGCCGACTTCATCGAAGTACTGGTTGTGCGACTCTGCCGTGTAGTAACTGTAGCCTGCGGCAACATACTCGTCGTGCAAACCGACGCGCCGCAGCAGCGCTTCACAGCTGTCGCTGAAGACCTGCACGTACCGATACTCGGTCATATGGCCGTTGTAATCGATCCAGGCCGGCAGCACGGTCGATTCGAGCAGGCGCGCCGGCGCCGCGGCAATATCCTGCGCCGCGACGCTGGCCATTTTGGCGAGCCGTTTGTCATTCTGGTTCAAAATCTGCCCGGCGCCCCAGTCACGCTCTTTCAGCGAACGCAGGAAGCCGACGAGATTGCGGTCGCGAATCGCCTCGAGTTCGCGAATGCTGTACTTGCCGGATTGCGCATCGGACTGGCTTGCGATTTTATTCACGAGTTCTTCGTCCAGTTCGGGCACGTCCATCAATTTCGTCCACGGCCAGGCGAGACAGGGACCGAACTGGCGAATGAAATGCGCCATGCCCTCCTCGCCGCCGGCGAGTCGATAGGTTTCGAAGAGCCCCATCTGTCCCCAGCGCAGGCCAAAGCCATAGCGAATCGCGTTATCGATCTCTTCCGTGGTCGCAATGTCGTCCTTGATGAGCCAGAGCGCCTCGCGCCACACAGCTTCGAGGAAACGATCCGCGATGTGTGCATCAATTTCGTGGCGCACGACCAAAGGCTCCATTCCGATCGAACGCAATATTTCGCAGGCCTGGTCACGAACCTTGACACTAACCGCCTCGCCGGCAACGACCTCCGCCAGCGGCAACAGGTAAACAGGGTTGAACGGATGTGCGACCAGGATCTGACCGGGCTTACTTGCGCCTTCCTGCAACTCGCTCGGCTTGAAGCCCGAAGTGGATGAGCCAAGAATCGCGTGCGCGGGCACATGCGCCTGGATTTCCGCGATCACCTTGTGTTTGAGTGCGAGCTGTTCCGGAACACTTTCCTGGACCCAATCGGCACCGGCTACCGCTTCACGCAACGAGCCGGCGTAACTTAAGCTGCCACGCGGCGGCATGGGCACGTCGGCCAGTGCCGGCAAACATTTCTCGGCGTTCGCGAGGATCGCCGCGACCTGTGTGGCAATCTTCGGGTTCGGATCCGATACGACCACATCCCAGCCATGCAACAGAAAGCGCGCCGCCCAGCCGCCGCCGATGACCCCACCGCCTACAATGGCCGCTTTCATCGCGGTGCACGCTTGGTCAGTTGCAGCTTTTTGCGAACCGCAGCCGGCGTCATGACTTTGGCACCCATTGCCTCGATGATGGTCACCGCGCGCTCGACCAGCTGGGCATTCGTCGCCAGCACACCTTTATCGAGATACAGGTTGTCTTCGAGCCCTACACGCACATTGCCGCCAGCCAGCACCGCCGCGGCGACGTAGGGCATCTCGTTACGGCCCAGTGAGAACGCCGAAAAATGCCAGTCGCTCGGAACGTTTGCGACCATCGCCATGAAGGTGTGCAGGTCATCGGGCGCGCCCCAGGGCACACCCATGCAGAGCTGCACCAGGATCGGCGTCTTGATGATACCTTCGGCGGCGAGCTGCTTCGCGAACCACAAATGCCCGGTGTCGAAGGCTTCGATTTCGACGCGCACACCGAGATCGGTCATCATCTGGCCCATCGCCCGCAACATGCCCGGCGTGTTGGTCATGACGTAATCGGCTTCGGCAAAGTTCATGGTGCCGCAATCCAGGGTGCAGATTTCCGGCAGGCACTCAGCAACATGTTCGACACGGTCGGCGGCGCTGCCCATATCGCTTTTTTCTGCATTGAACGGCAAGGGCGCATCGGCCGGGCCGAGAATGAGATCGCCACCCATGCCGGCCGTCAGGTTGATAACGACATCGGTATCGGATTCACGAATGCGTTCCGTAACCTCGCGATACAGGTCAACACGGCGCGAGGGTTTGCCCGTTTCCGGGTCGCGGACGTGGCAATGAACAATAGCCGCGCCGGCCTTGGCCGCGTCGATAGCGCTCGCCGCAATCTCTTTCGGTGACCGCGGTACATGCGGTGATTTGTCCTGCGTGCCACCGGATCCGGTGACGGGACAGGTAATAAAGACTTCTTTGTTCATCGCCAAAGGCATGATGGTTCCTCCACTGCACGGGAGACTGAATCAGGTTTATGTGGTGCAGGCCGTGGATTCCCGCCTGAAATTCGTCGCTTAAACTACGCCGCTTAAACCGCTGTGAGACTCACTGCGGCGGCGGCCACCAGTCGGTTACCTTCTCAAAGCACCACAGAATATTCATGATCGCGACTATCGGAATAGAGCGGACGAGCTTAGTGCATAGCACTGAAACCGACAAGATGCGCACAAAAAGATTCTTTCGGAAGGTTGTATTCGGGCCGGATTTTGAAGCACGATGTGCACTCCGGACGAGGGGGACAGGTCATTCAATCGCATGCAAAAATTGTCATTGTCGGTGGCGGCATCATGGGCGTTGGCCTGCTCTATCACCTCGCCGAAGAAGGTTGTAGCGACGTATTGCTGATCGAAAAAGGCGAATTGACCTCCGGTTCGACCTGGCATGCGGCCGGGCAATGCCCAAGCCTGGTCGGCAACTACAATCTCGCCAAGATTCATGCCTACAGCAATTATTTGTACCCGCGCCTCGAGGAAATGACCGGCCAGTATGTCAGCTGGCATGCCTCGGGTGGCATCCGGCTGGCACGAAAACAACAAGACCTCGACTATTTCAAATATCTTTACGGCATCTCGCAAAGCGTTGGTTTCGAAATGGAAATCATTGGTCCGGCCGAGATCAGGGCTATCGTACCCTGGCTGGAACTGGACGATGTCATCGCGGGCGCTTACACCACGGGTGACGGCCATGCCGACCCCTCGTGCCTGACCAATGCGATGGCGCGCGGTGCCACCAACATGGGTGCAAAGATCGAGCGCCACAATCGCGTTACCGACATCAATTTGTTGCCCTCGGGCGAATGGCAAGTCGTCACCGAAAAAGGAACGGTGATCGCCGAGGTCGTGGTCAATGCGGGCGGTTGTTTCGCGCGCCAGGTCTCACAAATGATCGGCAGCGATATGCCGCTCGTGAACATGCAACATCACTACATCATCACCGGCAATGTGCCGGAATTCGTCGCAAGAGACGAAGAGATCCCGGTCATTCGCGACCCTTACGCCTCTGCTTATATACGCCAGGAGCAGAAATCCGGCCTGGTCGGCATATATGAAGGCGTGCAAATGACTGAGGCCTGGGCGCCGCGCGGATACCCGGAGTGGAGTTCCGACAGCGAATTGTTCCCCGATGATCTCGAGCGCCTGATGCCATGGCTAGGTTACGCCATGGAACGTCTGCCCATCATCCAGGAGGCCGGCATCAAGCGCATCGTCAATGGCGCAATTCCGCACCCGCCCGATGGCCCGCCCTATCTGGGGCCCGTCGCCGGCGTAAAAAACTTCTGGCTTTGCTGCGGCTCGTCCTTCGGCATCGCGCAGGGTGCGGGCTGCGGCAAGTTTCTCGCGCAGTGGATGTTGCACGGTGATTCTGAAATCAACATGACGGGCTTTGATCCGCGCAGGCTCGGCGTTTACGCCGACGCCGATTACGCGCGCGCCAAAGGTTTCCAGGACTACCGCATGACCTATGCGACGCCTTTGCCGGGCGAGGAACTGCCCGCTGGCAGGCCGCAGCGCACCAGCCCGTTGTACGAAACGCTTAAAGCCAAAGGCGGCGTTTTCACCGAGACCTTCGGTTGGGAACGGCCGAAATGGTATTCGCTCGACGGGCGTGAAGAAGAATACAGCTATCACCGCAGTAACGTATTCGAGGTCGTGCGAGATGAATGTTTGGCCGTACGCGAACGGGTCGGCATTCTCGATCTCAGCGGATTTGCAAAGTACGACGTCACTGGTATCGATGCGGAGCGTTTTCTCAACCGGCTGTGTGCCAATCGCATGCCAACCAGGGCCGGCGGCATCGTGCTGGCGCACATACTGTCGGTCAACGGCCGTATTCTTGGCGAGGTAACTGTCACGCGCTTTGCTGACGACCGGTTCTATTTATTGTCCGCCGCAGGTGCAGAGTTACGCGACCTCGATCATCTTATGCAGGGTCGGCTGGACCGCGAAGACGTCACCATCAGCAATGTCACCGACGAGCGTGGTGTACTGGTGCTGGCCGGACCGAAGGCCCGCGACGTGCTCGGCCAGTTAACGGATGCGGATTTGAGCAACGCCTCGTTTCGCTGGCTGACAGGCCAGGAAACTATTATTGCCGGCAAGCCTGTGCGTGCCTTGCGCGTTAACTATGTCGGTGAACTTGGCTGGGAATTGCACCCCGACATGCACGACCTGTCGGAAATCTACAACGCGATCTGCAAGGCCGGGCAGGCGTTTGGCATCGCCGACTTTGGCTTGTACGCGGTCAACAGCCTGCGCATCGAGAAGGCTTACCGCGGCTGGGGTGCCGAGCTCACCAACGAAGTCACGATGATTGATGCGGACATGCAGCGCTTTCTCAAGCTCGACAAGGATGACTTCACCGGCAAGACTGCAACGCTCGCGCAGAGCAACGACGAACGCACGCTGCAGCTGATTTACTTCGAGGTAGACGCCGTCGATTCCGACGTGCGCGGCAACGAACCGATTTTTTCCGGAAATCGATGTGTCGGCCTGACCACCTCGGGGGGCTACGGCCACTACACAAGAAAGAGCCTGGGTTTTGGCTATGTGCCGCCGGCACTTGCGGCAACAGGAACCGACCTGCAAGTCGCGCTGCTCGGACAGCGTTGCACACTTCGCATCCTCGCAGACCCGGCGCACGACCCGGCCAACGAACGGCTGCGATCCTGATGAGTGAACTGCCTAAGCAGGCCAACGTCGTCATCATCGGCGGCGGCGTCATTGGCTGCTCGATCGCTTATCACCTCGGCAAGATGGGCTGGAGCGATATCCTGCTGCTCGAGCGGCAACAATTGACCAGCGGCACCACCTGGCATGCCGCAGGTCTGGTTGGGCAGCTGCGCACATCCATCAACATGACCAAGCTGGCGAAATACACCAGCGAACTCTATCGCGGACTCGAAGCGGAAACCGGCCAGGCCACCGGCTACCGGCAATGCGGCTCGATCTCGCTGGCGACGAATAAAGAGCGCTTCGAAGAACTCAAACGCAGCGCGTCGATGGCCAAGGTTTTCAGTCTCGAGGTCAACGTCATTGGCGTGGACGAAATCGTGCAGCGTTACCCGCTGGTGAACAGCAGCGACCTGCTCGGCGGCGTCCATATCCCATCCGACGGCTATGCCAACGCCGTGGACATCAGCCAGGCACTTGCGAAAGGCGCGCGCAACCATGGCGCGCAGATTTTCCAGAATACAAAAGTGACGGCCATCCGGCACGACGGCAGCAAGGTTACGGGCGTCACTACGCCGGCCGGCAACATCGACGCAAAGTACGTCGTGATCTGTGGCGGCATGTGGTCGCGCGATCTCGCGGCGAGCGTCGGCGTCAATGTGCCGTTGCATGCCTGCGAACACTACTATGTGTTGTTCGAATCGGTCGCAGGTCTCGACCCGAGCCTGCCCGTGCTACGCGACTACGACGCCTGCACCTATTACAAGTACGACGCCGGCAAGTTGCTGGTCGGCGCGTTTGAACCGAGCGCCAAGCCCTGGGGCATGGGCGGCATTGCCGAGGACTTCTGTTTTGACGAGATCGCCGGTGACTTCGAGCACTTCGAGCCTGTGCTCGAAGACGCGATGCGACGTATCCCTGCCCTGCTGGATGCCGGCATACAGAAATTCTTTTGCGGACCCGAAAGTTTCACGCCCGATGTGCGCTATCACCTGGGTGAGGCGCCCGAACTGAAAAATTGTTTCGTTGCCGCCGGGCTCAACTCGATTGGCCTGCAGTCGGCAGGCGGTATCGGCAAAGTCATGTCCGAATGGCTACGTGATGGCCATGCGCCGATTGACCTCTGGGAAGTCGATGTGCGCCGCAACATGCGTTTCCAGGGCAACCGCAGCTACCTGCGAGCACGGGTCAGCGAAAGTCTCGGGCTGCTGTACGCGACGCACTGGCCCTACCGCCAGTACACGACCGCGCGCGGCGTGCGCAAGTCAGCGCTCTACGACCGGCTCAAGGCTGTCGGCGCCTGCCATGGCGAGGCTTTCGGCTGGGAGCGCCCGAACTGGTATGCGCCCAAAGGCGTCGATGCGGTTTACGAGTACAGCTACGGGCGACAGAACTGGTTTGAATATTCGGCGGCCGAGCATCGCGCCGTTCGCGATGGCGTCGGCCTGTTTGACCAGTCCTCGTTTGCAAAATTCCGCCTCGAGGGCCGCGATGCGGTCCGGGTGTTGAACCAGGTCTGCGCCAACGATGTGGATCAGCTGGCAGGTAAACTGATTTATACGCAGTGGCTCAATGAGCGCGGCGGCATCGAAGCAGACTTGACCGTAACGCGCCTCGATGCAACGTCGTTTTTGATCGTATCGGCCGCGGAGACGGAAACGCGTGACTTTGCCTGGCTCCGGTCGCACATACCAGCCGATGCGCATTGCATACTAACCAACATGTCGTCCGCGATGGGCGTCATCTCGATCATGGGCCCGCGCTCACGTGATTTGCTGCAATCCCTGACGCCGAACGACCTCAGTCCTGCCGCGTTTCCGTTTGCGACCAGCCAGGAGATCGAGCTCGGCTACGCCATCGTGCGCGCATCACGCATCACCTTCGTGGGCGAGCTTGGCTGGGAGCTTTACATCCCGACTGAATTCATGCCCGGCGTCTACGACGAAATCGCCGCCACCAGCGCACAATTCGGACTCGTACACGCGGGCTATCACGCGCTGAACTCGCTGCGCATGGAAAAAGGCTACCGCCACTGGAGCCACGACATCACCGACGAGGACACGCCGCTCGAGGCAGGCCTCGGATTCACGGTAAAATTCGACAAGCCCGGCGGTTTCCTCGGCCGCGAGGCGTTACTCGCGCAGAAAGAGAAAGGCCTGCCGAAGCGCCTGCTGCAATTCAGGCTGCGCGATCCGGCTCCGCTGCTCTATCACAACGAGCCGATCTGGCGAAACGACGAACTTGTCGGGCACATTACATCCGGTGCCTATGGCCATACGCTCGGCGCCTGCATCGGTCTCGGTTACGTGCACACCGATCACGGCATCAAGCCCGACGAAGTGCTGCACGGAGATTACGAGATAGAGGTTGCCGGCGTACGCATTGCGGCCGATGTGTCGCTTAAGCCGATGTATGACCCAGACAACGAGAAGATTCGGCGCTGAACCTTTACAGCTCCAGCGTCATGTAGCGGCTGAACGGGTCTTCCTTGTAGGCCGCGAACGGGCCACAGAACCGAAAGCCGAATTTTTCGTAGAGCCGATGCGCCGGCTCAAATCCTTTGCCGGAACCTGTTTCGAGACTGATTCGAGTGTAGCGACGCGTCCTTGCCTCATTGATCAGGTGCGCCAGGATCGCCGAGGCGACTCCCTTGCCAAGATGCGCGCTCGCCGTGCGCATGGACTTGACCTCGCCGTGCGCGGGGTCGAGTTCCTTGAGTGCCCCGAAACCGAGCAAATCGGACTCGTCCCAGGCCGCCCAGAAGGTGACATCGGCTGAGCGCAGGCCGGATAGATCCAGCGCATGCACGCTGCCCGGCGGCGATTGTCGCGCCGCGTCCGCGAGATGCTCTCGGAGCAGTTCGACGACGTCCGAGCTGGATAAGTCATCGCGCCGGATCTGCACCCCGGGCAAGGCCTCGGTCCGCGGGCTCTAACCTGCAGCGGCCCGCTTCTTCGCGATCAGGTTCAACGCCGTTTCAACCGCCACTCCGGCATCGCGACAGTAGGCATCGGCGCCGATCGCCATGCCGAACTCCTCGTTTAGCGGCGCACCGCCCACCAGCACGATGTAGTCGTCGCGAATGCCCTTCTCAATCATGGTGTCGATCACGACCTTCATGTACGGCATGGTCGTTGTCAGCAACGCTGACATGCCGAGGATGTCCGGTTTGTGCTCTTCGAGCGCAGCGAGATATTTCTCGACCGGGTTATTGATGCCAAGGTTGATGACCTCGAAGCCGGCGCCTTCCATCATCATGCTGACCAGGTTCTTACCGATGTCATGGATGTCACCCTTGACCGTGCCGATCACCATCTTGCCGATCGGTTTAGCGCCGGTTTCGGCCAACAGCGGCTTGAGGATTGCCATACCGCCTTTCATCGCATTGGCGGCGAGCAACACTTCGGGCACGAACAGGATGCCGTCGCGAAAGTCGACACCAACGATGGTCATGCCACCGACCAGTGCGTCGTTCAGAACCTTTTCCGGCCCCCAGCCGCGCTCCAGCAGGATCTCCGTGCCTTCGACGATCTCCTCCAGCAGGCCGTCATACAAATCGTCGTGCATCTGCTCGACGAGTTCGTCGTCGGGAAGTGCCTTCAGGTCAATATCGTCATTATCATTGTCAGTCATGTCAGCCGCGTCCTGTTGCTTGTGGCGTCAGAGCAATTGGAAATTGCTCACGAATCTTTCGGTCAGTTTCATCCGAAATATGTTTGGGGAAGTGTGTGGCGAGAATTTCGTCGCGCCGCTCGATAGCTTTGTGCAGCAATATAGGTTTGCCTGATTGTTCCCACACGTTCGGGCTACTGCGATCCGCGAATTCGGGGTAAATATACTCGCTCTGCATGACCGCGAGAGTCTGGTCGGACCCGAGATAATGCCCGGTTCCGCCCACGCATATATCGCGAACGTTTTCGAAACTCAAGGTTTTCTCATTGACTTCGATGCCGCGGGTTATGCGAAGTACGGCGCCAAGCACGTCGTTATCGAGCAAAAGACTCTCCGGGCAGGCGCCCAGCAGACTGGCGTACATGCCAGCGGCTTCGTAAATGAGATTCGCGCCGGACAAGGCCGGCGGCACCAGGGTGTAGGCGCGCTCGGCGCCGGCCTGGTAGTCCGGGAACTTGGCGTCCGACATGCCGCTCGCGGTGCCAAATGGCAGATCGTAATAGAGGCCCATCTGCGCGCAGGCCGCTGACAACAGGCCCTGCTCCGGTGAACCACCACTCATGGCGCCGGTACGCAGGTCGGATACAAACGGCCAGGCGCCGAGAATCGCCGGCGCACCGGGCTTAATTGCATTCAGGTACACGAGCCCGCCCAACACCTCGGCCCAGGCTTGTGATACAGCGCCCGCGAGGCAAGCCGGCGTGGTCGCGCCCGCCTGCCCTGCCGACAACAGCAGTACCGGCATGCCGCCCTCGACGGCAACCCGCAGGCACTCGAGCGCGTCCTGCGCAAACTTCATCGGCGGCACGACGAAACAATTGGACTGGCTGACGAACGGTCGCGCTCGCCATTTGTCTTCGCCACCGGCAATGATGTGCAGCATTTCCAGCGCCTTGCCGAGGTTGTGCGGGTTGGCCCAACTTGCGCCGACATGTTTGCTCGTTCCCGCTACCGAACAATAGGTCGTGTTGAGATCCATCTCGTAGGTGTTCTTGACGTCGCGCAACACGCACATGCGCTGGAACATGTGAATGTGTTCACAGGTATCGACAATGCGCGCCATGTCGTAGAGGTCCTGCGCGGTCGAATCGCGGTAACGGTTGTTCATCGGTTCCGCAATCATCACGGCAGCGCCCGCGGTGGAGAAATGTACGCGCGAACCGCTCAGATCGAGATCGTATTTTGGATCCTGCGCATACAGCGTCAGGTTACGTGCCGCGAGATCCAGCGCGTTTTCCACAACGTCCTGCGGCATTCGCAGCCGGCCGTCATTGCCCATGACGGCGCCCACGGCTGTACAGGTTTCGATGCAATGCGGCGTCGCGTCATTGAAGCCGACTTCGGCAAGGATGCGAAAAACATTGTCGTTGATGGCCGCAATGCCCGACTCGGTCAGCGGCCGGTAATGACCGCCACGCTCGCCCGGACGGACCGGTTTGGTCTCTTCTGCCAGCGGCGCGCTGCGCAGGGCCTTGCGTGCCTCTCGTCCACCCGATCGTCGTGCCATGATTGAGCCGCCTTGTACAGTGCCAAGCCATTAATTTGGCGCTGATTTTCGGGGTGATTGGGCTATGGCAGCAATTGAAATCTGTTGTATCATGCATTAGTTTTTTTAATGTCTGAGTCTCCAATTCATGCCGCGTCGCCTGCCGCCATTGACCAGCCTGCGCGCCTTTGAGGCCGCCGGCCGACACCTGAGCTTTACGCTGGCTGCCGCCGAATTGAAAGTGACGCAGGCAGCCATCAGTCACCAGGTCAAATCGCTTGAAGAACACCTCGGCAAAGCATTGTTCCTGCGCCAGCCGCGCCACCTGGAACTGACGCCCGCAGGCAAAGCACTGTTACCGGTCGTGCGCAGCGCGTTCGACGAAATCAGCCAGACAGTTTCCGAACTGACCGACAACAAAACAGGTTCTGCGCTCACGGTTCGGCTTGCGCCGTCGTTCGCCGCGAAATGGCTCTCGCCCCGGCTCGAGGATTTTCGGCGCAAACATCCGCGTATCGAACTGTCGCTCCGGCATTCCAACGAGCCGGCCGACTTCGCACGCCAGGCCATCGACCTCGCCATTACCTATGGCCGCGGCGACTGGCCCGGGGTTATCGCCGACAAATTGCTGAGCATCGATTTTTTCCCCGTGTGCGCGCCGGGCTATATGCGCGGAGAGCATCCATTAACGGACATTGACAATCTTCGCTACCACACGCTGCTGCATGACGCCGACTTTCAGAACTGGACGGACTGGCTCAGGATTGCCGGCGTAACGGACGTCGAACCGACGCGCGGCACCGTCATGGACGACACCAACGTACTGACCCAGGCGGCCGTGAACGGCCTCGGTATCGCGCTCGGTTCCACACCCTTCGTTGCCGACCACCTGCAGGCCGGTCGCCTGGTGCGGCCTTTCGAGTCGACCTTGCGTAGCGATTTCGCATACTATGTTGTCTGCCCGAAGCAGAACCTTCGACGCAGCAGCGTCCGAGCTTTCAAAGAATGGCTAATGCAGCAGAAAGACAAGGCTCCCTGAAATACTCCGCCGGTGAGTGGCGGACACGCGTCGACCTCGCTGCCTGCTACCGGCTGGCCGATATGTTCGGCTTCTCCGACATCATCTGGAATCACATCACGGCCAAGGTACCGGCCACGGAGACATTCCTGATCAATCGTTTTGGCCTGCGCCACGATGAAATTACCGCATCCAACCTGATCTCGCTGGACCTCGAGGGCAATATTATTGATCCGGGATCGGCACGAAGCGACATCGATGACGTCAACCTGACCGGCTTCATTATTCATAGCGCGATCCACGCCGCTCGCCCGGACGTTAATTGCGTGCTGCATAGCCATTCGGAATACGGCCTCGCCGTGTCGGCACTCGAGGAAGGTCTCTTGCCGCTGGTGCAGGATGCGATGCCGTTTTTCGAGCAGGTCACCTACCATGACTACGAAGGGCTATCGACGACAGTCGATGAACGCCAGCGCCTCGCCGCCGATCTCGGCGACAAGAACGTGATGATCCTGCGCAATCACGGTTTGCTGACCTGCGGAGCGACCGTGGGCGAGGCATTCATGCTCATGTATTACCTGGAGCGCTCCTGCAAGGTACAGATGCAGGTTTTGGCGAGTGGCGCCAAGTATCGCATGCTGCCCGCCGAAGTCTGCCGCAACGCCGCGGCACAATACGTGCTATTTCCGCACGGCAAATACGAGTGGCCAGCGTTGCTCAGGCTGCTGGAGCAACGCGCGCCGGACTATCGCGAGTAACCGACTTCCTCGCGCAGGCCCTTATACAGACTTGCGCACATGAACAACAGCACAATGCAGAACGGCAGCCCGACCGAGATCACCAGCGCCTGTAGTGAATTGATGCCGCCACCGAGCAACAGAACGATCGCTACAAGGCCAACCAGCACGCACCAGAACACACGCTGTATGACGGGGGAATCCATTTTTCCGCCCGCCGTGATTGTATCGACCACCAGTGACCCGGAATCAGCTGAGGTCACGAAGAAAATAGCGATCAGGAACAGTGACGCGCCCGACACGATTTTGCCAAACGGCAAACCCTCCAGCATCTTGAACAACGCGAGTTCGGGAACCGCCCCGGCCACGCCTTGGTAGCCATCGACCAGCAATTGATGCAGGGCAGTCCCGCCGAGCGTCGACATCCAGATGACACCGATGAGCGTCGGAATGATCAACACCCAGATGACGAACTCCCTGGCAGTGCGGCCATAGCTGATGCGCGCGATGAACATGCCAACAAACGGAGACCAGGCAATCCACCAAGCCCAATAAAATGCCGACCAGCCATGATAGAACGCCGTGTCTTCGCGCCCGATCCAGTTGCTTAGCGGAATCAGGTGGCGGCCATAATCAACGACCGACACGATCATCGTCTTCAGGATGACGAGGCTGGGGCCGGCGATGATGATGAAAAGCAACAGCAACCCGGCCATGACCATGTTGATTTCGCTCAGCCGCTTCACGCCTTTGTCCAGCCCCGCCACCACCGAGGCTACAGCAATGGCAATAATTGCAGTAACAAGAAGTATCTTGGTCGAACTGCGCGGCTCGATATCGAACAAATACCTTAGGCCACCCGCCAACTGTTCCGCGCCTAGACCGAGAGAGGTCGCCAGACCAAAGATTGTCGCCAGCACCGCGGTAATATCAATCACGTGGCCGAAACCACCCCGGACTCGGTCGCCGAGTAACGGATAGAACGCCGACCGCATCACCAGCGGCAAACCCCGATTGAAACAAAAAAACGCGAGTGCGAGACCAACCACCGCGTACACACCCCAGGCATGCAAGCCCCAATGAAAAATAGCCGCCGACATGCCCGCAGCCGTCGCGGCACGCTGATCGGCCGGATCGATGCCCAATGGCGGATGCAGCGTATGCGTCACCGGCTCCAGCACGCCGTAAAACATAAGCCCGATACCGACCCCGGCGGCAAACAGCATCGACAACCAGCCCGCGTAGCCATAGCGCGGCTTGGCATCCTCGCCACCAAGACGGACATTGCCCAATTTGCTGCAGGCGACGAACAGGCTGAATAGAACAAATATGTTCACTGAGATCATGAACAGCCAGTCAAACTTGGTTGTAATCCATACACGCAGCTCAGAAAAGGCCGCGCCAGCGGAATCGAGAAACATCAGGGTGCCGGCAACGAATGCGACGACCAGCGCCGCCGACACCATGAAAACCGGATTGTGAACGTCGAGACCGAGAACACGGATATTGTCCTGCCCAACTTCGTAATCGTGTTTTGAGTGCGGTTGCGATGACGTCACAATTTTACTCCACGGTACTGGCTGCCCAGCATAGTACAGGTTGCGCTCGTTGAGTCACGGCTTTCAATGTCAGGTCGTTCTCCGATATCCCGAAATTGTCATAGCGGAATGACCATCGGTCCGGCTGGCGCCGGTTTTGTGACCTGCATCCGGCCGAAAACACCTTGTTTTCTCTGGAATTCAGTCAAGTAGGACGCGTGAGTCCGGGAAGGCCTTTGCGATGAGTCTGAATCAAAAATGCAGGATTTTCCTGCGTCTGCTGGTAATGTCGGCGCCTGGATCGCACTGGAGACATTCAGCGGTAATGGTCAACCCGGTCAGCCTTTCGTACGCAACTATTTACTGCCCGCTGCGGTGCGCCATGCAGGCATGCAGCTGCGCTTTCGCATGACCGGCGGCGGCGGTGCCAGCGAAGATTATTGGCACGTCGATGACGTGTGCTTCAATCGAACGCCGACGCCAAGCCTGCTGGTGTCGAAAATCGCACAGACAGTCAGCGACCCGGTTAATGGCAGCAACAATCCCAAAGCCATTCCAGGTGCCGTAGTACTTTACACCGTCGGCGTCACAAATCAGGGCGATGGGTCGCCAGCCGCAGACTCGGTCATCATCACTGACCCATTACCTCCCCAGTCCGCACTGTTCGTCGATACCTCGAGCGGCGACCCGATCGTTTTTGTCGACGGCGCCGTGGCCAGCGGACTCGGCTATTCCTGCGCGGCCGATGTCAGCTTCAGCAACTAGCCCGGTGGCGGCGCACCGTACAACTACACGTTTGTTCCCGATGGCCAGGGCTACGATCCGCTCGTCACGGGCTATGGCATTCAGCCGACCGGCAGCATGAGTCCGGCCGTCGGCAGCAACTTCCCGAGCTTCAACATCCGGCTACTGGTTCGCATAGAATAGTCGCCTTCATGCGACCTCCCCTGGACAGCAAGCTACCTTCGGTTGGCACGACCATTTTTACTGTCATGAGCCAGCTCGCGACAGATTGCGATGCGATCAACCTCTCGCAAGGCTTCCCGAGTTTCGATCCGCCCGAAGCGCTGACCGATCGCATCAGCTACCACCTCAGGCACGGTGCGAACCAGTACGCGCCCATGCCCGGCGTGCCCGCACTGCGCCAGGCGCTCGCCGCCAAGACCGAGGCCGAACACGGTCGCGTGATCAACGCCGACACCGAAGTTACGATATGTTCGGGCGCCACCGAAGGTATTTTTGCCGCCATCCAGGCGATCGTACATCGCGGCGACGAGGTGGTCGTGCTGGATCCGGCCTATGACTCCTACGAACCCTCGGTGACGCTGGCAGGCGGCATTACACATCATGTGCCGCTGGCGGTCCACCCGCAACGCGGCGAGTTTGAAGTCGACTGGCAACGCCTGCGGGATACGATCAACGCAAAAACGCGCCTCGTCATCGTGAACTTTCCGCATAACCCGACCGGCGCAATTCTCGGTCGCGATGACCTCGACCAGCTGGCCGACATCCTGGCTGGTTCGTCCGCCTACCTGTTGTCGGACGAAGTCTACGAACACATCATTTTCGACGGTAAATCGCATTGCAGTGTGTTGCAACACGACGCGCTGTGGCCACGCAGCTTCGTCATCAGTTCCTTCGGCAAGACTTATCATGCGACCGGCTGGAAGATCGGCTATTGCCTTGCACCGCCGTCGCTCACGGCCGAATTCCGCAAGGTGCATCAGTTCACGACGTTCGCCGTGAGCACACCGATGCAGCACGGCATTGCCGATTTCCTGGTCTCGCAACCGGATTTTCAGCACCGGGTGGCGGACTTCTACCAGCAAAAACGCGATCACTTTTGCAACTTGCTCGAAGGCACCCGATTCCGCTTTACACCGGCGCGCAGCACTTTCTTCCAGCTGGTCGACTACGGCGATATAAGCACTGCCACCGATACCGAGGTCTCGATGCAATGGACGCGCGAGCTGCGTGTGGCCTCGATTCCCTTATCCGTATTCTGCGAGCAGGATTTTACCGGCACGCGACTGCGCTTTTGTTTCGCCAAGGACGATACCACGCTGAGTGAAGCCGTATCCCGACTTCGGCACTTGTAAGCTGTGGGAGGCGATCAGTGCTGAGTTTCTCAGCTAGTCCGTATCCTGGGCCATTGCCTCATCGAGCATGGCAATGAGTTCTTCGCGCGAATACGAGTACGCCTGCCAGTCATTGAGCTCGGCCAACTCGCGAATCAGGGACCCGATTGCCCAACGAGCTTCACTCTCATTCGGTACCGTCATGTAACGGCGCTTCGGCTTATCGCTGGACAATGCGTGCACTGCCGCATCGGCGACCTCGTCCGGTTCCTTGTAGATACTGCGATCGGCAGGCCACTCCATGAATTCTTTCAGGTCGGCCGCGTAGGGTGAGTTCTCGTCGATGTAACCCTTCTCCTGCATACGCTTCCAGGCCGTTTCCACAATCTTGGAGTCGTAGTTGCCCGGCTCTATAACGCTCACGCCGACGCCAAATTGCTCCAGTTCTATGGCCAGTGAATCAGTAAACGCCTCCATCGCATGCTTGCTCATGCTGTACTGGCTGAAAAATCGACTCGAGCCGATGCCCGCGATTGAGCCGATCGTCGAGATTCGCCCTTTGGACTCAATAATCAGGGGTGCGAACGCCTGTGTAACCCGGTACACGCCAAAAACGTTGACGTCGAACAGCCACATCGTCTCCTCAATGCTGACGTCAGTAACCGGACCACCGATAAACACACCGGCATTGTTGATGAGGCCCCAGAGTCCATGCCCGGCGGCGCGAATCTCCACCAAGGCCGCATCGATGTCATCCTGGTTGGTGACGTCGAGGCGAATGGCCACGATATTGTCGATCTTGTTCAGGCGATCGATGTCTTCCTGTTTTCGGGCACCGGCGTAGACCCGATATCCCTCCGAGGCCAGCCGTTCTGCGATGTGCAGTCCGATGCCGCTGGTGGCGCCGGTAACAAGCACCGCTTTTTGATCGCCGGAATCCTCGGCGGCCGCCGCATTAACGGCCAGCGGAAGAATAGTAAGCAGGGTTACAAACAGCGAACATCGAACTGCTCTGAACATGAGGCGGCCTTTATTCTGATTGTTACGACTGACCGCATGTTATCACGCAGAGTCAAACCCGATACCGCACTACAGCAGCTGAAACGCCAGCAGAGCGCCGATATAACCGATCGTGGTCATGTAAATCCAGGCAAATACCGGCCATCGCCAGCTGTTGGTTTCGCGCCGGATCACGGCCAGCGTTGCCGCGCACTGCAGGCAGCAGGCGTAAAAAATCAGCAGGCCGATCACCATCGGCAAGGTAAATACCGGGCGACCGTCCGGCCAGGTCGACGCCTTTAATCGTCGTGACAGTGTGGCCTCATCAGCCTCATCGCCGACCGCATAGACGGTGCCGAGCACAGCAATCACGACTTCGCGCGCCGGAAACCCCGCGATCACCGCGGATGACACGCGCCAGTCCCAGCCGAGCGGCGCAAACGCCGGCTCGACGAAGTGACCGGCGCGCCCCAGCCAGCTTTGCTCGAGCTGCGCGGCGGCCGCCTCGTTCTCGGTGAGCGACCGATCAAGATCGACGGAGCGAGGAAAATAGGCCAGCGCCCAGATGATGACGGCGACTGAAAAAATGACGGTTCCGGCTCGGCGCAGGAAAACGCGCGCCCGTCCGAGCAATTGCATGAATACCGTGCGCAGATTAGGTCGCCGGAATTCGGGCAGCATTAGCGCGAACGGCGGTTTCGGGCCGCGCAGCGCAGTTTTTCTGAGCAACAGTGCAGTCAACACGCCCATGATGATGCCGAACATATACAGGCCAAACAGCACCAGCCCCTGCAGGTTCATGAAACCGACGCCGGTTGCCGGTACAAAGGCCGCGATCAGCAGCGCGTACACGGGCAGCCGCGCGGAGCAGGTCATGAACGGTGCGGCGAGAATGGTCGCGATGCGATCGCGCCGGTTCGGAATGACGCGCGTCGCCATGATGCCCGGCACCGCGCAAGCGAAGCTGGAAATCATCGGGATGATGGATTGCCCCGACAAGCCGGCCGAACGCATGACGCGATCCAGCAGGTAGGCGGCACGCGCGAGATAACCCGAATCCTCAAGCAGGATGATGAACAGGAACAGGATCAGGATCTGCGGCAGGAAGATGATCACACTGCCTACACCGGCGATTATGCCATCCGTGACCAGGCTGGAAAATGCGCCATCGCCAAGCTGGCCTCCCACCCAGGCGCCGAGCGACGCAGTGGCTGCGTCAATCAGGTCCATCATTGGCGTCGCCCAGGCAAACACGGCCTGGAATACGATCGCCATGACGAGGAACAACCCGAGTGTGCCCGGAATCGGCTGATTGAAAAACTGCCGGAGACGCGTTCGCCACGATAACAACACAGGCATTTTTTGCTGCACATCGCCGAGCACCTTCCGAACCCACGCGTAACGCACGCGAGCCTCGCGCGCCAGCGGCGGCTCAAGCCCGAACAATTGATCACGGTAGCGCGTCAGCCTGGCCCTGGCATCCGAACCGAGACATTCGAGCATGTGCGCGTTCATGCCCGTGTCGCCATCGATAATCAGGCGTTCGATTTCTGCACGTCGCATCGGTGCGGCTGCCTTGCCGGCGAGTTCCGTCGCCGCCGCCGTAAGTTCCGGCCAGGCGGTCGTCGGCTTCGGCAAGGCGGCGCCTTGCAAGGCAACGATCGCATCACGTAGCGCGGCGATGCCCTGCCCGGTCGTCGCCACGACACCGCAAATCGGAATGCCGCCAAGGTGTACGGACAACTTGTCGAGGTCGATTTTGATCCCGGCTGCCGCCGCTGCGTCGACCATGGTCAAAGCAACGACAATTGGCCGTTCGAGCTCGATCAGTTGCTGGACCAGGTAAAGACCCTGGTAAAGATTCGTCGCGTCAACCACGGCGAGAATGCCATCCGGCGGTTGCGTGCCGGGCATCCTGCCAAAAATGACGTCGATCGCGATTTGCTCTTCGTAGGAATGCGCACTCAGACCGTGAGTGCCGGGCAGATCAATGAGCTCGATCGTGTGTTCGTCGGCCTTTAACAGCCCGACATGACGTTCCACGGTCACGCCCGGGTAATTGCCGATGCGCTGGCGCAGGCCGGTCAGGCGATTGAACAGGGTGCTCTTGCCCGAATTCGGGCTCCCCACCACCGCGATGCTGGCATCAGCGTGCCGGCGTTTCGGGATGTCTTGCAGAGATACGCGGGTTTCGCTGCTACCGGCTTTAGTCGCCACTATCGCGCGTCACGGTGAAACGCATGGCCTGTTCGCGGCGCAAGGAAATTCCGCTGCCAAAAAAGCGAAACTCGATCGGATCGCCACCGAGCGCTGCGCCCGCGTGTTGCACCTGCGTCCCTTCGACCAGCCCGAGTACCATGAGCCGCTGAACCTGCGGGTCGGTTGCGTCAATTGACCGGATCGTGCCGGTCTGGCCGTTTTTTAGGGAGGCGAGCGTGATGTCAGGATTTGCCATGCGCAAATGATAATGATTCCCATTTATCGTGGCAATAGCGACTTCCGCGTATGCGACGCCCATCTCGGGCTTATGGCAAATTCGGCAGCCAAAACGGCCTGACACTTTCAGCAGGCAATGGGCTTACCGATCTCGACGGGCAGCATGGCCTCGATGCGCTGCATGACGTCGAGCCGGTGTATGACGTCGTTGACGTAGTCCAGCCGGTCCGTCTCCAGCACCAGCACCTCGCCCATCGTGTAATTCGCTATCCACTGCTCGTACAGGCGATCGAGGCGCTTCAGGTAGGCGAGCGGTACATCCTGTTCCATGGCTCTGCCCCGCAATTTGATCCGTTGCCGCAAAGTACGCATCGAACAGCGCAGGTAAATCATCAGATCGGGCGGCCGAATCGCGTCGAGGATTGCTGTGTAAAAGCCCTGGTAAGTTTCCCAGTCGCGCTCTGAAATCTTTTGCATCTGGTATAGCGCGGTCGCGAAAATTTCAGCGTCCTCGAAAATCGTCCGATCGAGAGCGACCACACCGTCCTGACGATCCAGATCCTGGTGCAAACGAAACTTGTTGCCAAGAAAATACAGCTGCGACTGGAATGCCCAGCGCTGCATGTCGCCGTAGAAGTCAGCCAGGTAGGGATTACAGTCGTTGGGCTCGTAAAACGGCGCAATGTTATAAGTGCGCGACAAAAATTCGACCAGCGTCGACTTGCCCGACCCCATATTGCCCGCGATCGCAATTGTGCGCTTCATAGATGTGCTACCTTACCGCATTCGCGTCCCCAGGAAACCAGCGTGAGCGAACAACTTCCCCCGGTCTTGATCAGCGAAGCCGATATTGACAAGCGCGTCCGTGAGCTCGCCGCCCAGATCTCAATTGACTATGCCGACAAGGGCAACGTGGTACTGATCGGCGTCCTCAAGGGTTCTTTCATCTTTCTCGCCGACCTGTCACGCCGGCTGAGCATTCCACGCACAGTGGAGTTCATTGCCGTATCGAGTTATCGCAATGGCAGTGTCTCGAGTGGCGCCGTACGACTGGTCATGGATGTGCGGGGCGATATCGAAGGTCGGCATGTGCTTATCATTGAAGACATCGTCGACACAGGGCACACCCTGAAGTACCTGATTGGCATGCTCAAATCGCATCGGCCCGCATCGGTTCGTACCTGTGCCCTGTTGCACAAACCGGGCAGCGCGCAGGTCGAGGTGCCGATCGACTACGTCGGCTTTGGCATTGGCAACGAGTGGGTAGTCGGCTACGGCCTCGACTATGCAGAGCGCGGCCGCACTCTACCCTACATCGGTACGATCACACCTGAAGATTAGTGGTCCGCGCAGTCGTCGGTTTCGATCTCGATGGTCGAGTGACCGATATTGTATTCGGCCTTTAGCACCGCCTTGATTCTGCGGATGCACTCTGTCGGGTTTCCCGGTGGCGACGCCAGCCGCACGTGCATCGTCAGTATCAGGTCCTGCGGCGTCAAACCCCAGACGTGCACGTGATGGATACTGGTCACCGCGGGCACCGCGGCAATCAGTCGTTCCTGCATGGCTGAAATATTCAGCGATTCGGGTGCGCCTTCGAGTAACACGTGCGCGCTGTGTTTCAACAGCGACCAGGCGCTGCGCAATATCAGCAAGGCGACGAACACGGACAGGATCGGGTCGATCGGCGTCCAGCCAGAATAAATGATAACGATGGCCGCGATCACGGCCGCAAGCGATCCCAGCAGGTCGCCTGCCACGTGCACTAGCGCGCCCCGGATGTTGAGATTTTCGCGATCACCGCCATGCAGCACGAAAAACGCGACCACGTTGACCAGCAATCCAATTGACGCAATCAGCAACATGGTTGTGCCCAGCACGGGCGCCGGGTGCCGCAGGCGATCGACGGCCTCAAAGAGGATCCAGCCAACGATGAGTAACAGACTTAGCCCGTTAACGAATGCCGCCAGGATCTGAAATCGCTGGTAGCCATAGGTAAGCTTGATGTCGGCCGGCCGCTTGCTGACCTGAAATGCCGCCGCCGCGAGTCCCAGCGCCATGGTGTCGGTCAGCATGTGACCCGCGTCCGCCAGCAAGGCAAGTGATCCCGATAGAATGCCGCCGATGACCTCGACGATCATGAAGCTGCCGGTCAACAACAACGCAAGCAGCACACGCCGCATATTGTTGTTGTCGTGCGCGTGACTCATTGCTGGCTCAGGCGATAGATCAGCACCGCGGCACGCTTGATAGCGAGCGGCATGCTGGTCAGATCGAGGCTTTCATCGGGCGTGTGCCCGCCGTTACCGAGCGCACCCATCCCGTCCAGGCCGTCAGTGTACGGAGCAACGAAAGAAATATCGGCCGCACCACGACGCAAGGGATGCAACTCCGACATTGGTCCGCGACCGAGTGCTTCGTTGATGCGCGACAATTCAGCAGCGAGGCGACGATTGCCTTCCGTGGGCGCCATCGGCGGATACTTGTCGAAAAAGCGGATGCTGGCCGTTGTATGCGGCAGGTTGCGCGCAACGATGTCCTGCATGCGAGCCTGAACACGCGTGATTTGCTCCTCTGAGATCGCGCGCAAATCGCCGGCAACGATTGCGGTGCGCGGCACAACATTGGTCTTGCCAAATGCGCGGCCACGATTGAGCTGTTCATCGAATTCGACGTCGGTGCCACCCTGGATATTGGCCGCATTGAAAGTCAGGAATTCCTCATCGCGCAATTCATTATAAAAGTCCATGAGAATGCGCGCCGCCTCGTAAATAGCACCAGCGCCCGTCTCGTCGCCGAACACACCGGAAGAATGCGCCTGTTTGCCCGTCACGCTGAGCACCCAGTTGCTCGAGCTACGACGTGACACGGTGACCCAGTCGACATCATCCGAATGACTGGCCGACTCGAAGCCCAGGGAGATATCAGACCATTTGCCGGCTTCGATCAGCTCCCGTCGTGAAATCGACAGCGGGTTGCCAGCCTGCTCTTCATCGCCCGTATAGACAACTACCACCGACAGCTCATCGAGCGCTCCGATCGCTTGCAGGGCTTTCAGCGCATAAACGATCACGACATTTCCGGACTTCATGTCATCAACACCGGGGCCGCGTGCAGTATCGCCTTCGCGCACAAAAGACTGAAACTCATCATCCGACTCGAACACCGTATCGAGATGACCAATCAGCAGGAATTTCTTTCCGTTGCGCTCCTGTCGAGCAAACAGGTGACCGGCGCGATTAACTTCAGGCGGCATCTCGATCCACTCGGTGTCGAGCCCGAGTGTGTCGAGCTCGCGTTGCATCACGACACCAACCTTGCGTACACCGTCATGGTTCATCGTCCCACTGCCAATATTGACGGTCTCCTCAAGCAGCTCGATAGCGGCTTCAGAGTGCGCGTCGATCCAGTCAAGCATGCGCAGTTCAGTATCGGTGAATCCGCCCTCGGGTGCGGCACTTGCAAAATTCAGGTAAACCAGTGCAAGCAAGGTCAGGACAAATCGGCTGAATAAACGTGTCATGTGGTTTCCTCGTCAAATTGGCGTGGCACACGAATGTGCTCAACCATGTGTTGTATACGTAAGGGCGGTGGCGCGGTCAGGTAACTGACACCGATTGCTACCGCGAAATTCAGGCACATGCCGATAACACCAATACCCTCGGGTGAAATGCCGAAGAGCCAGTTGGCGGCAACATTCTCGCCCCAGGGCGAGCCGGCCCATTTCAGGAACAGGCCTTTGAAGAATTCGATATAGCCGTAAGTAAATATCAGGCCGGTCAGCATGCCCGCGATCGCACCCTGCTTGTTCACGCGCTTGAAGAAAATACCGAGCAGGATAACGGGGAAAAGCGAGGCGGCGGCCAGGCCGAAAGCGAACGCCACCACTTGCGCAACCCAGCCTGGAGGATCGAAACCGAGATAGCCAGCGACAAGAATCGCAAACACGGCCGCGATTCGGCCGGCGAGCAATTCCCGTTGCTCCGATATCGCCGGCAGGAAAATACCCTTGATCAGGTCGTGCGAAACGGCCGCCGATATCACCAGCAGTAAACCGGCGGCAGTGGACAATGCGGCGGCTATTCCGCCCGCCGCCACCAGTGCGATCACCCAGTTTGGCAATCCCGCAATCTCCGGATTCGCCAGCACCATGATGTCCTGGTCCACCTGGAGCTCGTTGCCCTGCCAGCCATAGGCAGCAGCCTGCGCCGCGAATTCGGCATTGCTGTCGTTGTAATACTGAATGCGGCCGTCACCGTTTTTGTCCGTGAAGGTGAGCAGCCCCGTCTTCTGCCAGGTCTGCATCCAGGGCGGGCGTTCGTCGTAAACCAGATTGCCGTCAACAGTGCCGACCACTCCGGGCTGAATCGTGCTGATCAGGTTGTAGCGCGCCATCGATCCGACCGCGGGTGCGGTCGTGTAAAGGATGGCAATGAACAGCAATGCGTAGCCGGCCGATAGACGCGCATCGCGCACTTTGGGCACCGTGAAAAAACGCACGATGACGTGCGGCAGCCCGGCCGTGCCGACCATCAGCGCGAGCGTGATGCAAAACACATCAATGCGACTCTTGGTGCCGGACGTGTATTCATTGAATCCCAGTGAAACGACAACGTCATTAAGTTTGTCCAGCAACGCCGTGCCGGTACCCGTGATCTCGCTACCGAATGCCAGCTGTGGCAACGGGTTCCCGGTTAATTGAATGCCGATAAAAACCGCCGGTACCGTGTAGGCGAAAATCAATACGCAGTACTGCGCGACCTGTGTATAGGTAATGCCCTTCATGCCGCCGAGGACTGCATAAACAAGCACGATGCCCATGCCGACCAACAGTCCGGTGGTTACATCCACTTCGAGAAACTTGGAGAACACGATGCCGACGCCGCGCATCTGGCCGGCGACGTAGGTGAAGGAAATGAATATCAGGCAAATTACGGCAACGATGCGCGCGGTTTTCGAGTAATAACGCTCGGCGATGAATTCCGGCACCGTAAACTTGCCAAACTTGCGCAGGTACGGGGCCAACAGCAGAGCCAGCAGCACGTAGCCGCCGGTCCAGCCCATGAGATAAACAGAGCCGTCGTAACCGAGAAAAGCAATCAGCCCGGCCATCGAGATGAAAGACGCCGCACTCATCCAGTCCGCCGCGGTCGCCATGCCGTTGGCCAGTGGCGAGACGCCCCTGCCCGCGATGTAGAAGTCGCCGGTACTGTGCGCCCGAGACCAGATCGCTATACCGATGTAGAGCGCGAAACTAAGCCCTACGATGACGTAGGTCAGAAATTGCAGGCTCATCCGGGTCCTCTAGTCTTCGTGCACATCGAATTGTCGGTCGATGCGATTCATACGCCAGGCGTAAAAGAAGATAAGTGCCACGAACAGGTAAATCGAGCCTTGCTGCGCAAACCAGAAGCCGAGTTGGAAACCGCCGAATCGAATGCCGTTCAGTTCGTCGACCAGCAGGATGCCGAAGCCGTAGGAACCGATGAACCAGACGAGAAGGCAGACCGCGACAAGACGAAGGTTGGCCCGCCAGTAGGCCATTCTTTTTTCAGACTGCATCGGATTCCCAAAGCGCGATTGCCGGTGGCGGCCAATTTAGCAAAATCGGGTTTAAGGCGCGCACAAAAAAGCGGCTCCTCTCGGAGCCGCTTTTCATCTTTCACCAGCACGTAGTCCCTGGCCCCCTGATCCCCCGCCAAGCCTGCCTGAAGGTGTCCTGCAACTGGTTTGTCCAGCCTTGTTGCTCAAAGGCGACGAAAGCCAGTCGCGAAGTTCGCAGAAAAACCGCTAACTGTCAATTCTCTGGACTCAGTATGCGTCGCTAAAGGGCATTTTGAAGGGATTTGTTGCAAAACTACCACAGTGAGAAACTCGCAAAATGCCGGCCCATTCCCCATACAATCCCGCTATGCGAAGCTCATTCCTGTTGATTGTTCTGCTTGCGAGTAGCGCGACGGCCGCGCAGACCGCGATACACAACGTGACGGGTTATACATCGACCGCGACCGGGATCGTCCGGTTCGACGTGCTGGTGATTGCGGATAACGGCAAGGTGCTCGCGACCGGAGGTCCAGATTTATTGAACGACTATGCGGCTGCCAGGCGTATCGACGGCCAGGGCCGCTACTTGCTGCCCGGCCTCACGGATGCACACGCGCACGTGCTGGGCCTGGGGTTTCTCGCCGCCAGCATGGATCTGGCCGGCACCACGAGCCTTCCTGCGGCTGTGCAGAGAATCGCCGACTACGCGGCTGCCAATCCCCATGCCGACTGGATCGAGGGGCGTGGCTGGAACCAGGTGATCTGGCCGCTGCGGGAATTTCCCACCGCGGCGGACATCGATGCGGTCGTCAGCGATCGCCCGGTCTGGCTGCGACGAATCGATGGCCACGCGGGATGGGCCAACAGCGCAGCGCTGCAACTGGCCGGCATTGATGACGAGACGCTCGACCCGATCGGCGGCAAGATCATTCGCGACAAGAACGGACATGCCACGGGTGTGATGATCGACCGGGCCATGGACCTGGTCGACGAACATGTCCCGGTTCCGACCAAGTTGGAGATTCGCGGTGCAGCGCTGGAAGCTGTCACTACATTACTGTCGCTCGGAATCACGAGCGTGCACGATGCGGGCATCGATCTCGACACCGTGGAGGTGTATACCTCGCTCGCCGATGACAACGCTCTGAGTATGCGCATTTACGCCATGCTTTCGAACGCCGGTCCCAACCTGGACGCCATTGCCAAACCGATGATTGCCTACGGCAATGATCACCTTGACGTCCGCGCGGTGAAAATCTACGCCGATGGTGCGTTGGGCAGCCGCGGTGCGGCGCTGCTCGATCCCTATTCCGACGACGCCGAGAATCGCGGCCTGACTCTTGTCACCAGCGATGAATTAATTGGCGCCATCGAAAAGGCCAATCGCATGGGCTTCCAGGTGGGCGCGCACGCGATCGGTGATCGCGGCAATCGACTCGTGCTGGATGCATTTGAGCGCGTGCAGGCCGGCCTGCCTTCGCCTTTGCGCAACCGGGTGGAACATGCGCAAATCATTGCCCTCGATGACATTCCGCGATTCGCCGCGCTGGGTGTCATCGCATCCATGCAGCCGACTCACGCGACCAGCGATATGAACATGGCCGAGGACCGCATCGGCGCTGAACGCATCAAGGGCGGTTATGCCTGGCAACAACTGCTGCGATCAGGCGCAGTGATCGCCAGCGGCTCGGATTTTCCGGTCGAGCTACCGAATCCATTTCATGGCCTGTATGCCGCCGTCTCGCGGCAGGACCGCAACGGCCTTCCAACCGGCGGCTGGTACCTGGATGAGGCGATGAGTCGCGCTGAGGCCCTGCACTCGTTTACGCTGGCCGCAGCTTTCGCGGCGCACCAGGAAGACCGCCTGGGCAGTCTCGAGCCCGGCAAATGGGCCGACTTTATCCTCGTTGACCGCGACTTTTTCAATATCCCGACCGAGCAGATCGATGATATCGAGGTGCTCGAAACCTGGGTTGGTGGCACACGCGTCTATCAGCGGAGCAGGCAATGATTGTCCGGCAGATCTGGACAGGCAATGCCTATCGCAATTTCAACTATCTCATCGTGTGTCCGGAGACCGGCGACGCACTCGCGATCGACCCGCTAGACCATGTTCAATGCCTCGCGGTCGCGCGCCAAAACGGCTGGTCGATTTCGCAAGTCCTGAACACGCACGAACACGGGGATCATACGGGTGGCAACAAGGCCGTAGTGGCTGCAACCGGCGCAAAGGTTATTGCGCACAAAGATGCCGGCCGGCGCATAGCGGATATGGATATTGGCGTTGCTGCGGGTGATATCGTCAAGGTTGGCAAAACGGTGGAACTAGACTGCCTCGATACGCCAGGCCACACGATGAGCCACATCTGCCTGCTCTCACGAACCGACCAGCCCGCATTGTTCACGGGCGATACGCTGTTCAACGCCGGGGCCGGTAATTGCCATAACGGCGGGCATCCGGATCAGCTGTACGAGACGTTTCACAACCAGCTCGAAAAGCTCGGTGATGACACGAGAATTTACCCGGGTCACGACTACCTGGCCAACAATCTCAAGTTCACGCTCGATCGCGAGCCGGACAACAAAGCCGCTCGCGATACGCTGGCGCAGTTCGAAAACCAGGACCCGAACAATGCTTTGATCACAACACTGGCCATGGAACGACGTATCAATACTTTTTTTCGTCTCAACAGCAAAACTGTGATTGCTGGTGTCAAGCATCGGTTTCCGGAAATCGGCGACAGTCCCGATGCGCGTACGGTATTCCTGAAACTCAGAGAGCTGCGCAACAGCTGGTAATAGTCGGGGCCATTATGTGAGTGGGCATTGTGGGAGGAGGACATTGTGGGAGGGGGCCATGCCCGCGATGTCGCCCGCATGGCAGCCTCATTCACGATCTGCCTCCCAGAGCCAGAGCAAGGCCGCGTAGAATTCCGCCTGGCGATTCAACTGCTTGCGCCAGCGAGCCCCATCGCCGTCGAAATAAGCGTCCAGCAGGTAATCGGCGCGTTCGGGCGACAATTGATGGTGCGCCACAACGGTTGCCAGGTCGAAAAACGGATCGTTGTCGCAGGCGTATTCCCAGTCAAGAAAACGAACGTCCGGCGTGTATATGATGTTTGCCGCCACCATATCGTTGTGGCAACAGCAAAGATTGTGCGGCAATGGCATCGTCTCGATTTTCGCCAGGCAATCACGAATCCTGTCGGCATCACCGTTGACGATTCGTTGTGCGTAGTTGCGCGCCGCCCCGATGGCATCGAATGTCCGGCCCGTCAATGGCAGCGAGTGCAGTTTTTTCATGGCCGCGGCAAGCCTTTGCAGATTCTCATTGTCGGCCAGACAACCCTCAGACCAGATCACGCCGTCGATGTACTCGGTCATCAATAGCGTGTCGGACACGTACAGCACCGCATTGGCGAGGCCGGCGGCGTATGCGCGGTTCTGGATCCGTGCTTCGGCCTTGCGCGTACTGAATGGCTCACTGCGCGGCGATTTGTCGATCTTCAAGACGGCCTTGCGACCTTCGCGCTCGACCAGCCAGCACGGATTGGTCAGGCCGCCCTTGAGTTCGGAAACGGTCGCATCATTCCAGCCTGGAATTTGCGACAATGCCCTGCTGACTGCATCGCTCATGCAAGTGACTGGCGATACGAGCGCGTCCAGCTCAGCAGACCGATTGGAATCATGACCAGGTAGGCAAGGTATAACAACGCCGTCAGCGGAAGTTCCCTCGCCCAGAACACATACATCATGGTCGCGTCGATGGCGAACCAATACCACCAGTTCTCCAGGACTTTGCGTGCCATCAGGAACGTCGCCCAGACCGCTCCCCAGCTGGTCAGGGAATCAACATAAGGGAACGCCGCATCGGTTCGCGTCTGTAACAGATAGCCGCTTACGCTGGACAGCAGGACAATTATCGCGACGGCCGTGATATGTCGCATCCACGGCCAGGTAGTGACTGCCAGACCGCGATCGTTTCGCCGGCCAGAATGCCAGCTATGCCACCCATAGATTGCCATGATGAAATAAAACACGTTGAGTACAGCCTCCATGTACAACCTGACGCCAAAAAACAACCAGGTGAAAATGGCGGTGCTCACTGCTGCGCTGAACCAACACCATATGTTCTGTCGTATCGCCAGGACCACGTAGCCGACCGCAAGCAGCACCGCGATCGCCTCGACCATTGAAAAGGCTTGTGCCTGGGCCAGCAGAGTTTCGAGCAGTTGCTGCATCTAGAAGTTTACTTCTGCGCTGAGGCCAATCTGCTGCGGATCGCCGAGCCGTGTGTATAGCGCTGGCACGAAATCCGGCGGTTCGTTACCGAAATAGAAACCACGAACCGCGTAGTCCTGGTCGAACAGATTGCGCGCCCAGAGTTGCAGCGACCAGCTCTCGGCCGCAAAGCCCACACGGGCGTTAGCCAGTGAGTATGCCGCGGATCGCTCATCATGGCTGACATCAAAGTAGAATTCGTCGCGCGCGCTCAGGTCCACTCGCGCAAAAAATCCCGAGGGATGCGCGTAGCGTCCGCCAACCGCAACAGTATAGTCAGGAGCATGCGCCTGCTTGCGACCGCTAAGGTCCACCTGTGGCGTAACGAAGCGATCGAAGCTGGCATCCAGAAGACCGATGGACGCATACAATTCCCAGGCAAGGCCCGGTTGCCAGCGCAATTCGGTTTCAATGCCCATGGTTTCGCCCGTGGCGGCGTTGTCGGTAAAGAATACGAACGACGTTGGATTGCCTGGATCGATCTGAAATGAAGTACGAACCTGCTGCTCGTCGCGCCGCGCCAGGAACAGCGATGCATCAAGTTGCAATCGATCCTCAAGCCAGGCCGATTTGAAGCCGGCCTCCAGGTTCCACAGGTACTCGGCGACAAAGTCGCGCCGGTCATCAGGCACGATGCCGAGATTGAATCCACCGGCCTTGTAGCCGCGCGCAAGCGTCACATAGGCAGTTGCCATCGTCGAAACGTCGTGGCTCAGTGAAATCTCGCCGCCAAGCATCGATTCGGTCGGATCTTCACGTAATCCATTTGAATCTTCATATTGCGTTGCGCGCCGTTCGGCGCGCAGCCCGAGGCTGAGGCGAGTATTTTCGCCAAACAGAAATTCATACTGCCCGAACGCGGCGACATTGGTGGCCTCGTACGCACTTCTCAGGGTGGAGTCCAGGCTGTCCGCAATGTCGGACAGCGGATCGTAATACTGGCCCTGGTCGAGCGTGACAAGATCATCCTGCAGGTGCATCGCGTATATCCCGACCAGCCATTGTGACCCCGAAAATCGAAACTCCTGCGACCAGGTCTGGCGGGCACGCTGGCTGCTGGAAGTAAAGTCGTAAGTCACCGGTGCCCAGGAATCCGCGTTGCCCCAGTCGGCGTCGTAGCCGAAATCGATATCTGAATCTGCCGCGGCCGTGATTGCGGTCAGCGTTACCGCGTCCCAACCCGTATACAGCGCTTTTACTGAAGCACCCCGGCTACGCTGCGCATCCCTGCCCGGCTTGTCGGACAACACCGTAAAACTGTTGTCGATCGCAAACGCGTCGTAACCGTCCTCGATATCGACATACATCATCGCGAGGTCAATGGTCCCGTCGGCCGCCGCAAACCAGCGTAGCCGCGCACGTGCTGTTGCTTCATCCCGCCCATTCGTGTCAGTCCGGCGCAGGTACGGGTTGCTGCGAAAGCCGTCGCTTCGATGCTGCTGCATGCTCATGCGCAGCAACATGGTTTCACTGTTGTTCAGGGATCCACCCAAAGCCAGCCCGGTCGACCAGGCATTGTCACCAGCGATCATGACTTCCGCGGTACCGCTCCAATCCGGCTGCGGCGTCATACTTTGCAGATAAATCAGTCCGGCCAAAGCATTCGCGCCGTAGCGCGTTCCCTGGGGCCCGCGTAATACTTCGACCCGCTCCATGTCGAACAGCGTCGCCACAGTACCGATACCGCTGAAATCGATATCGTCGATCAGGAATCCGACCGATGGATTCGGTGCGCCCTGATATTGTTCGAGCTCGCCTGCACCACGAATCTGAAAATAGCGTGCGCGGTGACCATCACCGGACCAGTTCAGGTTGGGCACACTATTAATCAGCTCTTCGAAATGCTGCACGGCGCGCTCTTCAATCTGCCGCGCATTCATGAGCGTGACACTGGCCGGCAATTCGCTCGCCACGCGGCCGCGAAAGTCGGCGGTGACGACAATCTCGTCAATTTCTTCGGCATCAAGAGGCAGAGATATTGCACATACCAGGGCGGCAAGAACCAGCCGGGTCTGAAATATTGTGGACATGATGTTCTTCCTACGCCGGCATTATCCGGATCAGGTAATAAGGGTTCCCGGTATGGGTCTCAGGCGCGAAGGCCACCCCTGTGCGCTGCAATTGTCGCGGCTATGGGCCCTTTTTGCAAAAGCGGCCTGACCCCGGCGTTGCTATTTCAGTCTTGCGATCAGGCTGGACGTATCCCAACGGCTGCCGCCAAGCGCCTGCACTTCCGCATAGAACCGATCGACGAGTGCAGTCAGTTCCAGCGTGGCACCGTTGCGGCTCGCTTCTTCCAGTGCAATGGCCAGGTCCTTGCGCATCCAGTCGACCGCGAATCCGAAGTCGAATTCCCCGCGCAGCATCGTTTGCCAGCGATTGTCCATTTGCCATGACTGCGCGGCTCCCCTGGCAATGGCATTGATCACCCGTTCGGCATCGAGGCCGGCGCGTTGCGCGAAATGCAGGCCCTCGGCCAGCCCCTGCACGGTGCCCGCAATACAGATCTGGTTGACCATCTTGGCAAGCTGGCCGCTGCCTGCGGGCCCGATCAGGGTTATAGCCTTGGCATAACAGTCCATCACCGGCTCGGCGCGCGCGAAAACTTCGGCATCGCCGCCGGCCATGATCGTCAGCTGGCCCCGCTCCGCGCCGGCCTGGCCGCCGGATAAAGGTGCGTCGAGAAACCCGACCGATCTTGCCGCCGCCTGTGTATGAATTTCGCGTGCAATCGTGGCTGACGCTGTCGTGTGATCAACGATGATAGCGCCGGCCGGAATAGCGCCAAGTACGCCTTCATCGCCGAGCACGACCTGCCGCACGTCATCGTCGTTACCGACGCAAACGAAAACGAACTCCACGCCCTCTGCCGCCGCTGCTGGCGTGGCTGCCGAACGACCCGTGTGCTCCGTGCACCAATGCCGGGCTTTTACCTCGGTCCGGTTGTAGACCACCACGTCGTGACCACCACCGGAAAGATACCCCGCCATCGGATAACCCATAACGCCGAGTCCAATAAAAGCAACGCGCATCAATCAAGCCGCATCCGCGCGCGTTTTCTTGGCTTTTTGGCGTGGGTCGAGACCCAGCGAGCGAGAAATAATTTCGCGCATGATCTCCGAGCTACCCGCATAGATGCGCGAGACGCGTGCCGCGGTATACATGCGGCTGATCGGATACTCGTCCATGTAGCCGTTGCCGCCATGCAGTTGCACGCAGGTATCGGTGACCCGATCTTCGAGCTCAGTTGCAAACAGTTTTGCCTTGGCTGCATCCTCAGCGCTCAGTTTGCCCTCGTTGTGGCTCATGACGCAACGATCGATGAAAGCCTGGGCTACATCCATCTCCGTCCGCATATCGGCAAACTTGAAGCGATTGACCTGGTAGTCCGACACCTTCATGCCGAATACCTGGCGCTCGTTGGCGTAGTCCAGAGTAACCGCAAATGCTGCCTCTGCATTGGCCAAAGAGCCAACAGCACTCAGCAGTCGCTCCTCTGCCAGAAAGTGCATCAGGTGATAAAAGCCACGATTCCACTCGCCGAGCAGGTTTTGCTTCGGTACTTTGACATTGTTGAAGAAAAGCTCGGCCGTGTCCTGGCTGTGCATTCCCATTTTTTTCAGGTTTCTGCCGCGCTCGAACCCCGCCATACCGCGCTCAACAACGAGCAAGCTCAGGCCATGGCTGCTGTTTGCATCGGTCTTCGCCGCAACGATTACGAGGTCTGCGAGAATGCCATTGGATATGAAAGTCTTGGAACCATTCAGCAGGTAGTGGTCACCCTTGTCCTCCGCCCTGGTCCGGATTCCGGAAATGTCACTGCCCGCGCCAGGCTCAGTCATGGCTATGGCAAGAATGTTTTCTCCGGAGACACACTTTGGCAACCAGCGTGCCTTCTGCTCCTCTGTGCCCAGCTCGCCAATATACGGGCCGACCAGTCGACTGTGCAGGAAGATGAAAAAACCCACATCCCCGTACCTGGCGTTTTCTTCGAGCAAAATCTGCTCGTAGCGAAAATCACGAACACCGGCACCCCCGTACTTCTCGTCCGCCCACATGCATAGCAAACCCTGCTCGCCCGCTTTCAAGAATGCCTCGCGATCGACGATTTCCTGTTCCGCCCAACGATCCGCGTTCGGACCGATTTCCTTGATCAGGAAACTCCGCGCCGCGTCGCGAAACATGTCGTGCTCTTCATTAAAAATATTTCTTTGCATGCTCATCTGCCTTTAAATACCGGAACGCGCTTGCCAAAAAACGCAGCGATGCCTTCGCGATTGTCGTCACTGCCAAGCAGCGTACCCTGCAGCTCAGCCTCCAGCTCGTACGATCCGGCCCAGCTGTTATCTGCAGCGAATCGCATCGCTTTCTTGGTGGCGGCCAGCGACAACGGTGCGCGTTTTTCGAGCACTCGAGCCCACTCAAGCGCCGCACTCAACAACTGATCGGCGGGCGCTGTACGATTAGCGAGGCCCAGCGCAACGCAGCGCTCAGCCGGTATGCGTTCGGACTCAACACTGAGCTGAAATGCACGCCGATAGCCGAGCTGCCGAACCAGCAGCCAATTGAGACCGCCGTCGGGAACCAGCGAAATGGTCGTAAAAGGCGATAACAGGAATGCATTGTCCGCCATGATCAGCAGATCGCATTGCAATGCCACGGAGAGCCCTATACCGGCTGCCGAACCTGGCACTGCAGCGATCACGGGCTTCGGGATCGTCGCGATTGCCTCCTGCACGGGGCGATATTCCTGCAACAGGATTTCGGAAACGGGACGATCGATCGTGTCATTCAGGTCCGCACCTGCCGAGAAACAACGTCCCTCGCCCGTGAGAATCACGACGCGCACCGAGTCATCATTACGAGCGTGCTCCAGTGCTTCCTGCAGCGCCGCGCGAAGCTTCGTGGTAAACGCGTTCAGGCTCTCCGGGCGGCAGAGCGTAATAACCGCTGTCGCGCACTGCATTTCATACTTGATAACTGCGCTCACTCGCCACACCTCACATGTTGCGGCGGTATTCTCCGCCAACCTGGTACAGCGCCGCCGAAATTTGTCCCAGCGAATTGGACTTGACGGTTTCCATCAATGCAGCAAACAGATTGCCACGCTTTCGGGCGATAGCCTGCAGCTCTGCGAGCGCAACAACACCCTCCGCCGCGTGCGTTTTCTGGAATTCGCGCACATGTCGAATCTGATCCTGCTTTTCTTCGTCCGATGAGCGAATCAATTCCAATTCATGCACTTCGTCTTCCTGGCCCGCCTTCGGCAAGAAGGTGTTGACGCCGATCAACGGCAGCGAGCCATCGTGTTTTTTGCTTTCGTAATAAAGGCTTTCGTCCTGAATCTTGCCCCGCTGGTACATCGTGTCCATGGCACCCAGCACGCCGCCGCGGTCAGATATGCGTTCGAACTCCTTGTAAACGGCCTCTTCCACCAGATCGGTCAGCTCGGTCACGATAAACGATCCCTGCCACGGATTTTCGCAAAAATTCAGCCCAAGCTCGCGCGATATGATCATCTGAATTGCGACCGCACGACGCACGGACTGCTCCGTCGGCGTTGTCACTGCTTCGTCAAAAGCGTTTGTATGTAAACTGTTGCAATTGTCGAACAAGGCGTACAACGCCTGCAGCGTGGTGCGTATGTCATTAAAGCTGATTTCCTGCGCATGCAGGCTGCGGCCCGAGGTCTGTACGTGATACTTCAACATCTGCGACCGGGCACTGGCGCCGTACCGCTCGCGCATGGCGCGCGCCCAGATCCGGCGTGCAACACGACCAATTACGGTGTATTCGGGATCCATCCCATTAGAGAAAAAGAAGCTCAGGTTTGGCGCGAAGTCATCGATGTTCATGCCACGCGCGAGGTAGTACTCGACGATGGTTAAGCCATTCGCCAATGTAAACGCGAGCTGGCTGATTGGATTCGCACCGGCTTCGGCGATGTGATAGCCGCTGATTGAAATGCTGTAATAATTTCGTACGCCATTGTCGATAAAGAACTGCTGCATGTCGCCCATCATCTTCATTGCGAACTCGGTCGAGAAAATGCACGTATTCTGCGCCTGGTCCTCTTTGAGAATGTCGGCCTGCACTGTTCCGCGCACGGCAGCGAGCGTGCGTTGGCGAATACTTGCATACGTATTGGCGTCAACCACCTTGTCGCCCGAAATGCCCAGCAAGCCGAGCCCAAGACCGTTGTTTCCCGGCGGCAACTCGCCTTTGTAGCGCGGCCGCGCACGGCCAGCGAAGTACGCGTCGATCTTCGGCTGCACCGCATCCCACTGCCCGGACTCACGCAGGTGTTTTTCGACCTGCTGGTCTATGGCTGTATTCATGAAAAACGCCAAGATCATCGGTGCCGGTCCATTGATGGTCATTGACACCGAGGTGGTCGGCGCAGAGAGGTCGAAACCCGAGTACAGTTTCTTCATATCGTCGATGCTGGCAATTGACACGCCGGAATTGCCGACCTTGCCGTAAATATCCGGCCGCTCGTGCGGATCCTCGCCATACAAGGTAACCGAGTCGAACGCGGTCGACAGCCGCGCCGCATCCTGGCCCTGCGACAGGTAGTGAAAGCGGCGATTGGTCCGCTCCGGCGTACCTTCGCCGGCGAACATGCGCGTCGGGTCCTCGCCGAGGCGACGATAGGGATAGACACCGCCAGTGTAGGGATAGCCGCCGGGCAGGTTTTCTTTTTGCAAAAACCTGAGCAACTCACCCCAGTCGGAATACTCTGGCGCTGCAATTTTCGGGATCTTCTGGTGACTCAGGCTTTCGTTGTAATTACTGCCAGTTATTTCCTGTCCGCGCACCGTATAGCTGAACTGTTCATCTTGTACGCCGGCCTTGCGTTTCGGCCACTCTGTCAGCAATTGCTGCGACTCGGCGCTCAGTTCGCCAAGTGTTTCCTGGTAGCGTTGCCGCAGAACCAACAGGCTTTTGTCGCCCTCAGCGGTCAAGGCGCCGGCCGGGTAGCGAGCCAAGGCTTCCGGTAACAGGGGATCGGCAATCGTTCGCAGCGCCTCGTGCAGATGCTGCAGCTGACTTGCGGCCGCGGCCTGGCGCTCGGCGTCTGCGTTAATGGCACGGCCCTGTTCGGCAATCTCCGCCAGGTAGCGAATACGCGCGCCTGGAATCGGCGCCGTAGCGCGTGGTTCGCGGACGCTGGTGTCGAGATCCGGCGTCCATTGCGCCGCGTCCAGCCCTGTTTTCGCAACCATGCGCGTGCACAATTGCGTAAACATCCAGATGATACCGGGGTCATTGAACTGGCTGGCAATGGTCGGATAGACCGGAATGTCTTCGTCGGCTTTGGCAAACGCGACGTGATTGCGTTTCCACTGCTTGCGAATATCGCGCAACGCATCTTCCGCGCCGCGCTTATCGAACTTGTTCAATACGATCAGGTCGGCGAAATCGAGCATGTCGATTTTCTCCAGCTGACTGGCCGCACCATAGTCGCTCGTCATTACGTAAATGGAAAAATCAACGTGGTCGACAATTTCACTGTCGCTCTGGCCGATACCGGCCGTTTCGACCAGTACCAGATCGAACCCGCACGACTTCAGAAAGCAAATGTGGTCACCGAGCATCTCGCTGGTGGCCAGATGTTGCCGGCGGGTTGCGATAGAACGCATGAATACTTGTTCGGAGCGCAGGGAATTCATGCGAATGCGATCGCCTAGCAATGCACCGCCCGTGCGACGGCGCGTTGGATCCACGGCCAATACAGCAATGCGCTTGCTCGGAAAACAACTCAGGAACCGATTCAGGATCTCGTCCGTGACACTGCTCTTGCCGGCGCCACCCGTACCCGTAATTCCGATGACCGGAACCTGCCGGGATTTGATCTGCCATTCCTTGCGCAATGCGGCGAGGCGAGATTCGTCGACCTGACCTTCCTCTAAAGCCGAAATCATGCTGGCGATATCCATTGCCGAGCTCGCTGCCGATATTTTTGGCACGCACAACGGTCGCCGACCCGACAGGGTCCGCCGCACCAGGTCGTTGATCATGTCTTCCAGACCCAGTTGCATGCCATCGTGCGGGTGATAGATTCGCTCGATACCGTACTGCATCAGGGCCTGGATTTCTTGCGGCGTAATTGTGCCGCCGCCACCGCCGAATACCTTGATATGGGATGCGCCGAGCTCGTGCAGGCGGTCCACGATGTAGCGGAAAAATTCCATGTGGCCGCCTTGGTAGGAGCTGACGGCAATCCCGTCCGCGTCTTCCTGGATCGCGGCGCGCACAATGTCGTCGACGCTGCGGTTGTGGCCGAGATGGATAACTTCCGCCCCTCGCGCCTGGATCAGACGTCGCATGATATTGATGGCCGCATCATGGCCGTCGAACAAAGAGGCTGCGGTCACAAATCGCAGCGGGCCGGAACGTCCTGTCGCGCCCGGTAAATTACTGGCTGCAGTACTCATCGACGGCTTTTCTCCGAAGGAAAAACAGCAGAAACCTCCGTCCTGGAGGCCGAAATTCTATGTAAATCAATATGTTCTGCTATTGAAAAAATTTTAATCTGGATTAAAATAATGCAGATCGAGAAAAATCTCAAGTACGAGGTCGGCGAATCCATGGTGCGCAATCCGGACGAAACCAAGTTTCAGCTACAACGCGACCGCGTACTCAAGGCCGCCGCCCATTGCTTTAACCAGAAGGGTTACAGCGGCACTTCGCTGAAAGACGTCGCAAAGCAACTCGGGCTTACCGATGCCGCCCTGTATTACTACGTGCGGAATAAGGAAGAACTGGTTTATCAATGCTATGTACGCGCCGCCGACATCGGTCGCGACGCAATGGATCGCGCGATGGCTGATGCCGACTGCGGCTTTGACCAGGTACGTCTCTATATTCGCTATCACCTTGAGTACATGCTGGGCGATCGTGGCCCAATTGCCATCATGAGCGAAATCCCGTCTTTGCAGCCGAGGCATCGTGACGAGGTACTGGAGTTTTCCCGACTGCACAGCTTGCGCTTCGAGGCATTGCTGAAAACAGGAATCGAGGATGGCAGCATTGCGCCCTGTGACATCCGCATGACCGGCAATGCCATCATGGGCTCGATTAACTGGATACCGAAGTGGTTTCACGGCAACGAACGGACCGCCGCTCGCGTGTTAAAGGAATTCCCTGAGATTCTGAGCTGCGGGCTGCGATCGACCTCTTAGTCTTGCGATCGATTGCTTCGCAATACGTCATTTGCGCGGCTCTCGATACTCCTAATTCTCTTCGACTCCCCTACCGTCAAAAGGCCGGGAGTCGCGGTCGCTTTCGCAAGAAAACTCAGAAGCTGTTCGACCCGGGCAATGAGCTCGGCATTTTCCTTGGCAAACGCTGAGCTGCTGACATACTCGCCGCCAGTCAGGCTCCGGGCCCAATCGTTAGCCTCGTTTCTACCTTTGAATGCACGAAGGTCTTTTTCGATCATGTTTGTCACGATCATGGCGTCGCTGAAATCGAGTCGTAACTCGAAGTAACGTTGATCCGACGATTTGCGTTGCTCGTCATTGAGAAGCCGCAATACTTCGTCTCTGGCCTGCACAAATGACGCGTCGCCACGCTCGGCAGCAAGCCGGTACCATGCCGACCCGCCTATGACATCCTGCGGCACGCCTTTGCCAACCATGGTCATATATCCAACCATGTATTGCGCGTACTTGTCACCGAGTGGCACCAACTCTTCTCGATTGATGAAATACGCGCGTTCGTAGTCGCCTTTTTCAAACAGCGAATCGACTTTTTGCTGCATCTTGATAATCTGGCGATCCGGTTTGCCACCCGGAAATTCGTCCGCGGCATGGATCGTGGCCACAGCCAGCAACAGGCAAGCGGCGGTAAGCAGCTGAATAATGCGGTGTCGCTGTTTGCTCATCGCGATGCCTGTTTTAGCACAAATCAGCACGATTCTGTCCTTTCCAAATGCTGTGCCGGGTTGGACTATATTGCGAGGCGAACAGTTCAGTCGGCGTTATTCAATTGCCCGGATCAACGAACCGGGGGCGCCGTTTTTCGAGATTGGCGCGCACTGCCTCGAGCTGGTTGACGCCCGCTAAGAGTTCCATTTGTAGTTTCGCCTCAAGCTGCAGCGCATCCTGAAGCGACAGCTGCGGCGCGGAATTCAACAGTCTCTTGATCGCACGGATCGCGTCCGGCGAGTGGCCGGCGATCTGCTCCGCAGTCTGCCGGGCGGCGGCGGCCGGATCGTCCCGGACCGCGGTGACGAGACCCAACGTCAGAGCTTCCTCGCCACTGACAATCCGGCCGGTCATCGCCAGTTCCTTGATTCTGTCCGGGGCCACGATGCTGGTCAGCGTCTTGCTGATCGCCATGTCGGGAATTATGCCCCACTTGATTTCCATGATTGACAGGCGACAGTCCGGGCTTGCGAAGCGAATATCCGCACCAAGCGCAATCTGCAGGCCCGCGCCGAAGGCCGTGCCGTGCAATGCGCATATGACCGGCACACGCACTTCGCGCCAGATGTACGCAGCGTGTTGAAAAAAATTCGCAGGTGTCTTGGCGCCGGGTGCCATTTTTGAAGCCGCAATCGCGTCACCCTGCCCCTGCAGAATACTGATATCGACGCCGGCACAAAAACTTGGCCCTGCCCCTTGGAGAACGATTGCGCGCACTGTCGGATCGCGATCCAGATCTGTACCAGCAGCCGCCAGATCCGAGAACATCTGCAGGTCAACCGCATTGTGTTTTTCCGGCCGGTTCAGCGTAACCATCGCCAACGGCCCGTCGCGGGTGATCAACACGCTCTCAGACATCAAGGGGTGCCGTCCTCATGCTTTCAGTGTGCACTTGCCATTGCGCAGGACTACAACATCGCGCTCTTTTACGGAACACCGGAACGAAACAATATTGCCGTCCTGCCACATGTCGGTCGTGATCGTATCGCCGGGCAGGACCGGCAGTGAAAACCGCGCATCAAAACCTTCGATCAGGGTATGGTCATAGTCGCAGATCGTGCGCAAGATCGCGCGGCAGGCAATTCCGTAGCTGCACAGACCGTGCAGTATCGGTATGGGGAATCCGGCCGCAGCGGCGGCATCAGGATCGGCGTGCAACGGATTCCGGTCGCCGTTGAGCCGAAACAGCAGCGCCT
>CAZHLE010000004.1:31906-52838 GCA_964533065.1 uncultured Woeseiaceae bacterium | reverse complement strand
CACGTGGACCGGCGAGCAGTGGCCCAAGGTTCGCGAAGTGGTCGGCCGCAGCTTCCGCGTCCGCGGTCCCGAACACAGCGTCTACACCATGGCCGCAACCGCGGTCATGCGGCTCATCGACCAGTACGACATCGACCCGACGCGCATCAAGTTTCTCGGTCTGGGCACGGAATCGAGCACCGATAACTCGGCCGGCGCCATAATTATCAAAGGCATGGTTGACCAGGCTCTGGACGCGCGCGGCAAACCGTCGATCGCCAGGAGTTGCGAGGTTCCCGAGTTCAAGCACGCCTGTCTTGGCGGCGTCTATGCCATGAAGGGCGCGATCCGGCATCTCGCGCTCGACGGCGTCGGCGGACAGGCGATCGTCGTTTGTGCCGATATCGCCGAGTATGCGCGCGGCAGCAGCGGGGAACCAACGCAGGGCGCCGGCGCTGTCGCGATGTTGATCGAGGAAGACCCAGCCCTGGTCGTCGTCGACCTGCCCGGCTCGGGCTCGGCATCCGATTACCGCGTGATGGACTTTCGCAAGCCCATGTTGCGCTTCTGCGGCCAGGACCGTCCAGAGACTCACCAGGTACGGGATTTCCCGATATTCAACGGCAAGTACTCGACGACCTGTTACATCGACGAAACACTACAGGCGCTGAACGACATGTATCGCAAGCGCAAGCTCGTGCCGATCGATTACCTGCGCTCGCTCCGCACTGTCTTCATGCATCGACCCTACCGGCGCATGCCGGAAACCGGCTGGGCCGTCGCTTATCTCTTCGCTCTCAGCCAGGGAAACGCCGCGGACCGCGCCGAACTCGCCTCGTACTGCTACGAAGCCGGGGTCGAGCCGGAAAGGCTGCGTACAGAGATGATGAGCCAGCCCAAAGTATCCACGCTCGCGTCGCCGGAACGGCTGGAGTATGAAATCTATCCGCTAACGATGGCGGCGCTGCGCGCTTTTCGTGCATCACGACATTATCGCGCCGAGATTCTCGACAAGCTCGCGCTCGGCAGCGACACGATGCTCGACCTCGGTAATCTCTATACTGCGGCTCTACCCGCCTGGCTAGCGGCCGGTTTCGAACAGGCGCTCGATGAAAACATCCTGCATCCTGGTCAGGAAGTGCTCACACTGGGTTACGGCAGCGGCGATGCAGCGGAAGTCATTCCGTTTTTTGTTGCCGAGCGCTGGCGTGAAGCAACCGGCGCGATTGGCTTTTGCGAGACAATGAATCACGCAGTGGATCTGAGTTTCGACCAATACGCAGCACTACACGACGGCAGGCTGCCGCAGGGATTGCGATACCTGCCGAAGAACGAGTTCGTCGTCGATCACGTCGGCATGGCCGTCGAGCGCCACTTCAGCGACCTCGGCATCGAATACTACCGTTACATCGGCTAACGCGGCCTTAGGTCAGCTCGGTATAGCGCGACAATACGTCGCGATGCTCGCTGCAGAGCTTTCGCCATTCCATCTGTAACCAGGGTGTATATCGTTGCGGCGCCTGCCGCAGCTCCTTCGTCAGCGCATCGGCGGAGAGGTAGCGCAGTGCCGCAATTTCCAGTTCGTTCGCGGTGACCGGTGTGTCCAGCTTGCCGAGAAAAACATGGCACAACTCGTGTTCCGAACCGAGGTCGCCGAATTCTGCCCGGTAACTGAACTTGTAGACAAACTCGAGCTCCGCCTCGATGTTGAGCTCGTCCTTCAGCCGACGGCGCGTCGCCAGCGGCATGGATTCGCCGCGTCGCGGATGACTGCAACAGCTGTTCGACCAGAAACCCGGCCACAGACGTTTCGACGCGCTGCGTTGCTGCAACAGCAATTCGCCGTCAGTGTTAAACAGGAATACGGAAAACGCGCGATGCAATAACCCCGCGCCATCATGACACTCGGCCTTGGATAGAAATCCCGTCCCGCGGTCATCGGTATCAACAAGAACCAATTGCTCCGCTTCCGACGACACTACACGACTTGCATTGTTCACTCAGGCTCCCTTGCTCACCAACGGCAGCGTGCGGATGCCCTCCGCCGCAAAAACTTCGCTCACCGCGTTTTCCGCACCCGGGCATAATATGAGCACCGCGCCACCACCACCAGCACCGGTCAGTTTTGCACCAGTTGCTCCAGCTGATCTTGCAATATCCACGAGGTATTCAATCTCGGGTGTCGACACTTCGATCGCATTCAGCAGGCCGTGGCAGATATTCATCAACGCACCAAGCTCGACATAGTCTGCGCGTTGCAATGCCGCGGCACCCGCTACGCTGAGTTCGTCCATCGCATCGAAAACTGCCGCATAGTGTTTCGACTGTTGCGCGCGACGCGCGCGCACCGCGGCAACCTGTGTGTGCGTTGCGCCTGGCTGGCTACTGAATGCGATCACCATTGGCGGTGAGTCGCCGAGCTGCAGTTCGTCGAATTGCAGGCCGTTGACGTTGTTGAACAACATTGGTACGGCGTAGGTCGCGATCGTATTGTCGATGCCTGAAGGTGTGCCGTGCGCGAGTTTTTCGCAATTCAGGGCAATGCCGTTGACGCGGGCGTTATCGAGCCCAAGACCATGCGCGGTGCTGATAGCGCGTATAATCGCAACCGCGACCGCCGCTGACGAACCCAACCCCATCCCGGCCGGCAATTCGCAACGTACATCGACGCCAAAGTCCTCACCGTCGAGCGCCAGTTCCTCGCGCACCTGTAGCAGTATTGCGCGACAGTATGGATCGATGTCCTTCGTCGCAGGGACCAGGTTCGCTGTAACCGCATGCGGGATCGGCAACGCCAGCGCGTGCTTGCCATACACGACGGCATGCTCGCCGAGAACTATTACCTTGCCTGCGGCGCTACCCTGTGGACTCGACAGCGCCGCATGCTGCTGCGCGCCGGATGTCTTGTGCCGCGCGTGCAATTTCATGTGGCCGTCCTGGATACCGCTGGTTGCGAGTGCTTTGATCGCGGCAAAGTTCTGCGCGAGCCCAACCGCCGCCATCAACTCGCTCAGTTCCTGCGCGGAACTGGCCCCGCTAACTCGCAGCGCAAGAGTAGCGGCCGGATTTGCGACTGCTGTACCGCCTGCCGTCGCGGCCCGCAACGGCATACAGAGCTCACCGCAGAGATCACCGTTGGTCGCCGCCGTCCAGTTAGAGAGCGGCCGATAGTGCCCGGACAGTGACGCGAAAGCGTGAGCACCCGCTTCGATCGCGCGCCAATCGTTGCCGGTCGCAATTGCGACGCCGTCGATGCCGTTCATGATGCCTTTGTTGTGCGTTGCAGCACGATACGGATCAGCATACGCAATGTTGCTGGCCATGATGATGCGGTCACGCACCCGCTCCGCGGAAAAACCGGACGTCGCCAGTGCCTCAAGCCGATAGCGGACTTTTGCAGTCACCAGCGATCGATCTGCCAGGTTTGACAGGATACGTAAAGCAACGTCACCACCGCAGATCCCGGCGATGCGCGGTGCCAGCGATTCGCAAATCGTGTTAACGATATTGGCACCCATGGCATTGCCGGTCGCAACCAGGATATGCAGTGCGATGACCGTCTCGCCATTTGGCAGGTCCAGGCTGCGAATTTCGATATCGCGAGCCCCGCCGCCATGCCGCGCGAGGCCCGGATGCACGGCGTCGGCGAGCGCAAGAATTTCCTTGCGACGTTGCTGCAACGCGGTGATTGCGACAGCGCAGTCCTTGACGCCGGTAATGTGAATCTGCCCTGCCAGCAATGCGGGTTCGGATATAACGATGAAGCCGTCCGGCAAGGCCAGCTTCGCGGCGGCGGCGAGCCCTGCTACGACCGAAGGTTCTTCGATGACCATCGGCACTATGCAGGCGCGCCCATTAACGATGAAATTGGGTGCGATCGCGAGCGGCAGGCCGAAAGTAGCCAGTGTATTCTCGACCATCCGGTCCGCAGCAGCCGGCCGCAATACCTGCCGTCCGTTCCTGAGCGCCTTTGCGTCAGTTGCCGACAGCCAGCCACGCTGCTCGAGCAAGTCGATTCTTTCGCCGATGGTCAGGGTGTGCAGCCCTCCGATGCGCGAATCCTTCACAGCCGCCCTCCGTCCTGCCGCAATCCGGTTGCCTCGACCGCCATGTGCACTTGCCGGAAGCCATGGTCGCGGGCTTTTGACACGAAGGCATCGACCGCGGCAGCGTCACTCGCAATTCCAATACCAAGGTCGCCTGCACCGGCACCGCAAGGTTTGTACAACACGCCGCAAGAATCCGCGACACGCGCCAGTTCTGCATGACCGGCAGCATGAATTCCCAACTTATGCTCGGCATCGAACTGACGCAATGCGACCGCGTATTCCTGCAACGCGGCAATTATCCCGGTGATCTGGCCATCGCACCACGCGGTCGCCACCTTGCCGGCCGCCACACCGAGGTCTTTGCGTGTCGTCCCGATAGACGCAGCCGCCAGCCGCGTCAGTTGCGCGGTCGTTTTCGCGCTGACGCCGCTCCAGAGCAAGGCATAGTGCAGACCCGCCGGCCATGACAACGAGGTCGGCGCATTCTCGCCCATGCGGTAGGCGATAACGCCGCCGTGCAGACTGCAGGCAATATCAGCGCCGCTGCCGGCGCCATTTTGCAAATTTCGATGTGCATCACGGGCGATGCGCTCAACACCCTGCCCTCCGCCCAGGGCCAGATCCAGCGCCGCCGCCAGCGCCACAGTCAACGCCGCACTGGAACCAACGCCGAGCTTGATCCCGGTTTTTGCATCAACAAATTCGTTCGTATCCAGAACGATCGACAGGTAACCTCGCGGCGTGGCCCCAAGTTCCTCCCAGACGGACGTCAGCAGCGTATATTCGGACCCACCCTGCAGCCATTCGAGGGCGCGAGGTCTGGCCCGGAAGCGGCCCGGCAGTTGCGAGTGGCCGGGCGCGATAACCCGGTGAAAGTCTTGATCGCTTTCGGTAATGGATACATGTGCGCGGCAATCCACCGCCATGCAGATTGCCGGTGCACCATCGAGCACCGCGTATTCACCCGCAATGAAAACCTTGCCCGGCGCACTCGTCTGGATATTGTTCATCGGGGTGTCAAGCATTCAGCAACCGAGCAGCTTCACCGACGCCGCTTTGCATTAGCTCCACAACGCCATCCGTCGCTGACAATGCAGCCCGTACGACAGCGGCATCGGCCGCCGCACAGATTGCCTTCAGCTGTGGCCCGGCATCGATGGTGAAAAACACGTCGACTCCCTGGTTTTGCAGCTCACGAATTGTCTGCATGCAGGCAACAGTTGCGCTGTTCCAGTAAATCATCGGTGGCCTGGAACTCCACATAACGGAATGCATTTTCAGGCAATTGTGTTCGGCAATCGCACCGAGGTGATGCAAATCACGTTGCCAGATCGCAGCCCGCGCCTCCGCCAGGTCGGCCGCCTGTTGTAGAACCCAGCGGTCGTAAAACGGCGATGTCCTGCGGCTGATTTCCATGGCATCGCCGGAACTCACCGGTTTCGGGCCCGGCGCCGTAATTGCGACCACGACTTCAAGCGGCCAGTCCTTTGCGCTCAACAGGCTGCTGATCCGGATATCGTCAGCATCGTTCTCGAGCTCGACAAATCCGCCGAGCAAGGATCTCGCCGCGGATCCCGACGCGCGGCCGGCCATGCTCGCGAGGCGATCGCGCGGTAACGACGAGCCAAAAGCAGCGTCAGCGGCTACAACGAGAGCCGCAAAAGCCGATGCCGAGGAAGCAATCCCGGCCGCAATCGGAAAATTGCTTTTACTGCTGACGCAAACCGCGGGGCGATCCACGCCGGCGACGATATCGACGCAATTCGAAACGCGCGGCAGCAAGGTACGATTCTCCACCGCATTGACCAGCAACACATCGTCGGCCAGCGCCGTGTCGATTTCGACCCGCATCTCGGTATACAGCGTCGACAGGGTCACCGAAATCGAGCCCACTGCAGGAAGATTGCGTTCAAGGTCGCGCTTCCCCCAGTACTTGATGAGGGCGATGTTCGGCTGGGCTATTGCAGTTGCCCGCATAGGCGATGGCTTCTGGAATTGACGGGACGCGAATTATAGCCCAGCACCCGCGGGCAAGGTGTCGCAAATCGGTGTACGCTACACGGCCCAGTCAGCGGTACAACAATGCCTCGCGGAGCAAACATTGCCAGCAGCCTTTGAGAACCGGATCGCGCACTACAACGAACGTGTTGCTCAGAAACTGGACGCTGTGTTGCCGCCGGTGACAGAGCAGCCACGCATACTGCATGAGGCGATGCGCTACGCAGTTTTTAATGGCGGCAAGCGGGTGCGACCGCTGCTGGTTTACGCGGCCGGCGAATGCCTGCAGATCAAGGATCATATTCTCGATGCACCCGCAGCAGCGATCGAACTGATCCACGCTTTTTCGCTGGTGCACGATGACCTGCCCGCGATGGACGATGACGATCTGCGCCGCGGCAAGCCGACCCTGCATCGCAAATACGACGAAGCGACTGCGATTCTGGCTGCCGATGCACTCCAGCCGCTGGCTTTCGCAGTGCTCGCGGACACGCCCGATACCCAGGCAGCGGCTCGCATTCGACTGCTACGGCTGGTCGCCAATGCCTGTGGTTCGATCGGCATGACCGGCGGGCAGTCGCTGGATCTGGCTGCCGAAGGCAAGTCGTTGACGGCGGATGCCATCGAGCACATGTACGCGATGAAAACGGGCGCCTTGATTCATGCCGCTGTAGCTGCACCGGCGCTGCTCTGCGAGCCCATCTCACAACCACAAATGTCAGCTATAGATGCATTTGGACGCACGATTGGAATCGCGTTTCAGATCAAGGATGACCTGCTCGACATCGAGGGAGATACGGATGTCATCGGCAAGCAGGCCGGGGCCGATGAGCGACTCAGGAAGGCGACCTATCCAGGACTGCTTGGCATTGAGCTGGCGCGTCGACGCTGCAACGAGCTATTAGAAAGTGCGCTGCAACGCCTCGATGACTTCGGCGACGATGCGGCGTCATTGCGTTGGCTGGCGCGTTTCATCGTCGAGCGCGGCAGCTAGGCGAGCCATCAGTGAGCGCAAAACGCGCAGTCCTGCACGTCGACATGGACGCTTTTTACGCCTCCATAGAACAACGCGACAATCCGGAATTACGCGGCAAGCCCGTGGTTGTAGGCGGCGACACCCGCGGTGTTGTTGCTGCCGCGAGTTACGAGGTACGTCGATACGGCGTGCGCTCAGCCATGCCGATGAGTGAGGCCCGGCGACGTTGCCCGGAACTGATTCGAGTCGCACCGCGTATGTCGTACTACAAAGCCGTGTCGACGCAGATCTTTGAAATTTTTCACGACTACACGCCGCTGGTCGAAGGACTGTCACTCGACGAGGCATTCCTTGACGTAAGCGCCAGCCGTACATTGCTTGGTGCGGCAACAAGGATCGCGCACACCATCAAGCAGCGCATTCTCGAGCAGACCGGCCTGACTGCTTCGATCGGCGTGGCTGAGAACAAGCTGGTGGCGAAAATTGCCTCCGATCTCGAAAAACCCGATGGCATGGTTGTAGTTACGGCGGACAATTGTCGCAGCATTCTCGATCCGCTGGCGGTATCCGTTATCCCGGGCATTGGCCGCCAGACGATGGCGCGACTTCAGGCAGTGCAAATCCACACCGTGGCTGATTTGCGACTCGCACCCGACCGTATCCTGGAACCGATCTTCGGCCGTTACACGCAGCGCACGCGCGAGCGTGCTGCAGGTATCGACAACCGGCCAGTGGTCGCGGACCGCGAGGAAAAGTCGATCAGCGCGGAAGAAACCTTTGACGTCGATCTCAGCGATCACCGCGACATGGAATGTGAACTGCTAGCCCTGGCCGAAACCACGGCCAGACGCCTGCGCAAGTCACAGCTCCAGGCTGGCACCATCCAGATCAAGATACGCCAGGCAGACTTTCAGACCTGCACGCGTCAGAAAAGTCTGCAACCACCGAGCAGCAGTACCGAGCGGATTTTCAGTGTCGCCAGGGAGCTGCTGGCCACCTGGCTCGCTGCCAATTCAGGCACCCGGATCCGGCTGCTTGGCGTCGGGGCCAGCAAGCTGTCCCCGGCAGAGCAACGCGATCTGTTTGCGGCCACCGAGGACGCTCTGCCGGATCGAATTGACGAGACTGTGGACCGCATCCAGGAGCGCTTTGGTGCCGGCACACTCGGCCGCGCACGGACCTTGAATCGGCCCTGAATGGGTTAGACTCCGGCAATCATGTATAGCAGTTTTTTCGGCCTCAATGAAAAACCGTTTTCGATAACGCCGGACCCGCGTTATCTCTTCATGAGTGCGCGCCACGGCGAGGCACTCGCACACCTGGTGTACGGGGTTACCGAAAGCGGCGGTTTCATCCAGCTGACCGGTGAGGTCGGCACTGGCAAGACGACCCTGTGCCGAACCCTGCTACTGAATCGCATGCCGAGCAATGCCAATGTCGCGGTCGTCCTGAATCCACAATTATCCGCACACGAATTTCTCGAATCGATTTGCGAGGAACTCGGCATTGCCCCGCCGCAACCACGCGGCAGCATCAAGGCGCTCATCGATGCCCTTAATCAACACCTGCTCGCAGCTCACGCCGAGGGAAGGCGCACAATCCTGGTAGTTGATGAGGCGCAGAATCTTGCCCCGGACGTGCTCGAGGAAGTGCGCCTGCTGACGAACCTCGAGACATCGAAGCAAAAGCTGTTGCAAATCATTCTCATCGGGCAACCCGAGTTGCGCGAGCTCCTGGCGCGCACGGATCTTCGCCAGCTGGCACAGCGCATCACGGGTCGCTACCATCTGGAGCCGCTGAGTCGCGAGGAAACTGCCCAATACATCGAACACCGCTTGCAGGTTGCCGGCGCATTGGGAGAAGTATTTGACGCCAGCGCCAAACGCACTGTGTTTCGTCTCTCGCAGGGCATACCGCGGTTGATCAATGTGATCTGCGATCGGGCCTTGCTGGGTGCATACAGCCAGGGCAAACGCCTGGTCAGCGCACGTATTGTGCGGCGCGCCGCGAAAGAGGTCAGTGGTGAGCCGGATCTGAATCCGGGAAGGCGCTGGCTTGTTCCGGCGATCAGTGCCGCTGTATTGCTGGTGTTCACCTCGGGCTACTGGGCACTTTACGACCGGGCGCCGCCGCCGGACGCGCAGCAGTCGGCCGAGCCGGTCACGGTGGCCGAGCCGGTCACAGCAGCGGCGGAGCCCGTCGGCGAGCCATCCGTGACGCTGGGCGAACAACTCGCCATTGCGCAGCAACTGACCACAGAGGAGTCCGCCCTTTTGGAACTGTTCGCGGTCTGGGGTATCGATCCGGCCACGACGGCGCCCAGCTGTGACGGCGCCGCGACGCTCGGCTACAGCTGCCTCAGAAATCGCAGTTCATGGCGCGGGTTGCAGCAGCTGAACCATCCCGCCATCCTCGAGCTGGTCGACAATTCAGGCCATCCGCATCATGTCGTTCTCAGGGCTATCGATTCAGGGCAGGCCCACCTGTCGATCGGCGGAGTAGCGGTCAGCCATGCCGCCGCTGCCGTGGCGGAACTCTGGTACGGCAACTTCCTGCTGTTATGGCAGCCACCCAATGCCCGCGCCATATACCTTGCCCCCGGGATGCGCAACAATAATGTCATCTGGTTGCGCAACAGTCTCGCAGCAATAGACCCGCGTTACCGCGCGGAACCACTCAACTCAGACGTCTACGACCAGGAACTCGAACAAAAGGTGCGCTTGTTTCAGCAAGAGCAGCGACTCGATGTAGACGGCCTCGCCGGGCAACAGACACAGATCATCATCAACACGCTGCTTGCAGCCGACAGCATACCGCGGCTCAGCGCGCCGCAGTTCGCGCAGGAGTAGACCATGTCGTTCATACTCGACGCACTGAAAAAATCTGAAACCGAAAGACAGGAACAAAGCGGCGCCGAGTTTTCGAGGGTGCCGAGCAGTTCGGACAGCAGCAATCCCCTGCGTTGGCTCTGGCTGCTGGCCGCACTGCTGCTGATCAATTTCGCTGTACTGATCGGTATTCTGCTGCGACCCGGCGACAACCCAGTCGATCAGCCGGCACCGTCGGTCACTACACCCGCAGCCCCCACGCCGACCGTTGTTGCGTCCGTTGCGGTCGCGGAGAAGAGCTCGCAGAGTTTCGATGAGCAGGTTGCCAGTGCCATTGTCAAACAACCCGTGGTCACTGAGGCTCCCCCCGTCGAATCGCAACCGGCAGTCGCGGTTTCCGCAGGATTGCGCGTACCAACTCTCGACCAGTTGCGGCTCAGCGGGTCTGTCGACTTGCCGGAATTGCACCTGGATATCCATGTTTTCAGTGCAGACCCGGCGGCGCGTTTCGTGTTCATCAATATGAACAAGCATCGCGAAGGCGCGCAGATCGAAGCGGGACCAGAGATCCGGGAAATTACGCCTGACGGCGTCATTCTCGAGTATCGCGGCCAGGCCTTCCTGCTGCCGCGCCAATAGCGGCGAGCTTACGCACTGCCGTGAACGATACCGACGATACGCACCTTGACGGCGATGCGTTTTGCCGGGCACTGGTCTCGGGCATACACTGCGTCATCGCAGACCAGATTTTTCTGAATAAAATCAATGTCTTTCCGGTTGCTGACGGCGATACCGGAACCAACCTGAGCCTGTCACTGGGGGCCGCGCTTGGCGTGCTGCAAGAGCCCGGCGAGAAACACCTGGGTACTTTGCTGGCCGCGACAGCGGATGTTTTGCTCGATGCTTCACGTGGCAATTCCGGTGCCATCATGGCGCAGTTCTTCCAGGGCGTCAGCGACTCCGCCGGCAACCTGACACGATTTACGACAGCGACATTTGGCAAAGCAATGCGTGCTGGTAGCGACTACGCACACGATGCACTTTCAAATCCGGCGGAAGGTACGATCCTGTCCGTGATCGCGGTGTTTGCAGGCAGCGTGGAAAAGCATGTTGCCGGATCCGGGCAGCGAGGTTTTAGCGCTTTGTTCAGGGCCGTGTTGCCCGACGTTGCCCGCGCACTGCAGGAAACCACCGCACAACTGGATGCACTGCGCAAGGCCGGTGTGGTCGACGCCGGCGCGAAGGGGTTTGTCGACCTCGTAACCGGCATCTACGATTGCATCGTGCATGGCAGGATCACGGTGCAACCCGATTTGTCGGTACTGCAATCGGCCGAGGATATGGCCATGCCGGCCTACGATACTGACGATCACGATTATCGCTACTGCACGGAATGTATCGTCACCTCTGATGACATCGACCGTCGCAAATTGCGGCAGGTAATGTCGGGCCTTGGCGCTTCCCTCGTTCTCGCCGGGACCAGGCGCAAAGCCAAGATTCATATTCACGTCAATGATGCACAGCAGGTGTTCGATGCAGCAGCCCGCTTTGGCGTCGTGAGCAGCGAAAAGGCCGACGACCTAAACCGGCAGCGGCACACAGGACAGCATCCGGGGCCGCAAACGAATCGCAAATTTGCTGTTATTACCGATTCGGCTGCCGATATCTCCGATGCCGACATGGAACGCCTCGATATTCACATGGTGCCTTGCCGCATCCAGTTTGGTGAACGCGGCTATCTCGACAAGGTCAGCATCAGCACCGCGGAGTTTTATGCCGAGCTGGCGCGCGGCGATCATCACCCGACGACGTCTCAACCGGCTCCCGGAGACTTTCGGCGCCAGTTCCAGTATCTCGCGAGCCACTATCCGGACGTGATATCGATCAACCTGACGAGTGGCGCCAGCGGCACCTACGAGGCAGCTCGATCCGCCGCCAGTCGCACCGTTACTCACGGCAAGGTACACGTGATCAACTCCCTGAATGCCTCAATGGGCCAGGGCCTGCTGGTAATATTCGCCGCCGAGTGTGCGGCGGCCGGATTGTCCGCCGAAACGACGCTGGCCGCAGTCGCGCGGCAAATACCGGTAACGAACACCTACGCAACTCTGAATAACCTGAGCTACGCCGTGCGTGGTGGCAGGATCAGTCGCTGGGTCAAGTTGCTGGCGGACGGCCTGCGACTGACGCCGGTGATTCGTACATCACCGGCTGGCAGGATCGTGCTCAGTAGCTGCCTGCTCGGCCGGCGCAACATCCCTGTGCGTTTCGCCCGGCACGTTGCGGCGAAGATTCGCGCCGCGGGACCGACACGGGTTGCGATTGGGCATGCAGTCTGTCCAGAACAAGCCGAATTGCTGGCAGAGGTGCTGCGCTCCGAAACAAACAATATCGAGCAGTTGGCGACGATGGAACTCGGCACAGCATTCGGGGTGCACGGCGGCCCCGGCACGCTCGTGGTCGCAACCCAACCGCACCTCGACCCCGCGAGTCTTGCTGCGATGCCTACTGCCGGGTGATCAGCCCGGCATCGTCGTTGCGCGCATTGTTAACACGCCGATCTACGCGCCAGGCCTGTAACGCAGGCGCATCGGACGTCACCTCGTCAAGCAGGGCATTGTCGCCACCGAGCCAGCGATCGGCCGTATCCGGTTGCAGGATGACTGGCATGCGATGATGAACAGCCGCCATGAATTCGTTCGCCGCGGTAGTTATCAACGCCGTGCTCTGAATACTTTCGCCGGAGTGCTTGTCTTGCCAGTTCTCCCACAGCCCGGCGAACGCGAACGGCGCACCATCTGCCAATGAGATGAAATACGGTGTCTTGACACCGCTCTCGGGCTTCCATTCATAAAAACCGTCGGCGAGCACGAGGCAACGACGATGCCGGTACGCCGCACGAAAAGAGGATTTCTCCGCCACAGTCTCTGCGCGGGCGTTGATCAGGCGGTTGCCGATGGACGGATCCTTGGCCCAGAACGGCAGCAGTCCCCAGCGCAGCATCACGAGTTCACGGCCGCTCTCAGCCGTGCGTATCGTCGCAATATCTTGCGTGGGGGCGATATTGTAATGCGGCTCCACCGCCATCGAAGTATCGACACCAAATAACGCCGCCGCAGCCTCACTCGGTGAGTAAAACGCGAATCGGCCGCACATGACTCCTGGCTCTACTCGCGAATGCCGACACCGCGCCGCATCAGTGTCAGGCAAACGATGAATAACAGGGCGATAAAGAAGATCAAGATGCTGTAGGCAACCGCAATACTGATATCCGAAACGCCGAGAATGCCGTAGCGAAAGGCATTGACCATGTACAGAATCGGGTTGGCCAAAGACACTTTTTGCCAGAAATCCGGCAGTAGCGAAATCGAATAAAACACGCCGCCGAGGTAGGTCAGCGGAGTCAGGACGAAAGTCGGAATAATCGAAATATCATCGAACTTGCGCGCGAACACAGCATTTATAAAACCGGCCAGCGAAAACACGATCGACGATAACAGCACGACCGAAATCGTGATCAAGGGATGCTGGACACTGAGGTCAGTGAAAAACAATGCAATTATCGTGACCAGGGCGCCGACCAGGATGCCGCGCAGGACGCCACCGGCAACGTGCCCAATCACAATACTGGCGTTCGCCATCGGCGACACCAGCATCTCCTCGACATGGCGACCGAATTTCGCACCAAAAAAAGACGACACGACGTTGCCGTAGGAGTTGGTAATAACCGCCATCATGATCAGGCCTGGCGCAATGTATTGCATGTAATCGAAACCATCCATGCTGCCGATGCGACTGCCGATCAGCCTGCCGAAGATAATGAAATACAGAGTCACCGTAATTGCCGGTGGCACGATGGTCTGAACCCAGATGCGCAGCACGCGTACAACTTCCTTGCGCACAATGGTTCGCATGGCGATCAGGTTCAGCGCGATGTTCATGGCGCGACCGCCTCCAGCCGGTCCGCGTCCTTGTTTTCGACCAGGCGCATGAACAATTCCTCAAGACGATTGGCCTTGTTGCGCAAACTCAGCACGCGGATATCCTGTTCCGCCAGCTGTGCAAACAGTTCGTTCATATTGCGCGTCGGCCCTTTGGCAACTTCGAGTTCCAGGCCATCAAGCAGCCGCGCCTCAAAGCCGTCCAGCCCGGGGGCCTCGGTAATGGGTTCCTCAAGGCTCAACACGAAAACTTCACGCTGCAGTTTGCGCAATACGGTTTTCATTGGCGCGTCTTCGATGATTCGGCCCTCATCGATAATCGCCACATGGCGGCAGAGTGACTCGGCCTCTTCGAGGTAGTGCGTGGTAAGAATGATTGTGGTGCCCGCCGCGTTTATTTCGCGCAGGTAGTCCCACATCGAGCGCCGTATTTCGATATCGACACCCGCGGTCGGCTCATCGAGAATCAACAACTTCGGTTCGTGCACGAGCGCGCGGGCTATCATCAGTCGGCGCTTCATGCCACCGGACAGGCTGCGGGCTGCCTGCTTGCGCCGGTCCCAGAGGCGCATCGCGCGCAAATATTTCTCGGTACGCTGCTGCGCGAGCCGCCACGGCAGACCATAGTAGCCGGCCTGGTTCAGCACGATGTCACGCACGCTGTCCCAGAGATTCAGGTTGATTTCCTGTGGCACCAGCCCGATGCAGGATTTGGCGGCTTCGAGGTCGGTGTCGATGTTGTGACCGAATATCTCGACATCGCCGCCACTCTTATTCACCAGTGAGGTAACGATGCCGATGGCGGTTGTCTTGCCCGCACCATTCGGGCCAAGCAATGCGTAAAAGTCGCCTGCTTCAACAGCAAGATCGATGCCCTTCAGGGCGACATTGCCATTGGCGTAGGTCTTGCTGAGATTTTTGATAGCGAGCGCGATCATTAGGCCGGGTATTGTACCCATGCCGCGCACCACGCGTCACAAGGTCTTACTGATCGTCGCGCACACCGCGGTTGCTGTGAACCTGAAGAACGGGAACGGATGCATTGCAGGCGGCGGATCGCCAGTGCTGCTCCGATTTCGAGTGTGCAGGCGACAGGACAATCTGCAAGGCAGACAGGTGCGCCGCTCGTCGCACATCTTCTGCGGAACTCAGACCAGCGCCCAGCAGTCGGGTCCAGAATACTTCGTGTGCGGCCTGCCGCGGGGCAACGAGGCGCTGGCAGTCGGCGGCACACTGCAACACCCGCAACAGCGAGCACGCGGCGAGTTGCTCACACCACGCAAGGCAAGCGCCACAGACCAGGCGAGCCGCATAAGCATTCCTGCGCGCCAGTTGCCATTGGAAGCCCAGCGCCGACACTACGATTCTGGCGATCGGGTCGAGCGGATCATGGTTCTCCGCGAACAGGTCGCACGCAGGCAGTTCCTCGTGCACACGACCCCAGTAGGACTCGTCGGACTCGTTCAGGGTCAACAGCAGAAATGGCACGCCTGCGAGTCGTTCCACCTGCCTCCGGGTGAGGGCGGCGACTACCGGGCGCAGCCGCGCGGGCAACTTTAGCCTCTGGGTCTCCCCGGCCCCGCTACGCAAAAACTCAAGATACGCGACATTGATGGCGCGTACATCGTCAAGGTCGGTCGGCTCGAGTCCGCTGAAGTCCATGTTTTGCCTCCTGGCTGGTCTTTTTGGGGCTAATACGGAATTACTATATATTGTCGTTTTAGACCACAGGTGGATATTATATGAGCTTAAACTCCATATATGGTCTTTTTTTAACACATAAGAGCAAGAAATGCGATTAACCGACGACCGCTATGCGACCGAACGTTCCCAGTTCGAACTCGCCCTCCGCATGATCGGGCACGAGGCGAGAACCCGGACTATTCGTGAATGCACCGGACTTTCCGACGACCGGATCCGGAAGTTGTACACGACCTATTTTCGACACATGGGCAGCAACAGTGTCCGGCGCCGGCGTGGCAAGTCCCCGCGCCAGGTGCTGCGCTTCGTGAAAAATCCGGAGAACCAGCTGCAGGCAACCATCCTGGTCACGCTGTTTTGCAGTGGGCGCCTGCTGCGCCTCGATACTGGCAACAAGGTTTGGCCCTGCTGGCCCAGGCCGGACGTGGAATTTGGTCACCGTCTCTGCCGTGCTTTCGAAACCTATCTGCTGATTTATGATGCACCCCAATTGAGTTTCGAGTGGGCTTGGAACCTGCTGCATAACATTGCCTACAACGACGAGCTGTATCTTGCGTCCTGCGCATCCTGCGCCGCCTATTACGTGCAGGACGCCTACGGGCTGGACCACAAGAGCTGCCCGGCCTGCGAAATTGAATCACAATCCCGGCACCGCATCGCGGCTGGCACTTAAACATCTGGCAGGCGTAGACTGCGTGTGGCCCGGGAGCTCGCGTGGAAAATTACAACGTATTCGCCGGCGCATTCGTCGATCGCATCGGCGAGCGCCGAAAGGATTCTGCCTGGCTCGCCGACGCACTGCTGAGCGAGCACTGCGTCTTCGTACCTGTCTGGGGCGAGCGTTGCCTGGTCGGCGGTGACCCGCTAAGAGCCGTGCTGTTATCGCGCCGGCAGGCAGGCTTGATCGTTGATGATCGAGAACTGATTTTTCTTGGCCTGTTTCGCGATCGACCCGCGTTCGCGATGTCTGTCAAGGGCTCGGTGGATGCACCGTTTCCCGAACTTGGCGAGTTTCATGACCTGCGCTATCTCGGCTCGGTACTACCTGCGGACGAAGCCAACCTGGTCGCGCACGCACGCGCCCTGGTGTTATGGCATGCATCGCAAATTTTTTGCGGTGTTTGCGGTTCATCAGCGCGGCCCGGCGCGGCGGGCAACTCACGTATCTGCGCTAATGAAAACTGCCTGCGCGAAATATTTCCGCGCGTCGACCCCGCCATCATCGTGCTCGTGACCGACGGCGAGCGTTGTTTATTGGGGCGGCAGAAGAGCTGGCCCGATGGCCGCTACTCAACCATCGCAGGCTTTGTCGAGCCTGGCGAAAGTGTGGAAGATGCTGTACGGCGGGAAACATACGAAGAAACCAATATCCATGTCGGCAGGGTGCAATATCACAGTTCACAACCCTGGCCGTTCCCCTCCTCCTTGATGCTCGGCTTTGTCGCGATGGCTGCGACCGGAGATATTGTGCTGAACGACGGCGAGCTCGAAGATGCACAGTGGTTCACTCGCAAGGAGCTGCGTTCGGGATTTCCGAAATTGCCATTCCGGATTTCCATCGCGCGACGACTGATTGACGGCTGGCTGGGCGAGGACAAATAGCATGTGCCTGATCGTGGTCGCATTTAAAACCGTCGCCGACTATCCCTTGCTGGTTGCGGCGAATCGCGACGAATTCCATGCGCGTCCGGCGCACGCTGCTGACTGGTGGGCCGATGATACAAATATAGTTGGCGGCCGCGACTTGCAGGCCGGAGGCACCTGGCTCGGTCTGCACCGTTCGGCCCGGTTTGCAGCAATCACCAATTATCGCGATGCGGCGCCCAGTCGCCGCGGCAAGCGCTCACGCGGACTGCTGGTAAAGGAATTTCTGCAGAGTACAGCCGCACCACTCGATTTTTTTCAGTCCATCGACGGCGAAGCTTACGCCGGGTTTAACCTGCTGGTCTCGGATGGCCAAACGCTTGCCAGCTTTTCGAATCGTAACGGGTCAGCGCGCAATCTTGCGGCCGGTATTTACGGTCTTAGTAACGCAACACTCGATACGCCCTGGGAAAAAGTCGAGCGCAGCAAGCGCGCCCTGAATGCCTTGCTCGCCAGCAACACGATCAACGAAACGTCGTTGCTGCGCCTGCTGGCGGACAAAGAAAAAGGACCGGCAGGAGAAGTCATATCGGAACATCTGCCGTTCGCCACGGCGCATGCCGTTACAGCGCCGTTTATTGTATTGCCAGAATACGGTACGCGCTGCTCGACGATCGTGATGGCCGATCAGCGCGGCCGTTGGACGCTGACCGAGAGGCGATTCAGCCCGGCTGGCAACAAGACCGGGGAGTCGCGATATTCATTCGACCGCGTAGACCGATAGTAGCCAGTGTCGGATGTCATTGATCTCTTCCAGGCATACCGAATGGGCCATCGGATAATCGTGCCATTCGACCTGAAATCCATTCGCGACTAGCAGGTCTGCCGAATCCCGCCCCAGTGCCATGGGCAACATCGGGTCCAGGCTGCCGTGCGCCATAAAGATCGGCACATCTCTGTGGCCACAATCTGCGGCATCAATAACTTCAGCCTGAAAAGCTTCGCCAATCGGCAAGTAGGTCGACAATGCCATGATTCCGGCCAGTTTCTGTTTTGCACGAAGGCCTGAGTGCAATGCAATCGCACCACCTTGAGAAAATCCGGCGACGACGACCTTGTCTGGCGCAATTCCGCGCCGCACTTCACGTGCAATTAGCTCGTCCAGAATAGCGCCGCTCGCGCGGATGCCGGCCTCATCGCTCAGCCCGCCCCGATCAAGGCTCAATATGTCGTACCAGGCACGCATCGACATGCCACCATTGATTGTCACGGGCCGCACCGGCGCATGCGGAAACACGAATCGCAAACCAAGCAGAGCTGGCAGTCTGAGCTCGGCGACAATCGGCTCGAAATCGTGGCCGTCGGCGCCGAGGCCGTGCAACCAGATCACGCTGCCGAGAGGCGGTCGTGCGCCGCTGACAACTTCCACCGAATCTATTCCTGCCATTTGCCTGTCCCCGATTTCTTGAGCGGCGCAGTGTAACGCGGATGAATGCTTGACACGGTATGCGCATGCTGTTAGTTCTATGCGCATATTTATGCGGATCAGTCTGGACCTCAGTCATGCCCAATTCCACCCGGGAGCAAATGCAACGGCGCGACCTGCTGCTGGAACTGCTGCAACGCGGTCCCGCCAGCACGCAGAAAATGCTTGTAAAGGCCCTGAGTGCCAAGGGCCTGCACGCGACGCAGTCCAGTGTCAGTCGCGACCTGCACGAACTCGGCGCGATCAAGACCGGCCAGGGTTATCGCCTGCCCGAGCCGCCGGATTCACAGGACGAAATCAATAAGGTAGCGGAATTCCTGCGTGATGTTCTGCCGGCCGGCCCGCACCTGACTGTCATCAAGACCGCTATCGGCGCGGCGCAACGCGTCGCTCTCGCGCTTGATCGCAGCGGCTGGCCGGAAATGGTAGGCACTATCGCCGGGGACGATACCGTATTCGTGGCTACCGACTCTGCCGCCGCACAAAAACTCCTGATTGCAAAAATCGAGCGTACACGTCACTAAGCGTGCACGCCGTGAGGCCTCCCATGTCCAAAGATTCCTCTCCAATAATTCTTGCGTTTTCCGGCGGTCTCGACACATCGTTTTGCGTGCCATGGCTCAGGGAACACTATGGTCGCGATGTTGTTACGGCTACCGTGGATACCGGCGGAATCGATGCCGAGGCCGCCGCTGCGCTCGAAGAGCGTGCGCTCGCGCTTGGCGCAATCGAACACGTATTGATCGACAGCAAGGCGGATTTTTTCGCCAGCGTTATTCGCTTCCTGATTGCCGGCAACGTTTTGCGCGGCCAGGCCTATCCCTTGTGTGTCGGCGCCGAACGAGGCTTGCAGGCGTCGCGGTTGGCAAGGCTGGCAATAGAGCGTGGCGCTACAACAGTGGCGCACGGTTGTACCGCGGCCGGCAATGACCAGGTGCGGTTCGAGGTCGCGTTACGCACCCTGCACCCGGGCCTCGAGGTTCTTGCACCGGTGCGCGACAACAACTGGCGTCGCGAACAACAGCTTGAGTACCTGCAGGAACATGGCTTGCCGTTGCCCGCACAGGGTTCCGCCTATTCGATCAACCGCGGTCTCTGGGGCATAACCATCGGTGGCCGGGAAACGCTAAGCTCGGCACAATCGCTGCCCGAATCAGCCTGGGTGTTGTCGCCGAAAGCCTTCTCCGACCCACTGGAAATGTCAGAACACACGCTCGAATTTGTGTCCGGCATTCCGCACGCTCTGGACGGAGACGTTTTGCAGCCGGTGGCACTGATCGAAAAACTCGAGCGCCTCGCCGGTGCCTACGGCATCGGCCGCGGCATCCACCTTGGCGATACAGTACTGGGCACCAAAGGTCGCGTTGCATTCGAAGCGCCAGCCGCCATTACGCTGATCAGCGCGCATCGCGAACTTGAGAAACTCGTGCTTAGCGCGCAGCAGGCACGCGTCAAGGATACGCTCGCCGCTGTGTATGGCGACCTCGTGCACGAAGGCAAGCAACTGGATCTCGTGTGTGCGGATATCGAGGCTTTCCTCGCCGCATCGCAGCGCCGTGTCAGCGGCACCGTCAGCTTCTCGTTGCGGCCCGGCAACCTGTTCATCACGGGCACCAGATCCGACTACTCATTGCTGACTGCGACCAAAGGCGTCTACGGCGAATCGGCTGGCGAGTGGTCGGCCGCCGATACCCTCGGTTACGCTCGCATCCTGGCGCTGCCCGGCATGCTGCAAACACGGGCGGGGCAGCCATGAAAAGCGTTTTCGCGGACAAGATCGCCTCGGTAGCACAGCACAGCGAACTCAGCCACGAGCTGCGCCTGTCGAACGACATCCCTTGCGAAGAGGGCGTCCTCGTCGCCGTTCGCGTCCTGAATAACAAGACGCGTTACAACCAGCTTGAACTGACGTCAGGGCGCATGGCCACCGTGAAACAGGGTGATGTTGTGGTCGGCGCGCTGGGGCATCGCAAAGCCTTGCGCGGTTACTCGGGGCATTTGCCGACGTCGCTTAAACCCGGTGATCTCGTGCAACTGCTGAATATCGGCGGCGTGCTCGGCCTCTGCGATTCGGCCAATCCCGATGTAGGCCCGCCGTTTGAATGCGAAGTGCTAGGCACGGTATTGCACTTCCCCTACCTCGGCGAGCGCATCGGCGTTCCAGCGCGCGCGGGCAAGCAGACACTCGACCAAGATGCGCCGCTGGACACCCAGGGTGTGCCCGTGATCGCGCTGGCGGGCACCTGCATGGATTCCGGCAAAACTGCTGCTGCCTGCGCCATCGTTGGCCGACTCCGGCACCTGGGACTGGATGTGGCGGCATGCAAGGCCACCGGTGTCGCGTTGCGGCGCGACATCCTGACAATGCAGGACGCCGGCGCCAGTGCCAC
>CAZHLE010000004.1:19280-31896 GCA_964533065.1 uncultured Woeseiaceae bacterium | reverse complement strand
TCTCGGATTTCGGCATCGTGACAACGACTGCGGCCAATGGTCCGGCACTGACGCGAACTTTGCTGAGCAGTCTCGCGACTGCAAAGCCTGATGTCATCGTGCTGGAACTCGGCGATGGTTTGCTCGGTGCATACGGTGTTGAGGCAATTCTTACAGACAGCGCCATTCGCGCGGCGCTTACCGCTGTGGTGCTGTGTGCCAACGACCCGGTGTCGGCATGGGGCGGTGCCAAGATCCTGCGCGAGCAGTTTGGTATCGAGCCAGCCGTTGTCACGGGACCGGCCACGGACAACGCCGTGGGTGTGGACCAGATTCGCGAGCGCATGGGGCTGCGCGGAATCAATGCACTGACCAACGGCGTGGCGCTCGGTGACCTCGTAGCCGGCTTGCTCGGCAAAGAGATTGCGGCATGACCGCCTGCATACAGGCCATTGTTCTCGGCGCGACCGGCTACGTGGGTGGCGAATTGTTACGCCTGCTTGGCGTGCACCCGGACTTCGAACTGGCCGCGGCCGTCAGCGACCGCTGTCATGACCAGCAGATAGCCGCAACCTTCCCGCACCTTGCCGGCGCGTGCGGTGGCCAACGCTTCATCTCCCATGAACATTGCCTGTCGAATATAGACCGTGGCGCGAAGCTCGCTCTTTTTTCCGCAGCCCCACACGGCGCTTCCGCCGAGTCGATTGCACGCACGTTGGCGATGGCGGAACAGAAAAACCTTAAGGTACACGTCGTCGACTCATCGGCCGATTTTCGTTATGCCGGACAGTCCGATTACGAGGCTGTCTATGGCGGCACGCACGGCGCACCCGATCTGTTGCCAAGGTTTTACTCTGCTGTGCCTGAACACGCGACGCATGTTGCGGCGGAACATATCGGTCACCCCGGCTGCTTTGCCACCGCCATCCTGCTTGCAGCGGTGCCACTGCTTAAATCCGGCCTCTGCGATGCCGAGATTTTCGTCTCCGCCACGACCGGCAGTACGGGCTCCGGCCGAAGCCCGCAGGAAGGCACGCATCATCCCGAGCGGCACAGTAACCTGTACGCCTACAAAGCACTCGCACACCGGCACGCCCCGGAAGTATCGCTGCTCGCGGCAGCCGCCAGCGGTCGCCAGAACAAGGTGCATTTCGTGCCGCATTCCGGCCCGTTTGCACGCGGTATCTATGCGACGGTGCAGGCGAAGTCAACGCAGGCAGTCACGCTGCAGCAGCTGCGCGATGTGTTTGATGCTGCCTATGCCGACTCGCCATTCGTGCAACTGGTCGACGCACCGCCGCGGCTGAAAAACGTCGTTGCCAGTAATTACTGTCACATCGGCATCGCGGTTGATGATGACGCCGTCGTCGTCATGAGCGCGATCGATAACCTCGTCAAGGGCGCGGCCGGTGGCGCCGTGCAATGGATGAACCGGCTCTGGCAGCTGCCGGAAACCAGTGGCCTGCTGACTGCCGCACCGGGGTGGATATGAGTCTGGCAGCATCGGATCCGCGCGTGCGCGAGGCGGCCACCACGCTGAGCGTCTACGGACAATTACCTTTCGTGCCCACCTCCGGCAGCGGCTGCGATATCGTTACCCAGGACCAGCGCCGCATCCTTGACCTCTATGGCGGCCATGCGGTCGCTGCGCTGGGCTACGGTGACCTGCGCCTGGTCGAGGCAATCAGCGCGCAGGCGCAGGCGCTGCTGTTCCAGAGCAATGCGGTGGCACTTGAGGTGCGGGCAAAAGCCGCGGAGACCTTGCTTGCGGTTGCGCCCGCCAATCTGCGCCGCGTGTTCTTTGTGAACTCCGGCGCCGAGGCAAACGAAAACGCCCTGCGCATGGCCTGCGTAGCGACCGGGCGCCGCAGGATACTGGCAATCACCCACGGTTTTCATGGCCGCACCGCAGCGGCAGCGGCCGTAACCTGGAACGCCGACAAATGGTACGGTTTTCCCCAAAAACCATTTGATGTCGATTTTATTCCGCGCGATGACTGTGGCAGCGCGAGAGCGATGATCTCAGACCAGGTTGCCGCGGTCATCGTCGAACCGGTGCAGGGACTCGCCGGTGCCTACGATTTGTCCGGTGAGTTTCTAAGCGTCCTTCGCGAGCAGTGCACATCGCACGGAGCGCTGTTTATTGCAGACGAAGTGCAATCCGGTATCGGGCGTTGCGGGCACTTTTTCGCGGTCCAGGCGCACGGCATTGAACCGGACGTCATGACTATCGCCAAAGCGCTGGGTGGCGGCATTCCCTGCGGCGCTGTCCTGTGCGGTAACGAGCTTGCTGCGCGCTTCGGGCCCGGCGATCTCGGCACGACATTTGGCGGAGGACCGATCGCGGCGGCCGCAATCGTGGCGGTTATCGGCGCAATACAGGACGACGGGCTGTTGCAGAATGTACGCGCACGCGAAGTCCAGATCCGTGAGCAATGCATCGTCGGGCCAGTACGAAAAATACAGGGCATGGGACTTCTGCTTGGCCTCGTATGCGACCGGCCCGCCGTTGAAGTTCGCAATGCGCTGCTGGAGCACGACATCCTTGCCGGCACCAGTGCCGACCCAAATGTATTGCGTATTCTCGCGCCGCTGATTCTTGAATCCAGGCATGTCGATCATCTCGCTGAAGCGCTGCTGTCACTGGCGCCAGCGACCTGTTAATAAGTAAAGAGAGAGTTAATGAAGACATTTAATGATCTGGCCGACCTCGGCAATGAGGAAATAAAGGCGCTGTTACAACTTGGCAGCCGGCTCGACCAGCATCCGGAACCCACGGCACTTCGCGGCAAGGTCTTGTCCCTGTTGTTCTTGAGCCCGTCACTGCGGACGCTGGCATCGTTCCAGGCTGCCATGATCCGGCTCGGCGGTGGTTCCTTCGTCATTTCGCCGGACATGTCGATCCACGGACTCGAAACTCGACCGGGCATCGTAATGGATGGTGCGGCGGCTGAGCATATTCGCGAGGCGGTGCCCGTAATTGCATCGTATGGTGACGCGATGGGTATCCGGGCCTTCGCCGAACGCAGGAGCCTTGCGGCCGACATGGCCGAGACCGAGTTCACGGCAATGACGGACCTGATTGACACACCCTGGATCAACATGGAGTCAGCCATGAATCATCCCTGCCAGAACCTGGCCGACTGGATGACGCTTGACGATCTCAAAGTGCCGGCAAACGGCGGCAAGTTTGTACTCAGCTGGGCATATCACCCCAAGGCATTGCCGCTCGCGGTGCCCGCGTCGACCCTCTACATGGCCGCCAGGCGTGGCATGAACGTTACCGTGCTGCGGCCCGATGGTTTCGCGTTGCCCGCGGCGATCATGGACAAGGCGCGCAAGGCAGCCACTGCGAACGGCGGCTCCGTGCAAGAGTCAACGGATCGCGTCGAGGCCATGCAGGATGCACATATTATCTATGCCAAGTCCTGGTCGTCCACGACCGCGTACGGTGACAAGCTGGGCGATCTCGCGCTGCGCAATGAGCTGGATCACTGGTGTGTGGATGAACCCTGGTTTGAGAATGCACGTGACGACTGCCGCTTCATGCACTGCCTGCCGGTCCGGCGTGGCGTTGTCGTCAGCGAGCCGGTGCTGGACGGTCCGCGCAGTGTCGTTATCCACGAGGCGCGCAACCGCATGCTGGCGCAGATGGCGGTGCTTTACCGGATGTTGGGAGCAGGCGTATGACATCCAATAAAGACCGCGCGATTGTCGTCTCTGCACTGAAACATGCAGCACCGTACATACGCCTGTTCAAGGGCAAGGTGTTCGTCCTCAAGGTCGGTGGCGAAGTATTCGCCGACGCCGCATTGACCACAGCGCTGATGGAACAGGTCGGATTGCTGCACCAGGTGGGTATCCACTTAGTGCTGATACACGGCGGCGGCCCGCAATCAACGCAGCTGGCGACTGCGCTCGGGCTCGACACGACCTTTATCGACGGGCGACGCGTCACCGACAGTGCGTCGGTCGAGGTAGCGACCATGGTTCTCAATGGACAGATCAATACCCGCATACTCGCGTCCTGCCGTGATTTGCGGATCCCGGCAATTGGTATCAGTGGCATCGATGCGGGCCTCATTCGTGCGCGACGCCGGCAGCCTGTCGTGCGCCAGGGCAAGGACACGGTCGACTACGGATTTGTCGGCGATATCGAAGCGGTTGATGCAGGTATCCTGCGAAAGCAGCTCGAGAGCGGTTTCATGCCGGTCGTCAGCCCGCTGTCCTGCGACGAATCCGGCCAGATCCTGAATATCAATGCAGATACCGTCGCGGCTGCCATTGCGGCGGAATTGAAAGCCGAAAAGCTGATACTGGCAACCGGCGCACCAGGGATACTCGAAGACGTCAAAGATCCCTTGTCACTGATCAGTTACATTGATCGCGCGGCGCTCGATAAACTCAAGAAAGATGGCAAGCTCGCCGACGGAATGTTGCCGAAAGCGGCAGCGATCGATGCGGCACTGGCAAACGGCGTCAGCCGCGTACACATCATCTCCTACAAATTGCCGGACAGTTTGCTGCTGGAAGTGTTCACCAACGAGGGTACCGGTACGCTGGTTGTGAATGACATTTCCGCGCTAACGCCCGCCGAACAGGGATGTGCCAGTTGAGCAGACTCTGGGACAAGGGCCTGCCGCTCGATGCGCGGATCCTGCACTACACCGCAGGCGAAGATCATTTGCTCGACGCCCGTCTCGTGCATTACGACGTGCTGGGCTCGATTGCGCATGTCGAGATGCTGGCCGCGACCGGACTGGTCACTGGCGCCGATAGCTCTGCGATTTGCGACGGCCTCAGGCAGCTCGCTGCGGAATTTGCAGCGGGCAAGTGGTCGATCAGCCTCGAGGACGAGGACGCGCACACGGCGCTGGAATCGCGGCTGATCGACAGTATCGGGGCGGCAGGTGCGCGCATGCACCTCGGGCGCTCGCGCAATGACCAGGTGCTGACGGCCTTGCGATTGTATTTGCGTGACGTCACTTTTGACCTGGCGGCACGCATCGAAAACCTGCGCACGTCGCTGCGTGGTGTCAGCGAACGGCAGGGACCAGTCCCGCTGCCGGGTTACACGCACATGCAACACGCCATGCCATCGTCCGTCGCGCTCTGGTGCGGCGGTTTCGATGAGGCCTTCGCCGATATCGTGGCCGGCCTGCACTCCGTGCTGCGGCGCATCAACAAGAATCCGCTGGGCAGTGCGGCCGGTTACGGTACGCCTGGCTTGCCGATTGATCGCGAGTTGACCGCAAGGAAGCTCGGCTTCGAAGTCACGCAGGAACCCGTCACGGCTGTGCAGTTATCCCGCGGCAAGGCCGAGTCGGCGCTATTGTTCGAGATCACCCTGCTGGCGCAGGACCTTGCGCACATGGCCTCCGACCTGTTGCTGTTTTATACACAGGAATTCAGCTACATCGCATTGCCGGCCGAGGTCACGACGGGATCCTCGATCATGCCGCAAAAACGTAACCCTGATGTGCTGGAGCTGATTCGAGCTGCCGCCGCCACGACGCAGGCCTGTCTTGATGAATCGCTGCTGGTCACGGCGAAGCTGCCATCCGGTTACCAGCGCGACCTGCAACGCCTGAAAGCGCCCTTGTTCCGGGGCATAGATCTTGTCGTCGAGAGCGTCGACATCATGGCATTCGTGCTCGATGGCGTTCGATTCATTGCCGAAAACATCCGCCTCGACCCGGGTATCTACGCGGCCGAAGAAGCCAATCGCATCGTTCGTGAAGAAGGCATACCGTTTCGCGACGCTTACCGGCGCATCGCCGCGCGTTTCGTGAAATAGATCTGCACAAAGCTTCGCTCTTCTCTTTATAATCGGGCCATCCTCGCAAAGGTTGCCTGTCATGAAAAATCCTCTACGTAATTCCACGGCATTGCTCCTGGCCATGTTCCTGCTCGGTTGCGGCCAAAGCGGCCCACTGTACGTATCCGGTAATCCAAGTTCGGTACAACCCGTCGGCGAGCAATCGGCCGCTGAGGACGAAGACAAGGAAGAAGCGGAAGAATCTGACGCTCAGTAAGCGCCGTTATGCCGGGCGCTGATCTGATCCTGATTGACGGCTCGTCCTACCTGTACCGGGCGTTCCACGCCTTACCCAATCTCACGAACTCACAGGGTGAGCCAACGGGCGCCTTGCACGGCGTCTTGAGCATGATCAACAAGCTGGTGCGCGAGCAACAGGCAACACATATTGCCGTGGTGTTCGATGCACCGGGCAAGACCTTTCGCGACGAATTGTTTGCCAACTACAAAGCGACGCGCCCGCCGATGCCGGACGAGCTGCGCTCACAGGTCGGACCGATTCTCGCCGCAGTCAAGGCGATGGGCTTGCCTCTGCTGCAAATCACTGGCGTCGAGGCCGATGACGTCATTGGCACGCTTTGCAAGCGCGCAGCCGATGCCGGCCTCAATGTGCTGGTATCAACCGGCGACAAGGACATGACGCAACTCGTCAACAACCAGGTGACGCTGGTCAATACGATGACTGACAGCGTATTTGATCGTGATGCGGTCAAGAAAAAATTCGACGTATTCCCCGAGCAGATCATCGACTATCTCGCGCTGGTCGGTGACACGTCGGACAACATCCCCGGTGTGCCGAAAGTCGGCCCCAAGACGGCAGCTAAATGGTTGAACGAGTTTAGAACGGCCGATGGCATCGTCGAGCATGCTGACGCGATCACGGGCAAGGTCGGCGAAAGTCTGCGTGAAAATATTGCGCAGCTGCGCCTGTCGCAGCAGCTCGCGACCATCAAGCTTGACGTCGAGCTGCCGTTCACGATCGACGAATTGCAGCCAACTGCCGCAGACACCCAATGCCTGCAAGATCTTTATACGCGTTTTGAATTGCGCACCTTGTTGCGCCAGCTTGATGATATGCCGGTATCGGCCGTCAATGAACAACCTGTGCCAGCCACAAGCAATGACCCGCAGTACGACACGGTGCTTGACTGGATGGCGTTCGATAAATGGCTGCGGAAAATTCAGGGCGCCGATCTCGTGGCCGTCGATACAGAGACGACCAGCCTCGACTACATGGCGGCCGAAGTGGTCGGAATCTCGCTGGCCGTACAGGCGGGCGAAGCCGCCTACATCCCGCTTGCGCACGATTACCCGGGCGCACCGGACCAGCTGCCGCGCGCCGAAGTGCTTGAAAAACTAAGAGGTTTTCTCGAGGACCCGCACGCCAGCAAAGTCGGCCATCACCTCAAGTACGATGCGCATGTACTGGCCCGGCACGGCATCCGGCTCGCCGGCATGCGCTTTGATTCGATGCTCGAGTCGTATGTGCTCAACAGCGTTGCGACGCGTCACGACATGGATTCGGTTGCGCGCCTGTACCTCGATCGCGAAACGATTCACTACGAGGACGTCGCCGGCAAGGGCGCGAAGCAACTGAGCTTCAACCAGGTCGATCTCGAGACAGCGGCACCCTACGCGGCCGAAGACGCCGATGTCACCTTGCAGCTGCATGAAAACCTGATTGCGAAACTCAAGGCGACCGGGTCCCTGCTCTGCGTGTACGAAGACATTGAACAACCACTGGTGCCGGTGCTTTGGCAAATGGAAGAAACCGGCGTGTTGATCGATCGCAAGATGCTGGCGGCGCAAAGTATGGAACTGGCAAAGAAGATGCTGGCACTCGAAACTGAAGCACACGCACTTGCCGGCGGTCCGTTCAATCTCGGTTCACCCAAACAGCTGCAGGAAATCTTGTTCGATAAACTCGGCCTGCCCGTACTGCGCAAGACGCCGAAGGGACAACCGTCTACTGCGGAGGACGTGCTGGCCGAGTTGGCCGACGAGTTCGAGCTGCCGCGCGTGATCATGTACTACCGCAGCGTCAGTAAACTCAAGAGTACCTACACCGACAAGCTGCCAGAACAGATTGCCGAACGCACGGGTCGGGTACATACCTCCTATCACCAGGCCGTCGCAGCCACGGGTCGCTTGTCGTCGACCGACCCGAACCTGCAGAACATTCCGATTCGCACTCCTGAGGGCCGTCGCATACGGCAGGCATTTATCGCGCCGCCAGGTTATCTGTTGCTTGCCGCTGACTATTCGCAGATCGAGCTCCGCATCATGGCGCACTTGTCCGGAGACGCGGGACTCTGCAAAGCGTTTGCAGCCAACCGGGACGTTCACCAGGCGACCGCCGCCGAAGTGTTCGAACTGCCGCTCGAGGACGTCACCGCTGACCAGCGCCGCTCCGCAAAGGCGATTAATTTCGGCCTGATGTATGGCATGTCGGCTTTCGGCCTGGCAAAACAACTCGGCATCTCGCGCGGCCAGGCACAGGAATACGTCAACCTGTATTTCGATCGCTATCCGGGGATCAAGGCATTCATGGAAAGCATTCGCGAGCAGGCCCGCGTTGAAGGTTTTGTCGAAACCGTTTTCGGTCGTCGCCTGTATCTGCCGGAAATCAATTCTCGGAACGCGAATATGCGCCAGTACGCGGAGCGCACGGCGATCAATGCGCCCATGCAGGGCACCGCCGCGGACATCATCAAACGCGCAATGATCAAGGTGCACGACTGGCTGCTGGCCGAGCGGCCCGATGGCCGCATGATCATGCAGGTGCACGATGAACTCGTGTTTGAAGTCGCCGACGGCGAGATCGACGCCTTTGCGGCACGTGTCAGCCAAATCATGTGCGCGGCTGCCGAGCTTGCGGTACCGCTCAAGGTCGACGTCGGTCGTGGCGCGAACTGGGACGTGGCACACTAGTTTGTGGGAGGCCGCCATGCGGGCGACTTCAGCGGCCTTGCGATGATCTGCGCCAACCCACTGCGGAAGGTCGCCCGCATGGCGGCCTCCCACAGCTGGCCTGCCTGAAAATGCATATAAATCTAAGATTTACGTCTTGCGAGGAACTTTAGAGTCAGTCCAGACTCTATGTTCTCTGAGTGCACTACGTCACTTCACCTGTTTACCTCCCTAAACGGGTGCGCAGTCAGGTAACCCCAAAGCTGGCTGCTTTGTCTCTGCCCCGGGCACTTCGTGTCCCGGGGCTTTTTTATTCCGCCCTGGGTGCCGCCAGAAAGTCTGAGAGTTTTTGCCGGGCTTGTTCCTCGCCCAGTCGGCTGGTTGCTGAAAACGCCTGCACGGTCGCACGGCTCGCCAGTTCCTTCTGTACATCCAGTAGCGCCGTAGCAGCCTGTCCGCGTTTGAGCTTGTCCGCCTTGGTCAGCAGCACATGCACAGGCACCCGCACTTCCGCGGCGAATTGCAGCATCGCGCGGTCGTAATCTGTCAGTCGCCGGCGTATATCCGCCACCAGCAGCAGGCCCGACAGGCTTTGACGGATCTGGAAATAACCGGATAACAGGTCACCCCAGTGCTCGCGCATGGAATCGGTGACCCTCGCAAAACCATAGCCTGGCAAATCGACCAGTCTCTGGCCGTCGTTGAGCTTGAAGAAGTTGACCAGCTGCGTCCGGCCCGGCGTCTTGCTGGTACGCGCGAACTGGCGCCGGTTGACAATAATATTGATGGCGCTCGATTTGCCTGCGTTGGATCGACCCGCCACGGCGACCTCGGTACCGACATCCGTGGGAAACTGATCCAGAGCGTTGGCGCTCTTGATAAATGCGGCATTCGGGTACTGCGACATGGGTTACGCCCGGGGATTGTCGTGTATAATTTGGCCCCACAGTCTGAGCGCATCGGGCTTGTGCAGCAAGGCTTCAGGCGCTTCGCGGTCCGTTCGCCCCGACGTTAGCGGGGCATAATCAAAACCTGTTAGCGGTGGAACTTCCCATCGCAAGGATGTAGCGGTTAAGTGAATATGAAAACCAGTAGCAACGCTTTTTTCGCCCTTGCCGCCCTGGCACTGGCGTCCCTGCCTGCCAGTGCCGACAGTCTGGTCGATGGCTCGATTGAGGCGGGCAAGGCCAAATCGATTACCTGTGCCGCCTGTCATGGCGCAGCCGGAAACAGCGTCAACCCAATGTGGCCGAACCTGGCGGGCCAGAACGCACCCTATCTCGTTGCGCAGCTGAAAGCCTACAAGCCGGATGCGAACGGCAAGGTAACCCGCAGTGACCCGTTGATGACCAGCATGGCAATGCCGTTATCGGACCAGGACATGCGCGATCTCGCGGTTTACTTTGAGAGCCTGCCTGCAGCAGTAAATTCAGTAGCTGATGTAACGATGCTGGCACGCGCCGAGGCCCTGTATCGTGGCGGTAACGTTAAGTCCGGGGTACCGGCCTGTCTCGCTTGCCATGGCCCAACCGGGCACGGCAACCCGGCAGCAGTTTATCCAATGTTGAGCGGTCAACATGCCGAGTACACCGCCAAACAATTGCGTGACTATGCGGCCGAGACCAGAACCTCGGACGGCAAGACCGAGGTCATGCGCGACATCGCGGCTCGTTTGAGCAAGGAAGATGTCGCCGCAATTTCTTCTTACATACAGGGTTTGAAATAGATGAGAAAAATTCTTGGCTTGAGCGCCGTGCTGCTATTGCTGGCAGCTTGTGGCAGTGACGATCCGGCTCCGGTAACTGAAGAGGCGGCGATGGCAGTGGAATCGGCTGCGGAAGAAACTGCGGCGGATGCCGCCGAATCGGCGAGCGAAGCCGAAGCCGGCGAGAAAGTACTCGAAGTCGTCGAAGAATCGGCGGCGGAACCCGAATCCGGCGAGCAGGAAATCGTCCTGGCCCTGACCGAGGCAGTTGAGCCGGCGCCGCCAGCGCGGGAATGGAAGTACAAGGAAAATCAACACTATTTCCGCCTGGTGCCAACACAACCGACAGTCGGCGGCGCGGACAAGATCGAAGTCGCTGAATTTTTCTGGTACGGCTGCCCGCACTGTTACGACTTCCAGAAATTCATCAACCCCTGGGCCGCAGACAAACCAGCCAACGTTCGCTTCGTGCGTATCCCTGCGATGTGGAACGCCGGGCTGAAATTGCATGCACAGTTGTATTACACCGAGGAAGTACTTGGCAGGAATGGTGTGCTCAAGGACCCGGTCGCTTTTCATGAGGCCGTGTTCAATGAATATCATCTTCGTAGCAACCGGCTGGGCTCAGAGACATCCATACAAACTCTGTTCGAACGCTTTGGGGTCAGTACGGATGATTTTCAGCGCGCATGGAAGTCATTTGAAGTCAGCCAGAAGATGCGGGTGGGCGAGGACCTGGCGCGGCGCTATGCGGTACAGAACGTACCCACCGTGGTGGTCAATGGCAAGTACCGCACCGGCGGCTCTGAGGCCGGCGGCTATCCCAACCTGATCGAATTGATCGACGAACTGATTGCGCGCGAAGGTGCTCGTTAACCGTTATCTTCGGCCACGATCTTTAGCTCGCCGCTGCTGGTCGCGCGCCAGTACAGGCGTTTTGTAACCGAAAGCAGACGGCCATCCGCGGCCGTTTCTTGCCGAAACCTGCTGATGTAAAGGCCGGGTTCGTCCGGATCCGCGAACAACATGATTTCGTCCACGACGAAGTCAGTGAGCTGCTGCCGGCCAGCCGACCGCAGCCGATACGAGGACCATTCGGCGCGATTCATGCCGCGGTAGCTGAAATCGTCCGCGTACAGGCTTAAGTACCGGTGCCAGTCGCCATCGCGATAGCCGTCCGCCCAGGACTTTAAAGCAGCGAGCAACTGCGCACGCCTTTGCCCGATCTCCGCACGGCTGGTTCGGCCCAGGCTTCGCGTTACGATCACCGGCGTCTCTGTCGCTGCAAGATAAGGTCGCAGTGCCAGCAAAGTTACGTTGTCCAGCGCGATACAGCCATCGGTATCGAATGCCGGTCTAAGCCCACTGTCAGGCGCCACGCCGTGTATCCAGATGCCGTAACCGCTTCTGTGATTGCGTGCATCCCACGCGTTCGGGTAGTCGAGCGGAAATGCAACCGGACCATATCTTTCATGCAGCTTGCTGGTATCGAGTTCCTCGGCCACGAAATAGACACCCAGCGGTGTTTTGCGATCGCCCGTTTGCTGCTTGCCCACACCGTTCTGCCCGATCGACATACGCTGCTCGTCGGCCACCACCAGACCATTTTCGGTGGTCGTGTAGCGATGTAGAGTCGCAGTATCGGTTTCGGCAATCAGGACCGCTTGTACGCTCAGCGGTAGCAATAGTACGTAAGCCGGAACGGCATCGACCTCTGCCATCGCAAAGCAGGGCCATAGCGCAATCCAGCACAGATAACGACGCAACATGGGGCGATATTACAGCTGCCCGGATACCATCTCCATGCTATGTTGTCGCGCATGGATTCCTGATTTCCGGTGAGCCACCGTGCCCAAGACTATCACCCGATTGACGCTTGTATTCCTGCTGGCACCGATGCTCGTATTCGCTGCCGAACCTCAAGATGCGGCGTTCGAGAATCTCGCCGCGCGATATATCGACGACCTTGCGCTGTTTTCGCCCGTTTCTGCAACGCTTACGGGAGATCATAGCGCCGATGACCAGCTGGACCAGGTCGATGCAACCGCGCGTGACAAGGCGCTGGCCCGCTATACGGAATACCGCGATGAACTCGCGACGATCAATCGCGACCAGTTGTCGCGCGCCAACCAGGTGGATGCTGAACTGCTGCGCAATGAACTCGAGTCACGAATCTGGTCGATCGAATCATTGCAGGAATGGGC
>CAZHLE010000004.1:0-19180 GCA_964533065.1 uncultured Woeseiaceae bacterium | reverse complement strand
CTACTCGTGTGCGCCTTGGCAGCGCGATCGAGACTGCCAGGAATGCGATCGCTGTTCACCAGAACTGGCTGGAACAGGATCTGTTGCCACAGGCGGCCGGCGATTTCCGGATTGGTGCCGAGCTGTATGACAGGAAGCTCGCGTTTGCACTGGATTCGCCACTGAGCCGCCGCGACATAAAGACCCGCGCCGAAAGCGAATACGAGTCGGTGCGCGGCCAGATGTACGAGATTGCGAAGGGGGTGTATCTCAGCGTACACCCGTATACCTCGTTTCCGGATTCCCCGGACGAACCCTATAAACAGGTCATCATTCGCGCCGCACTGGAGCAGGCCTACCAGCATTTGCCGCCGCGCGATGGCATCGTGGAAGTCGCAAAGCAGCAATTGCAGCAGGCGACTGACTTTGTAATTGAAAAGAATATCGTCACGATGCCGGATGACCCGGTCGAGATCATCATCATGCCGGAGTTCCAGCGTGGCGTTTCGGTCGCCTACCTCGATGCGCCGGGGCCACTCGACCAGGGCCAGGCCACATTTTACGCTGTAGCACCGTTACCAAGCGACTGGACTGATGCGCAGGTTAATTCCTTCCTGCGCGAATACAACCTGTATTCCATCCAGGACCTGACCATACATGAAGGCGTTCCGGGTCATTACCTGCAGCTGGCCTTGAGCAACCGCTACCCTTCGACCTTGCGCGCTGTGCTTGGCTCGGGTCCGTTTATCGAGGGCTGGGCCGTGTACGCCGAGCGCGTCATGATCGACGAGGGCTACCTCGAACACGATCCACTGATGCGCCTGATCAATCTCAAGTGGTATTTGCGTGCTGTCACCAATGCAATCATCGATTCCGCAATCCATGTCGACGGCATGACCAAAGATGCAGCGATGAAGCTCATGATCGAGGGTGGCTTCCAGGAGGAACGCGAGGCTGCCGGCAAATGGGTCCGTGCGCAGTTGACCTCGGCGCAACTGTCGACTTATTTTGTCGGCTACCAGGAACACATCGAGATGCGTCGTGCGGTGGAAGCGGCCTGGGGAGAGGAATTCACATTGCGCCGCTATCACGACCAGGCGCTCAGCTACGGCTCGCCACCGGTCAAGTATGTGCGCGCGTTGATCCTCGGCGAGGCGATAGCGCAGCAATAGCGGCTGATCGTTCTCTCTGTCCCCGCCGAACGTCACAAACCCGGCCGCTGTACGCTCAACGACTTGTGCACAATAAAGTCGGCACAATGGCCGGAAATCAAGCCCGAGTTGCGAAAGTCAGGTTAGCGCGGAGGCTCGGGACTTTGTCCACGCTCGAACTCTGTGGCGGATCAGCAACACCCAATGGTATCCCTATAACTCTGATTTGACTGAATTAACTCAGTTGAAAATAAGGCTGTCGGTACCGGTTTGATCAATTTGGCAACAACGTATTGCAATCCTGCACCGAGTCCGCGAGTATCTGCAGCACGACTACCCTCAGAGAGGCTTCGGTGCCGGGAAACAGACGTCACCAAAGCGGCTTGCCGAGGGTCGCGCGGACTTCCGGAAGGCTATGGCCAATAGCAAAAGGTCAGGACCTTTCAGGGACTAAACTGCATAAGGGGATTCAAAAATGTTAGCACTTAAGCGCTTCCTGCGCGTCGCAATGGGATGGCAGCTCGTACTCGCGTGCGGTCTGACCCTATCACCTGTCTACGCCCAGGAGTCAGATGAGGAAGAAGAGGCCGTCGAGGAAATTACGGTAACCGGATCGCGTATTGCACGCGACACGTTTTCCACCACGACACCGATACAGGTTCTGAATACCGAAGACGCGCAGCGTATCGGCATCATGAACATTTCGGAACTGCTGCAAAAATCTACGGTTTCGAGCGGTACGCAGATCGACGGCAGTCTCAACAACAACGCCGGCAACACCAATGCGTCGGAAGGACCTCCCGAGGGCGGTGTCGGTTCGGCTTGTGTCAACCTTCGTGGCCTGGGCTGCGAAAGAACGCTGGTGCTGGTGAATGGCAAGCGTCTTGGCCTCGCGGGCATACGCGGAGCTCCCTCGCAGCCCGACATCAACATGCTGCCGATCGGCATGGTCGAAGCCATTGACGTACTGACCGGCGGTCTGTCGACGATCTATGGCGCAGACGCCGTTGCCGGCGTAGTCAACGTCCGACTGAAGCAGGACTATGAGGGCATCAACTTTACGGTAAACACCGATCTTCCAGAAGATACAGGTGGCGAGATTTATTCGGCGTCATTGATCGGTGGCGTCAGCGGCAATGCCGGCAATGTAACCTTCGGCATGGAGTATTCGAGGCAGGAGCGCGTCGCGACGGGCGACCGGGACTTCTCGAATTGCATACGTCGCGGCAACTGGAACTATTTCGAGAGCGGTGAGGTTGTCGGCGGATGCCGCAGCGACTTTCCGGACAACTGGGTGATTACTGCTGCAAACCTATTCACAACCGCTGGCTACACGCAGGTGGGTGGAGATGGTCCGACCCCGCATCCGGTTGATGCGACGCGGCTGATCTACACGCCCGGCTCCTCGAACATTTTGGATCCGATGGGCAACCCGGTGATGGGTTTTTCGACCTTCGCGTCGCTGCCGGATAACACCGATAATTCGCTCAGGGGATTCCCGAACACACAACGGCCGTTCTATCTCGACCGCTTTCGCTATGTGGACGGGCTGGTCAACGACCAGTTCGATCGCCGCGTAGCGGATCTCTGGCGCCCCTACGAGCGCTTTTCACTGGTTGTCAACGGCCATGTCGATCCGGGTTGGAACAACAATGAAGAACTCTACTTTGAAGGTTATTACTTCAATCGGCAGAACTCGATCATTGCGGCGACCGAGCAACTCTTCCCGACCGTATTGGGGCAGGCGCCTCTGGTCGATTCCAGCAATAACCCGATACTGGATGCGAACGGCGCGGTGCAGCTCGTTGACAATCCGCTGAATCCGTTTGGAGTCGATGTATCGCCGATCATCACGCTGGACGATGTGCCACAGACTTTCGACACGGAGTTGCAGCAGATTCGCCTGGTAACCGGTTTGAAGGGCGACCTGTCGTTCGCGGATAACTGGAGTTACGATGTGTCCGCCAGTTACGATCGCGCAGCAGGTTTCGTTGCACAGCCGATATTGCTGGAAAACCACCTGTTCTTTGCGACCCAGACGATCGGCGTTGTTGCCGATGGTGACGGCAATCCCACGAACGAGGTCATTTGCGGCGCGCGGGTGGTCAGTGACATCAACGGACAGTTCACGTTGTTACCCTGCGTACCGACGGACTTCCTGAACATGTCGATTGCCGGGGACAGCGTTACCACGTCCGGCCGGTTCGCAACCCAGGCCGAGCTGGATTACCTGGTCGCCAATCGCACCAACCGCACGGTCACCGAGCTGACCTCCTTGCAGGGCTATGTAACCGGGGAGCTGTTCGACATCTCGGGCGGCGGCACGGTGGCTACGGCCTTCGGTGTCGAGTTCCGCGAAGACCAGATCAACTCGCAGAACAGTGCATCCGGCGTACTTGGCCTGAACGCCGCGGAAAACGCGCTGGTGGAAGGTGAGACCAACGGTTCACGAACCACCTTCGATGCTTACGCCGAGTTCTCGTTACCGCTGGTCGTGGATGCGGGCTGGGCGGATATTTTCCAGGTGGACCTGGCCGGTCGTTATACCGACGATGAGAACTTCGGTTCCGATTTCGTCTACAAAGCCGGCTTTCTCTGGGGCGTGAACGAATACGTGAGTTTCAGCACATCGTTCAATACGTCATTCCGCGCACCGAGCCTCCGCGAGCAGTTCCTGGCCGACCAGGCTGACTCTTTGGCGGGCACGGCAGATCCCTGCCGCCAGCCGGCCATCGACCTGATCCCGCCGGGACCGGACAAGGACCGTTTGGTCAACAACTGCATCCTGAGCGGTGCGGACGTTACCGTGCTGGGCAGCAGCTTCACGGTCGCCATCCCGACCTCCATCGGTGGCGCCCTGGGCCTGAATCCGGAGACTTCGGAATCCCTTACAGGGACTCTGACCCTGAGCCAGCCCTGGACCGAGCGTTTCGATTTTGACGTCGCAATCACCTATTTCGACATTGAGATCGAAGACACGGTTCGGGCACTGGATCCGGGGACGATCATCGCACGCTGCTTCACCGACCAGGAAAACCTCGCGAGCCCGTTCTGCGATCGCGTCGAGCGTGATCGGCCGACGTCACCGCCCGACCTGAACTTCATCAGCTTTGTGCGCGCCGGCTTCGTCAACACCGGTACCGAGACCGTCCAGGGTTTCGACTTAACGACGCGCCTGTCCACGGACATGGGTCCGACGACAGTCAGCTGGGTTACGGGCAGCACCTACCTGCAGGAGCGGCTGTTGCAGGAGTTCCCACCGTCCGCGGGGGATCCCGATGGCTCAACTATTGTCAACAACGTCGGGCGCATCGGCACGCCGGAGTGGACTTTCTCGTCGACCGTGGGCGTGGCGCTCGGGGCATGGGATTTCACCTGGCAGGCGCGCTGGTTTTCGGATATGGAGTTCCCGGAGGGCGTGCCCAATCCGCTTATTGTGGATGTAAACGACCTGTTGCCTGATGGCACGGATCCTGACGACATCTACGAGGTGTGGACCGACTTCGGGTTCTTCAACTCGAGCCAGGTCGACACCACTACGTTCGGTCCCATTCGCCCAGTCGCGGATGCCGAGTCGCAATGGCAGCACGACCTGGCCGTGACGTACAACGCGGACCGCTACGCGTTTACCGCCGGAGTGAACAACCTGTTTAACGAAGAGCCGCCCCTGATCGACCAGGCTTCCGGACCGAATCGTAACAACGCAGTCACTTCAGGGCGCTACGACGTGATCGGACGTTCGATCTTCTTGCGAGCGAGCGTTGACTTCTAAGCAGAGCTTGTAGATGCAGGAAAAATTGACCGGAGCCTTCGGGCTCCGGTTTTTTTTGCTTGCGGAAGCTTGCATTTAATGACATGAGCGACGTGGCTCACGGAGGTTGGGCAATGTCTGAAACGAGAAGTGTTGTTTTCCCGGCCCTGGTCATCACGGCATGGATCGTCGGGGCGACCTGCGTGCAGGCGCAAGACGAGCACAGCACCCCAATAGAGCAGCAACTGCTGGCCTGCGATGCGGTCGCAGACTTGAGCAAGAGGCTCGTGTGTTTCGACAGCGTTGTAGATAACCTGAGGCTGGACAAGGCGGAATCCCCGGTTGCGGTTGAAGAGGGTTTGGCCACTGCCGGCGTTGCAGTGGCCCCGGAGATTGCAGCGGTGACGGTGAGCGAAGCACCGGCCGTCACGGCGGACGAGGACTCTGGCGAAAAAGATCTGAACGTCACAGCGGTTATCGTTCGGGTATGGCAAAACCTCGACGGCCGCTTCTCCGTTGAACTGGACAACGGTCAGGTTTGGCGGGAAACGGAAGGGTCCCGCGTCGGCATGCCGAAAGCCGGCAGCGCGGTCGAGGTCTCCACGGCCGCTTTGGGCAGCCACCAGATGAAAATCGACGGGATCGCCCGTAAAGCCAGGGTGCGACGCACGAATTAACTTGTAAACTACTCGTAACGCAGCGCATCAATCGGGTTCAGGCGCGATGCCTTGATCGCCGGCAACATGCCGAAAATCACGCCGACCGCGGTGCAGAATAACAAGCCAATCACGGCCCATTGCATGGGCACGACAGCCTCGAACGTCGGGGACATGCCGAGCTTGACCATCATGTTGCCAATCCCGAAACCGAGCGCGACGCCGATGATGCCGCCGAGATTGCAGAGCAGGATCGCTTCGAGCAAGAACTGCTGCAGGATATAGGGAGGCTTCGCGCCCAGGGACTTGCGAATACCGATTTCCTTGGTGCGCTCGGTGACCGAGACCAGCATGATATTCATGATGCCGATTCCCGCGACCAGCAGCGCGATAATGCCAATGACGAAGGCGCCGATCTTGATACCGGCCGTCATTTCGTTGAACTGGCGGATCATGCCTTCGGAATTGAAATAGTCGAAGTTATCTTCCTCACCGCGTTGCACTCCGCGAACTCGACGCAGCACTGCTCGCGTTTCCGCAATGGCATCAGCAACAACTTCCGGTGTTTTTGCGTGCACCGTGATATTCACGGATCGCTCAAATCCGTTGCGATCAACCTTGCCGTAAGTATTAAGAAATGTGGATACAGGCATCAGCACGTAGTTGTCGTATTGCGAGCCGAATGCCGATTTCTTTTCATCGAACACGCCGATGATCTGGTAATCCCGCCCATCGAGACGAATCTCGCGATCGACCGGATCGACGAACGGATAGAGTTTCTGCGCGATCGCCTGGCCGATGACCACCACCTTGCGGCCTGCGTGCACGTCCATCTGCGAGATGTTGCGGCCTTCGCCGACAAAGTGCGTATTGTTCTGCGGGTACTCCGGTGTGCCACCGACGATCGACAGGTTGTCATTGGTTGCCTCGCCGCGATACTCAGCCTTGAATCCGAAATCCCAGATCTCGGCGCCAACGATGTCCACCGTCTCGACATGGTCGCGAATCGCCTGTGCATCTGCGAGCGTTACCGCAGGGCGCCGCATGGCTTTGCGACGTTCTTCGTCGGTCGAAAAGCCGGCCGGCCATTTTTGCACCTGGAACGTTTGCGTCCCCAACACACTCATTTCCTTTTCCATCGTGCCCTGGATAACCGAGATGCCGGTCATGACTGCGATGATCGAGGCCACGCCGAGGATAATGCCGACCAGGGTCAATGATGAACGCAGCTTGTTACTGCGTATCGCCTGCAGGGACATCAAAACGGTGTCGATTGTTTGCATTGTTTGGTACTCGTCTACTCGTAACGCAGCGCTTCGATAGGATCGAGTCGCGCACCTTTTAGTGCCGGCATCATGCCGGCGGCTACACCGACGATGACCGCTATGATCACCGACGTCACCATGATTGCCGGTGACAGGGCAGCCGGCATCATGCCGGACGCATTAATTGCGGCTGCGACCAATGCTGAGATAGCGATTCCGATCAGGCCGCCGATCAGGCAGATCGCAGCCGACTCGAACAGGAACTGCATCAGGATGCTGCGCTGCTTCGCTCCGATCGCCTTGCGGATGCCAATTTCCCGCGTGCGCTCGGTGACCGAGACGAACATGATGTTCATGACGCCGATGCCGCCGACAAAGAGCGAAATACTGGTTACCAGCAACCCAATGCCAAGCACCGCACCGACAACGGCGTTGAACGCACCCAACAACGAGTCGAGCTTGTTGATCGAAAAATTGTCCGTCTCACTGGGTCGAAGCTTGCGGATCTTGCGCATTTCGCCGATGACCTCGTACTCGAGCTCGTCGAGATCGTCTATCACCGTCGACTTGACCGCGATATCCACGTCAGTGAAGCGGCGGCCACCGAAATCCTTGACGAAGGTCGAGATTGGAATGATAACCTGGCGGTCGAAATCCGGGCCGCCGAGGGTGCTGCCGCCCTGCTCTTCCAGCACACCGGCAACGCGGTACAGGGACCGGCCCACATTGATCTCCTTGTTTATCGGGCTAACGGTTCCGAACAGGTCTTCGGCCACTTTCTTGCCCAGAATGACCACGTTTTTCTTGAAGCGAATGTCGAACTCCATCAGGAACCGGCCGACTTCCGGTACCCGATTGGTGACGGTCAGCATCTTTTCCGTGGTACCGATCACCGTGACGCCTTCCATGGTGGTTGACCGGTAACGCAGGTCGCGGCGCGTGTTCATGGTTGGATTGACGAGCGCGCGCCCTTTGAAAGCCTGCTCCAGCGCCTGCGCTTCGGCGAGATCGAGATTCGGTCGATTTCGAAAATCGAAAAAGTCGTTCATGATGATCCACGGCATGCGTGATACGTAGACAACATCAGCTCCGATCGCGCCCGCTCCCTGGCGAAATGAGGATTGCATGCCGTTGAATGCCGTCATGGTCGTGGTTACTGCAACAATACCGATGATAATGCCGAGAGTAGTCAACACACCGCGCGCTTTGTTGGCGACGATGGCCTGCGAGGCGATCCTGAGTGACTCGATGGTTTCGGCGAGCAGATTCATGCTGCGGCGGCATCACGACGAAGTTCGTCGCTTTCGATCTTGCCATCGCGAAGCCGCACGGTCCGGTGCGCGTGCTCGGCGACAAGATCTTCGTGTGTAACCAGGATGATCGTCTGCCCCTCGGCGTGCAGCTTGTCGAACATGGCCATGATCTCGGCGCCGGTCTTGCTGTCCAGGTTGCCGGTTGGCTCGTCGGCGAGAACGATCGAAGGGTTGAAAACCAGCGCCCGGGCAATGGCCACACGCTGACGTTGCCCGCCGGAGAGTTCGTTTGGCCTGTGCTTCATGCGATCCGCGAGACCGACCTGTTCGATGGCACGCTCGGCTCGTTCGCGGCGCTCCGCACGTGGTATGCCACCGTAAATCAGTGGCAGCTCGACATTATGGAAGACGTCGGAACGCGGTAACAGGTTGAAGGTCTGAAACACGAACCCGATCAATCGATTCCGAATTTCGGCCAGCTCGCCTTCCGACTTGTTAGCCACCATTTCACCGTCGAGTGAATAACTGCCGCTGGTCGGCACATCGAGGCAACCGATGATATTCATCAGCGTTGACTTTCCCGACCCGGACGGGCCCATGATGGCAACGTATTCGTTCTTGCGAATATCGAGCGACACGCCGCTCAGTGCGTGCACTTTCTGCTCGCCCATGACGTAAGTCTTGATCACGTCCTGCAAGGACAGGATGGAGCGCTGTTCATTAATAAGGCTCATGAGATCGCTCCGCTCAGGCGTCTTCCGATTTGCGGTCTTTGCTGTTGTTGACTTTGACCTGCGCGCCGTTCTGCAAATCTGTGGAAATAGCCCGGTAGCTGCCGGTCACCACCTCTTCGCCGATCTCGATGCCAGACTCAATCTCGATCATGTCGTCGCTCTGGATGCCGGTCTTGACCTGGCGCGCGACAACCGTCCCATCCTGCTCCAGGCAAAACACGATTTCGACAAAGCCGTCGTCATCGGCGCTAAAACGTTTTTCCGCATCCGAAATCTCTTCACCTTCCAGGGTCAGCTGATCGATGGTACGCACCGCAACACTTTGAATCGGTATGCCGACCACGTCCGTCTTGGTCTCGGTGCTGATATCGGCGCTGGCGGTCATGCCCGGCCGCAATTTCGAAATTTCGCCTTCAATCGCGATCTTGACTTCGAACTCGGTCTTTTGATTCTGCGAACCTGGCTCCTGGGTATTCGCAGTGTTGGAAATCTCATAAACCTTGCCGACCAGGGATTGGCCGAACAATGCATCCACCTTGATGCTGGCGATCTGCCCGGTCTTCACGCCGACGATGTCATTCTCGTCAACGTTGACCTGAGCTTCCATTTCAGTGAGATCGGCGACGACAAGAATCAGGTCTTCCTGAAAAGCCGATCCAATCGCGATTTCGCCCTGCTCCTTCTCAAGATCGCTGATGGTGCCAGTCATCGGTGCATAAATGATGGTCTTTGAAAGATCGTCGCGAGCCTGTTTCAAAACGGCGCGAGCCTGCTCGACCTGGTCGAGCGCCGATGCGTAGCGCGCGACCTCGACCTGGTAGGCCGCGCTGTTGGAATCCAGCACCGACTGCGATTCCAACTTCCGCGCGATGAGGTCCGTTGAGCGATCGAAATCCTTCTCGGCCTTAAGCATGTTCTGCTCCACGAGAGTGGCATTGGACTGCGCCGAACGCACATTGGCTTCTGCGCTCTCGACGGCGGCCTCGAAGCGCTCGCGATCCAGTTCCACGAGCAAATCGCCCTGCTGCACGAAATCGCCTTCCTTCACATGCAGCGCGACGATCCTTGCGCTGACATCGGCGCTGATGCGGATCTGGGTTTTCGGCTGAATACGCCCGGTTGCGTCGACTTTCTGCACGATCGTTTGTGCGCTGACGGTCGCCGTCTGTACTTCGACCAAATCGTCGTCGCCGCCCCGCAGCACAAACGCGGCGGCGCCCCCGGCCACAACCAGTGCCCCGACTGCGATCAATAGGGTTTTGCGTTTCATTATGTGTCCCAAAAGTGATATAGTGTTGTAGTGGACTATAACACTATAGCATGTGAATGCAAAGCGTGTTGGAGCCTTTCTTGTTCTGCTTTTCCGCTTTTTTTGCGGAACCGCCACGCCGCAGCATTCTCTTAGAAGCAATTTGCGGCAATTGTTCAACGCGCATGGCAACCATTTGGTTATTTTGCCCCTGCTATTAGGATGCACCAGGCCGGCATTTGGTTTGCGCACCGGATTGGTGTCGTAAGCGGTTGATTTAAAGAGATCTACGTGTACATTGTCGCGATGTCATCGGCGGCGAAAAAACGCGCGGTATGGCTCCTGGTCCGGTCCTCGATCAGCGGCCTGCTACTGGTCCTGTTCGCCTTGCACATCGCGGGCACACCGCGCCTGGAATTAATTGAGCGCATTGAAAATTATCTGTACGACGTACGCATCCGGCTGACCATGCCGGGTACGATCGACGACCGCATTGTCATTATCGATATCGACGAGGCAAGCCAGGCGGAACTGGGCCGATGGCCCTGGCCCAGAAATACGCTCGCCGCTCTTGTCGATCGACTGTTCGACGACTACGAGGTTCGGGTATTCGGCCTCGATGCCCTGTTTGCGGAAGCCGAGGAAACCTCGGCCGAAAGACTGCTGGACGCCCTGCAAAGCAGCGAGATCGGCAAGAACCCGGAGATCGCCGCGGAACTGGAACGGTATCGCGAGGCACTGGACAGCAACTTTCGATTCGCGGAATCGTTCATCGCCCGCGATGTCGTCACCGGATTCGTATTCAAGGACTCGCTGCACGAGGATGAGCCAGCTGCAACCGGCGCTTTGCCCTCGGCACTGATCCCCGCAGATGCAATCGCCGGCCTGTCTGTACCTTTTGTAACCGCCAGTGGTTACACGGGTAACCTGCCCGAACTGCAGCAGAATGCGATCGGCGGTGGTTTTTTTGATGCGCCGATTATCGATGCCGACGGTGTGTTCCGGCGTGCCCCGCTGCTGCAGCGCTACCAGGGTGACCTTTACCCGTCGCTCGCACTCGCAGTCGCCCGCGTGGCACTCGGTATGCCCGACATCGGCCTGGTGTTTGCCACAACAAGGGACGGGCGCATGAGCGGCGTTGAACTCGAGGCCCTGACGCTCGGTGAACGGCGCATACCGGTCAATGAACAGGTCGCCGTCTACATTCCCTTTCGCGGCCCGCAGGAAAGCTTCCCGTATATATCGGCGAAGGATGTGCTCAGCGGTGCTGCACCTCGCGAGCTGCTGCAGGGTCGAATCGCCCTGCTTGGCGCGAGCGCGGCCGGTTTGCTCGACCTGCGCTCCACCCCGGTCGGACAGCGTTATATCGGAGTCGAGGCTCACGCCAACCTGGTCGCCGGCCTGCTCGACGGCGCGATACGCCAGCAGCCTGCCTGGTCGGACGGCCTCGAGTTTTCACTGCTGCTGCTGATCGCAATATTCACCGGCGTGCTGCTGCCGCGAGTCGGGCCGTTTGCGGCGCTGGCGCTGGTTGTTGTCATGCTGGGCGCTACGATGGCCGGCAACCTCTGGATGTGGAGCGCGCTCGGACTGGTCGTGCCGATCGCGTCCCTGCTCAGCTTCATCCTGCTCGCGTCGATGCTGCAGATTACCTATGGCTTTTTTGTCGAACAGCGCAACAAACGCCACCTGTCGCAGATTTTCGGCCAGTACATTCCACCGGCGCTGGTCGAGGAGATCGATGCGAGCGGCGCCCAGATTTCGCTCGAGGGTGAGCACCGCGAGATGTCGGTATTGTTCTCTGACGTTCGCAGTTTCACGACCATTTCAGAAGGCCTCGATGCGACCGAGTTGACGCGCATGATGAACGAATTCCTGACCCCGTTCACGGGCGTCATCCAGAAGTACCGCGGCACGATCGACAAGTACATGGGTGATGCCGTGATGGCCTTCTGGGGTGCACCGCTCAGCGACGCCGAGCACGCACGGCACGCCTTGCTCGCGGCGTTCGATATGCTGCGCGTCGTGCGTGAACTCGATGAGCCATTCAGCACCAGGGGCTGGCCGAAAATCCGGGTTGGTGTCGGTATTGCGAGTGGCCCGATGAACGTCGGCAACATGGGCTCCGAATTTCGCATCGCTTACACCGTGATGGGCGACACAGTCAACCTGGGCTCGCGACTCGAGGGGCTGACGAAACAGTACGGTGTCGACATCATCGTCAACGACATGGCGGCCCGCCAGGTCCCCGAATTCGCGTTTCGCGAACTCGACCTCGTGCGGGTCAAGGGAAAATCGGAGCCGGTCGCCATATACGAACCAATCGGACCAACGGCGGAGCTCTCGGCAGGGCAACAGCAACAACTGGCCGTTTATGCGGCAGCGCTTGCCGCATACCGCCAGCGGCAATGGGATGATGCCGAGACAGCCTTCAAGACTTTGAGGCAACACTCGGACAACCTCCTATATAATGTGTACCTCGATCGCGTAAGCAATTTTAGACAGAGTCCACCCGCTGCAAACTGGGACGGCGTTTTCGAGCACCTGAACAAGTAAACCAAGGACGACAGGAACGATGATGGCCGCTGCAACAATCCGACGACACCTGGTGTTGACTCTTCTGCTGCTGATCGCGCCTTTCGCCGCACTGCACGCCCAACAGACCATGCAGCTCGCGGACAGCGGCGATGCACGTGACCTGTACCAGCAGGCGGAGTCATTGCTGGCCAGCGGCAAAATTGCCAACGCCTATGAATTGCTGCACGCCTACGAATCGGAATTCGCCGCAAATCCCTACTTTAATTACCTGTTGGGCATAGCGGCGCTCGACTTTGGGCGCAGGGACGAGGCGATCCTGAGACTGCGGCGCGCTGTCGCCGGCGCACCGCTTTTCGCCGGCGCACGCATGGAGCTTGCACGCGCGCTCTACGACGCCGGCGACTACGACCAGGCACGACCGATATTCGTCGAGCTGCTTGGCGAGAATCCGCCCGCAGAAGTGCTCGGGGTTATCGACGGGTATATCCAGGCCATCGACGCGCGGCCATCTTCACCGCCGGGCAATTTCGCGCCGTATGCCGAGTTGCTGACCGGGCACGACAGCAATGCCAATGGCGCCACCAACAATGAGCAATTTCTCGGCTTTACGCTAAACCCCGAGAATCAGAAAACGGATTCGATATTCGCAGAAGCGGCGGCCGGCTTCGATTGGAATCTGCCGCGCAGCGTCCGGTTTGGCTGGTTTGTCGGGGCGCGCGCCAGCGTGCGTGAGAATCCGGACGCCGAGTTTGTCGACGCAGCCATACTCAGCGGCCTGGTCAGCATGAACTGGCGCCGCGGCGCCATGTTCGGACGAGCCGGGTTGAACGGCTACGGCGCCTCGCGCGACGGCGAGTCCAACGAGTCCTATGGTGGACTCGACCTGGTGCTGGGCCGAAGCCTGAACAGCAGCTGGGATATCAGTCTCGCCATTCGCAGCGGAGCCTTGAGTTACGACGAGTCGATCGAAGTGCTGGATGTGAATCGCACGCTGTATACGGTCGGCGCATCGTATCGCTTCGCCTCGCTCGGCCGACTAAGCTTCGAGGCGATCGGCGGCAGTGACAGCGAACAGGAAAATGGTTCGCCCTATGGCAATTCGAAAGCAGGCGCACGCGTCGGCCTGACGGCGCCGATGGGGGAATCCGCATTCCTGATTGCAACACTCGGCAGCCTGACAAGCGACTACGATGGCCTGTTTTTTGGCAGCGCACGCGAGGACCGGCAGATGTCGTCGTTACTGCAATTCGAGTTTCGCGACGTATTTACAGATGGCCTTACGCTCGCGCCGCGATTGCGTTACATCGATAACGACTCCGATGTTGACCTTTACACTTACAACCGAACCGAAGTTGGCTTGATGATTCGATGGGCACCGAAATGAATAAGAGCATACCGACCCTGTTGCTGATTTTTGCACTGCTTGTCGCCAGCGCGGCCCATGCCCAGAACGCCGGCATGGTCAGCTTTGCAAGCGGCGATGTTACCGCTGAGCGGCAGCCAGCCGTGGCACTCGCAAAAGGCGATGCCGTACAAAGCAGCGATGCGATCACAACGGCAAGCGCATCCCGCGCGCAGTTGCTGATGAGCGATGGCGCGCGGATAGTGATTCGCCCCGACAGCCGCATCGTGATTGATGAGTATGTGTATGCCGGCGCGAGCTCGGGTACGGCTGCCGTGTCCTCGAGCGACGACAGCAGTGTCATCAGCCTCGTCAAGGGCGGCTTCCGATCCATCACGGGCGCGATTGGTAAAGAGAATCCGCAGAATTACGAGGTGCGCACCGCGGTTGGTGTGCTCGGCATCCGCGGTACGAACTTCGCCGTCCTGCTCTGTGGCAGCTGTAACTCGGCGCCCGGAGTACCACCGGGCACGATCGTCCCGCAGGGCCTCTACATCATGGTAGACGACGGCCGCATCGTGTTCCGCAACGAGGTAGGCGAAATCGAGGTCGCCGCCGGTGAGTTCGCATTCATTCCATTCGACAGCAGACAGCCCACGCGGCAAGACGTCGTACCGCCAGTGTTCATAGACGACTCCGATTTTCGCTTCGAATCGGACGTCGAGTCGCTGAGCGGCTTCGACTCGAAACTCGGGCCGCGCCGCGAGGCCGACGCGAGTGCACCACCGCCGACATCGACAGCGCCGGGATCGAGTACGCAGGACGATGGCAGCAACATCTCTGTGCCGACACAGTCGATTCTCGGCACGGATGACGCCGGTAACCCGGTCGACCTGACGCCGGGCAGCGCGCCGGATCCATCCAATCGATCGGTTACATACTCGACCGCACCGCTCGGCGGCGCTGCCCCGATTTTCAGCGGCACCCTCGATAACGACCCGGGCCAGTATCAGCTCGACGGCAACGGCAACCTGGTCCGGTTCGCCAACATCTACCCCGGGGCGACGGGTCCCGATACGGCAGGTTTCGATATCGGCAGCACGACCCTGGTCGAAAGCGGCTCCGACAGCATGACCGTGATGCGCTGGGGTCGCTGGGCCGGTGGCACAGCCGACATCGTCCTCAGCGATGGATCGTCGGTCGATCAGGACCTGGATAACCAGAGTGTGCACTGGATCGCGGGGCCTGCCTGGTCCACATCCGTCGCAATGCCGATCACCGGCGTCGCGAATTATTCGTTGATTGGCTCCACCTCGCCGACCGATAACCTCGGCAACGTCGGCGTACTCGGCAATGCGACATTTCTCGCCGACTTTACCCGCATGCGCGTCGACAGCACGCTGCTGATCGACATCAACGGTGCGAGCTGGAGTGCCATCGGCAACGGCAACATCGGCTCCGCTGCGCAATTGCCCGCACATCTGTTCCAGGGTTTTTACGGCGACGTCGCGATTGATGGCATCGGTGGCGGCAACGGCGTGTTTTCGGGGTTCTTCGCCGAGCCCGGACCGACCTCCGATCCCGCATTTCCGGGTAGCGCGGGTTTGACCTACAGCCTGCAGGACATGACAGGCTCCTCTTCGGTATCAGGCGCAGCCGTATTCGGTAGTCCGTGAGTTTCGACCTGGTCATCGTCGGCAGCGGGCCCGCCGGGCTCAGTGCGGCGGCGCACGCGGCGGCGAGCGGCATGTCCTACGTCCTGCTCGAGGGCGCAAACGAGCACGCGAGTACCATTCAGCGCTACCAGAAAGGCAAACACGTGATGGCGGAACCTGCCGTCGTGCCATTGCGCAGCGATCTGCCGTTCACTGCCGGCAGCCGCGAAGCGGTGCTGGGTGCCTGGCGCCAGGGTCTCGACAAACTCGAGGTCAAGGTGCGCTACGCGGCAGAAGTTGTCGCCATTTCCGGCAGCCAGCCACAGTTCAACGTAAGGCTTGCGAACGGCGAGACTCTCTCGGCCAGATCCATCGTGCTCGCGATCGGCATGCAGGGCAATCCGCGCAAGCTTGGCGTGGCGGGCGAGGACGCATCCTTTGTGCAGTACACGCTCGATGATCCCGACGCGTTTCATGGCGAGACCATCATGATCGTTGGTGCCGGTGATGCGGCGATAGAGAACGCGATCGCGCTGGCGCGTAACAATTCGGTCATCATCGTCAATCGGCGCGACGAGTTTGCGCGTGCGAAGGAAGGCAACCTCGCACTGATTACGCGTGCGATTGATGATGGTTCGATTGCCTGTTTCTTTAACTCCGGCGTCAGCGCTCTGGAAGTCGGTACGGCGGCCATCCTCAGTACCGAGACCGGCCAGACGCGCGTACCCTGCAATCGCATTATCGCCCGTCTCGGCGCAATCCCGCCGCGCGCTTTCGTCGAGTCCTGCGGCATCGTATTCCCGGGAAAAGATCCGACCACGCTGCCGGAACTCAGCAATCGTTACGAGTCCAACGTGCCGGGCTTGTACGTGATCGGCGCGCTGGGCGGCTACCCGCTGATCAAGCAGGCGATGAACCAGGGCTACGAAGTTGTCGAGTTCATCCGCGGCAACGACATTCAGCCGGCCGATCACGGCATCCTTGAGCAGAAGTTCCGGAGCCTGCCGTTCGACGCCAGTGTCGACGAAACGCTCGCCATTATTCGAAGCCGAGCACCCTTGTTCTCCGATATCAATGGCCTGGTGCTGCGTGAACTCGTACTCGCGAGCAACCTGCTGACACCACAGAGCGGCGACGTCATTTTCCAGAAAAACGACTATACGAATTCGTTCATCTCGATCGTGCAGGGCGAGGTCAGGGTTGAAACCGATGACGGCCGGTCGATCCGCCTCGAACAAGGGCAATTTTTTGGTGAAATGAGCCTGCTGTCGGGCAGGCGTCGGTCAGCAACGGTGCGCGCCTCGTCTGATTGCGTGCTGCTCGAATCGCCACGCCGCGACGTAATACGGCTGATGAATACCTATGAACAGGTGCGACGGGTTATCGACCAGTACTTCATCATTCGCACGCTCCGCGCCAACCTCGTTCCCGACGCGCCGATCGAAGACGTGGCAGCAGTCGCGGCGACGGCCGAACTCAGGAAATTCAGCGCGGGCGACGAGTTATTCAGTGAAGGTGATGCCGCTGACGGCCTGCATCTTATCCGCAGCGGCTCCGTGTCCGTGTCGCGCAATATCGGTGGCCGGGATGTCGTCACAACTTATGTAGCGGCCGGCAACTACATTGGCGAGATGGGGCTGCTCGGCCAGGCGAAGCGCTCCGCAACCGTCCGCGCGACGGTCGCGACTGAATCGGTGTTTCTCAGCGCCGATGCGTTCCAGAAAATGGTGCGGTCGCAAACCGGGTTGCGGGAACGCATACAGAATACGGTCCGGGACCGGCTCAGCGAAAACGCCCGCATGGAATCGGCACCGGAAGCCGGCGACCTGATTTCATTCCTGATGCAGCAGGGACTCGGTGAAGCCACCGACGTGCTGTTGATTGATGAATCATTGTGCATCGGCTGCGACAATTGCGAGAAGGCCTGTGCCGAAACCCACGGCGGTACGTCGCGACTGAATCGCTCGGCCGGGCCCTCTTACGCGCAGGTGCATGTGCCGACTTCGTGTCGGCATTGCGAGGATCCGCACTGCATGAAGGACTGCCCGCCCGATGCGATCCGGCGCGCACCCAACGGCGAGGTGTACATCCAGGACAGCTGCATCGGTTGCGGCAATTGCGAGCGCAACTGCCCGTACGGCGTGATCCAGATGGCCGGCGAAAAAGAGCCAGCGCCCGGCCTGCTCGGCTGGCTGCTGGCCGGCAGAGGCCCCGGGCCGGGCGAGCGACAACCTCTGGCGACCAATGGCGGCATAAAGAAGGCGGTCAAATGCGACATGTGCAAGGACCTGTCCGGTGGCCCCGCGTGCGTTCGCGCCTGTCCGACCGGAGCAGCCTTGCGCATGAGCCCGGCCGAATTCGTGCACCTGACCAGGCGAGCCGGCTGACATGCATGAGTCCATCCTCGCGTTTCGCAGCCGGCGCTATCTCTGGCTCGCTGTCATTCTGCTCGCGGCATCGATAGTGGCCTACCTGCTGCAGGACCCGCAGGAACCGGCCAATGGCGGCACCTTTCTCGGCTACGTGCTCGGCACCCTGGCTGCCCTGCTGGTCCTCTGGCTGACCTGGTTCGGTATCCGCAAGCGGCGTTATTCCTCGACCGCCGGCACTGTACAAGGCTGGTTGTCCGCGCATGTCTATCTCGGCATCGCGCTGCCCGTACTGGTGTTGCTGCATGCCGGTTTTCAACTGGGCGGCAACATTCATACGCTGGCATTCGTTTTACTGCTGCTGGTGATTTTGAGCGGCCTGTACGGCGTTGTTATCTATCTCAAGTATCCGGAGCGCGTCAGCAGCAATCGCGGTGGCGCAAGCCGCCCGGAACTGTTTTTGCAGCTCGAAGACCTCGATGCGCGCAGCAGCCGCATCGCGGCCGCGTTGCCAGCGGCTTTCGGCGCGCTCGTGCAAAGTGGCGCGAGCCGCACACAACTGGGTGGCTCTTTGTGGACACGCTTTCGCGGTGCCGACGGCTCGACTATCGTGCTGCCCGGGCAGGCCCAGACCAGCGCGGTAGCGAATGCGGGACAGGAAGCAGCGCTGGACTGGCTGGCAGAACAACAATCGCGCGCCAGTGACGCTGAATCGGCGGCCAGGATAGGCGAGCTTTCCGCACTGCTGCGCAACAAGCGCAAGCTGCTGCGCCAGATTCGCGAGGACCTGCGGCTGCAGGCGACGATGGAATTGTGGCTGTATCTGCATGTACCGCTGACGGCCGGCTTGCTGGTAGCCACGGTCGCGCACATCGTGACTGTGTTCGTGTATTGGTGACCCAAGTGAAGTTCCTGATCCGGTTTATGACCCGAAATGCCGCCGGCGGCATCGAGTACAACGACAAGATCGTCGCTGCTGCTGCGATCACGATTGGCCGCGCAACGGATCAGACTCTGCACCTGCGCGACAAACGCGTTCGCCTGCAACATGCAAGAATCGAGCTCGAGGCCGGCGGTGCACGCATCACTACCGGCACACTGTCCGGCGTTACCGTCAACGGCCGCTCGCAAAGCGATGCACGCCTCGCCGTCGGCGATGTCGTTGAGATCGGCTCCAACATCCTCACGGTTATTGCCACCGAGAAGGGTGCCGATTTCGCGCTCAGCTTCGAGTTACA
>CAZHLE010000003.1:42165-53983 GCA_964533065.1 uncultured Woeseiaceae bacterium | reverse complement strand
AAGTTCCAGCAGCTCAGTGATCGGCTGGCCTTCGATCTGAGCGGGCTCCAGGAGGGGGAGCGCTCGAAGACGCCGCTGGTTCGAGTGGCGTTCCGCGGCGATCCATGCTCCGCTGGAAGCGACCAGATGTCGCCGCGAGCGCTGACCGCGACGCGCTTGCCGCTGGGCGAGATGGTGCGCTCGGTGATGCTCCGCTCAATGAGTTCCGGGTCCATGTTCAGCGTAGTGGGGTCAATGTCGACCAGCACTGGCGTCGCGCCGGCATGGATGGCGGCGTTCACGGTCGCACAAAACGTCATGGCCGTCGTAATGACTTCATCGCCTGGCTGAACACCCGCGGCGAGCAAACTGACGTGCAATGCGGCCGTGCAGGAATTCAATGCAGCGACGCGGTTCGGTGCAACACCCTGGTAAGCGGCAAAATCCTGCTCAAATCGTTTCACTTTCGGGCCAGTGCCGAGCCAGCCGGCGGCGAGACTGTCGACGACCTCGTCGATCTCTGCCTGCTGGATATCAGGCGCGCCGAAAACGATGAACTTATCGGGTTGCTTAGCCATTGCCGACGACGTCGAGCAGGTAGTTGCCGTAGTCGCTGCCGGCGAGCTCGCCCGCCAGAACTTTGAGTTCTGCTGCTGAGATGAAGCCCTGGCGATAAGCGATTTCTTCGGGGCAACATATTTTCAGCCCCTGTCGCTCCTCGATGGTCTCGACAAAGTTTGATGCCGCCAGCAGGGAACCCTGTGTGCCCGTATCGAGCCACGCGGTGCCGCGACCAAACAGCTCCACGTGCAGCTGTTTGCGTTGCAGGTAGACCTTGTTCAGGTCAGTAATCTCGAGTTCACCTCGCGCTGAGGGGCGCAGCGACCGGGCAATCTCCGGCGCGTCGGCGTCGACGACGTACAGCCCGGTAACCGCCAGGCGCGATTTTGGCTTCGCCGGCTTTTCTTCGATGCTGACAGCCTGTTCGTTCGCGTCGATCTCGACGACGCCATAACGTTCCGGGTCGCGCACCGGGTAGGCAAAAATGGTGGCACCCTCGGTTCGTGCGATGGCGTTCTTCAGTTTCACCTGCAGGTCCGTGCCATAGAAAATGTTGTCGCCGAGAATCAGGGCCGAGGGTTGCCCGTCGAGGAACTCCTCGGCAATGATAAATGCCTGCGCCAGGCCCTCGGGTTTTTCCTGAACGGCATACGACAAGTTAATCCCGAGTCGCGACCCATCGCCGAGCAAGGCTTCAAATCGCGGTGTGTCCTGGGGCGTCGATATGATCAGGATGTCGTCGATCCCGGCCAATAGCAGGATCGACAGCGGGTAATAAATCATCGGCTTGTCGTAGACGGGCAAGAGCTGCTTGGAGATGACCCGGGTCATCGGGTACAGGCGATTTCCGGATCCGCCCGCAAGAATTATTCCTTTCATCGTTGCTTTGCCCTGTTTCCGTAATTTGCCTCGATCCAGTGCCGATAATCGCCGCTTTCGATGTCGCTAATCCAGTTCTGGTTTTGCCGGTACCAGACAACTGTCTTGCGCAGTCCGCTGCCGAAGGACTCGCTCGGTTTCCAGCCGAGTTCGCGCTGGATTTTGCTCGAGTCGATCGCGTAGCGCCGGTCGTGACCTGGCCGATCCTTGACGTAGGAAATCAACGAGCGATGTGCCTCATTGTGTGTGCCGGGAGCGAGTTCGTCGAGCAGTCCGCACAAATCTTCTACCAACCGGATATTTGTCATTTCCGCGCCACCGCCGATATTATAGGTCTCGCCAGGGCGGCCGCGTTCGAGCACGGCGCGGAGCGCCGCACAGTGGTCCGCAACATAGAGCCAGTCACGCACGTTCAGCCCGTCGCCGTAAATCGGCAGCGGCTTTTTCCGCAGCGCGTTGAGCAGCATCAGCGGGATCAGCTTTTCCGGGAACTGCAGCGGGCCGTAATTGTTCGAGCAGTTGGTGGTTATGACCGGCAGACCATAGGTATGAAAGAACGAGCGCGAGAGATGATCGGCGGCTGCCTTTGACGCTGAATACGGGCTGTTTGGCTGGTACGCATGGGATTCGCAAAACGGGGCATCATCGGGACCGAGTGAGCCGTAGACCTCATCGGTCGATACATTGACGAAGCGAAACTCCTCGCGCTGGGCGGCAGGAGCCGCCACGTAGTACCGGCGTGCCTCCTGCAGCAAATGGAAGGTGCCGACCACATTGGTGTGGACGAAATCGTCGGGGCCATGAATGGATCGATCCACGTGACTTTCCGCCGCGAAATGGACGATTGCTCGCGGCCGGTGCTGATCCAGAAGCTTTCTGACGGCATCCGAATCAGCTATATCGACGTGTGCGAAGACGTGTCGCGGATCATCGAGCACGCTTGCGAGGCTCTTGAGGTTGCCGGCGTAGGTCAGCTTGTCGATGTTGACGATGGTCTCATCACTGCCAGCCAGCCACTCGAGCACGAAGTTCGCACCAATGAATCCCGCACCGCCGGTGACAAGGACGGTCACGTCAGACTCCGGGGAAGCGATTCGCTCAAAAACATCCGCCAAGGATAGCAAAGCGGCAAAATTGCCGATGCCGGGAAATCTCGAAGTGTGAATTGGTACCATGCCACGGTAACGAATTGCCTGTCGCGGCTGCTAATTGCCACGCCCATTCGAAAAGGACCAATCATGAGACTTGCTGCACTCCTGGCGATAACAATCATCGGATTTGCCGGGTGTTCGCAAGCACCGGATGAGGCCGCTGTGGCCAGTGTCGTTTTCCTTAATGGCAAGGTATATACCCTCGACACGACCAGGCCCTGGGCCGAGGCCGTTGCGGTGCGCGACGATTGCATCGTTTATGTCGGTGACAAGCAAGGTGCGGGCGCTTTTATCGGTGACGCCACTGAGCGAATCGACCTCGGCGGCAAGCTGCTGCTGCCGGGTTTCATCGACTCGCACCTGCATCCCATTGACGAGGCAGGGCTGGCAACGGCCTTGTCGCTGCAGACCGAGGGAGGCAACATCGAAGGATGGGTACAAGCGATTGCCGACTATGCAGCAGCCAACCCGGGCAAGGAGGTCGTGTTTGGCTATGGTTTCATGGCGTCAGCTTTTGGTGCCGATGGCCCGACGCGCGAGTTACTGGACGCCGTCGTGCCCGATCGGCCGGTACTGATCATGGATGAGGGCCTGCATTCGGCCTGGGCCAACAGCGTGACCTTAAAGCGCTTAAACATCACGCGCGATACGCCGGACCCGGAGCCGGGCTTCAGCTATTACAAGCGTGATGCCAATGGCGATGCGACCGGTTTCCTGCTGGAAGGCACAGCAACAAAAGCCGCGGCGGAGCTTGAGGTGGCAACGGCCGAGGTCGTTGCCGAGGGCACGGCACTGATCATCGACCTGCTGAACCAGTATGGCGTGACGTCGGTTTTCGATGCGGGTGCATTCAATGCCGGCGCCGAGGACATCAACGCGGTGCTCGCAGGGCTTGAGGCGCGCGGTGAGCTGACAGTGCGCATCATTGGCTCGATGTTCGCTCTCAACCCGGAGCAGATTCCGACCGCCGTGGAATCGGTTGATGCCATGCGGCAATCGGTGCGCGGCAGCAACTATCACTACAACACGCTGAAGATCCTGAATGACGGCACCATCGAGGGGCGCACCGCGGCGATGTTCGAAGACTATCGTGGCGAAGGGATCGAACCGGGCAATGCCGGATCAACCGTGTTCAGCGAGGCCGAGCTGGTCAAGATGATCTCGGGCGCTGCGGATCGCGATATCGACGTACACATTCATGCATTGGGCGAGCGCGCCGTGCATGAATCACTGAATGCAATCGAGGCCGTGCGAAAGATCGCGCCGGACAGCGAGAGCCGCTACACGCTCACCCATATCCAGGTCGTGGCCGACCAGGACGTACCGCGCTTCGGCGAGCTCGATGTAACAGCACAGAGCACGCCGCTCTGGGCGACGTACGATACGTTTGGCAAGGAATTCATCAGCGAGGATCAGTTCCAGCGCTATTTTCGCTTCAAGAGCATCGAGGACGCCGGTGGCCGGCTCGCTTTTGGCAGCGATTTTCCGGCCAGTGGTGCCGGCGTATTGGGCTTGTCGCCGCTGGTACAGATCGAGCTCGGGCACACGCGCCAGTACCCGGGCGAGCCCGACTCGCCGGTACAACCACGCGCCTCCGAGCGCCTGAGCATTGCGAGCCTCGTGCGTGGCTTTACGCTGGGCGCCGCCTACCAGCTACACAGGGAAGACGAGATCGGCTCGATCGAAGTTGGCAAAAAAGCCGACCTCGTCGTGCTCGACCAGAACATATTCGAGATCGATCCTTTCACCATTCACAAGACCGCGGTGCTCATGACCATGATGGATGGCGTCATTGTCTATGCAGCAGGCAATTGAGCGCAGGATTTGAAGCCGAACGCCTTCTGCAAGACGATCGCCGCCGGACAGAAGCCGGTAAAGGCTTGCTGAAACAGGTTCACGCCGACAAACACGGTCAGCCAGACAAACCCCGGGTGCACGAAGTAAGTCAGCACCACGGACAGCAGCACCATGAATCCGGCGAATGCCTCGACGGCGCGCTCGAGCGACATTTTCTTTTGCATTTTCGATCTCCTTAGTAGTTGTATCGGACGCGCACGTAAGCGTTGCTCGCGTCTTGCAGCTGGTTGAAAAATGTATGCGGGTCACGGCCACCGAAAATATTCGCCCCGGCCGTGATTGACCAGGCATCGCTGTACCGGTAGGTGAACACGGGTCGAACATAGGCGTCGTGATCGCTGGGCGAGTAGAACGTGAACAACGACCAGGTGAAGCGGTCGCGGCCCGTGCGGTAGGTCAGGCGATTGGTCAGCAGCTGCCGGTACTCGTCGGGCGCATATTGCGGCCGCGGCGTACTGTCGAGCAGCGCGTCATAGTCCAGCGTCTTCTCGAGATAATATTGCACCCCGACGGTGAATCGCGGGCGGGCTTCCCACTCGTAGCCCAGCAGGAAGCGCAGCTGGTCGTTCGGCAGCAGCGGGTCGCTGCCATTGCCATCATCGCGGGAATCGTAGTAAACCATCTCTGCGTTGAACAGGCCGCGCCCCAGCGGCTGGCGGAGACTGGCACCGATGGAGCTCAGCGGCGCAAACACGGGTTGTTTAAAAAAGCCGCGGAATGCATACAGCGCGTATTCGCGGCCGGCGACCGTTCGAAACAGGCGCAGTGCGACCTCGCCGTTGGAGAAGGAATGTTCGGGTTCGGGCGCGGCCAGCGGTGGATTTGGTGCGATGTTGCTGCCAGCGAGTGGTGAGAAAAACGAGAATCGTTCGCCAGTCAGGTAGACGTCGGGTTCGAAGATCGGCGTCCATGACAGATCGATGCCGACGACCGGGGAGTAACGCGTGATGCGAATCGCGTCGCTCGGCGCCTTGAGATAATCGTCGTCGCGGCCGGCAAAGAACGACACGAAGTCCTTGGGAAAAAGGTCATTGAGGAATACCAGGTCACCTGTTCCCCAGGTCTGTACTTGCCGCCCGATCCTGACGTCGGTACTGCCGATGGCGAAGGCGACCGTCAGCTCTCGCGCGTCGAGAATCCAGTCGTCCTCGATGCCATCGTAGCCGGCGTCGGCCTTGAGGCTGAGCGTGGCCTCGCCGGGCTGCCACTTCGATTCGACCCGCAAGCGCAGGTCCTCGAGCGTATTGCGATTCCGGATCAGGGCGTCCTCGTCAAAGCGCGTACCGAAAGCGCCTTCGAGAAAGCCACTCCAGCTGCGAGTTTCCTCCTCGTCACCCCAGTCATCGTCGTCCCACAGGTCTTCCTGCGCAAATGCGAGGGCCGGCAAGAACAGTAGCAGTAACCATAAGCGCATGAGCTTGCTGCGTCCTAGTCGGTGGGCCGCTGCAGCCATTCGCGGGGAGGGCTGCGCAACGAGCGCTCGGTAAATACCTCAGCCGGTATGCCAACGTCATAGGCGATATGCCGAAACTGCATGTCGGTCTTGCCGCCGGATAACAAATCCGAGACCCGACTGGCCGTCACCGTCGGGTGTCCGTCGATGTCAGTCACTTCGATAACCTCGACACGCCGGTAAACATCGCCGGCCGCATTCGTATACTCAATTTTGGTCGGCAAAAAGGAATTGCGGTCGATCCAGGTGACGTAGCTTGCAAATTCCACGCTCTGTGGGTCGAGGGGGACGTGCTTCAGAACATAAGAATCGGATGTTGTTTCAACGAACTCATGGCTGTCCTCGGAAGGCCGCCTGCCGGACACGTCTTCATAGAAGTAGTGCGCGCCGACGAAACTGGTGCGCTTGTCGCCCGCAGAAATTCGTTTCACGAGATCGAGCCCGGGCAGATACAGCCAGCGGTCGTCGTCCCGATCGATATGCTTGTCAACGAGGAATACCGTGTCACGTACATCCGAGGGCTGGCTGAACACGACCAGGAAACTCTGGTCACCCCCATCTTCGACATCCCGCCGCAGCACGGAAAACTGCCGGCGCTGCTCGCGCCCTTGGGCGTCGCTGATGATCATACGAACTTCCGACCGTCCATCGGCGCCAGCGTAGTAGGCGGCGAGATTGGCGCGCGCCACGACCTCGTCGGCATTATCCAGTGTTTCGGCGTGTACAAGCGGTGTCAGGGCAACGGCGGCGAGCGTCGATATCAGTATGTGGCGCATCAGCGAATCTCCTCAGTAGCGGTCTCGGCAAACGCCCCGCGTTTCCCGATGTTGGGAAACAGCCAGGGGCCGGCGAGCGATATCAGTGCGGGTAACAGGAACAAGGTGGCAAGGCCGGACACGGTCATGATGCCAGCCATGAATGCCCCTACCGTGATGTAGGGCACGAGCGGTGCGAAAAACAAGGGTGTGAACCCGATGGCGATGACGATCGCATTTCTCGCGATCGCACGTGCCGGCTCCTCGAACATTTTCTGCTGCGCGAATTCAAACGAGTTGCTGCTCCGCAGGAACTCGCGCGTGCGCTGAATGAAATGGATAGCGAAGTCGACCGAAAGCCCCAGCGTTAGCGACGAAAGTACGGCGATCGGCATGTCGTAATCCTTACCGAGCCAGCCAATGAGACCGTAGGCGCCAAGGATCGTAACCGACAGCGGCACCATGGCCAGCAGGCCCAGGCGGGGATTACGAAACAACAATGCCATCATCACGAACACGAACGCGAAGGCACCCAGCAGGCTCTTCAGCATGCCGCTCACCATAGTGTCCTGCCAGACAACATTGATGAAGGTCTTGCCCGCCCAACGGGCTTCGACGTTCACGGGTAGTGGATTAGCCGCGAGGTAATTATCGAGAGACTCGACGACCTCGCTCATGTCGTTGTTGTCGCCGCTCTTAAGCTGCAGCCAGATCGCCGTGGATGAAAAATCGGGCGTAACCATATGCCACAGGTCCTGTGGCCGGTGCGAGGACTGATACTGCAACAAGGTTTGCGCAACAGCTACAGCGGTTGCCGGAATACGATACTCATCGTTACCGCCACCCTGCAGCTCGCGGCTTACAACTTTTACGACATCGGGTAATGCGTTGGTTTTCCCGACCAGGCCGGTGTCGCCCAGGGCGAGCTGAATATCCGCGATGCCTTGCAGGATATCCGGTCGCTGGAAGTACTTCGACTCGTGCTCTGCAGCCTCGGCCAGCGCCATCAGCTTCTCGAGCGCATCGATGGATGCGCTGTCAGCGTCAAACAGGGCATCGTCTATCGCAGCGATCAGGGTGCCAAAATAATCGCCAGCTCCATCGCTGCTGCCATGCAGTAACTTCCGCAGAGGGTCTGCCTGCGATCTTTCCACATCCGATAGCAATGCCTCGGCAGCCGCAACGAATTCAGGCAGCGCAGCAGGGTCTTGATGTGTGAGCACGAGAAATGCATCGTAGGTTCCTGCAAAGTGATCGTTGAGAACGTCATCGGCGACCCGAATCGCATGATTCGCCTTGAACCAGCGAACCGGGTTGTCATTGATTTCGATGCGATAAACACCAGCGACACTGATCGCGACCAGCATCAGGGAGATGCCGGTAACCAGCCTGGCGCGCCGGACGGCAAATCGGCCACCGCGCCGCAGCATCCGAGCAAGTGCCGTATCGCTGTGCGGCGTTTTGGATCGCAGGGCGAGCTTTTCCAACGCGGCCGGGTTCATGCGCACGACGTAGGCCGGAATGAGCATGATCGTCAGCACAAACGCAAGCAGGATGCCGAAAGCGACGAAGGCACCAAAGATCTGCACCGGTGGAATAGGGGTCAGGAGCAGTGACAGGAAGCCGACGGCCGAGGTTAGCGACGTGAATAGCATCGGCGTGAACAGGTGATCGACAACGTCGCTGATCAACTGCCTGGCGTTGTCGCCGGGCCGGTAACGGTCGGCAAAGTCGGACATGATGTGAACCGAGTCAACCACGGCAATCGGCATCAGGAATATCGGGATCATCGAACTCATGATGTGTACGGTAAAGCCCATGCCGATCATCAGGCCCATGGTCATGATGATGGTCGCCAGCGCCACAAGCATCGGCACCACGACCAGTGGCACGCTGCGAAAGAAGTAGAACATGAGCAAGAAGATCATCAGGCCGGCGAGCGGCGCCGAGATGCCCATCTGCAGGAACATGTCGTGACCGAAAGTATCCTCGGCGACCGGCAGGCCGGTTATATGAAACGCATCATCACTATCGATCTTGTCAATCAGCGCCTGAATCTCAATCGACAACGGGTAGCTCAGGTCCTTGCTGGCAATAGGCACATAGATTGCCGCGGCTTTCCCATCTCCCGATACCAGCGTGTCGAGCAGCAACGGCAGGCGGCGGACCTTGTCGCGGATTTCGAGCGCCGCGTTCATCGTTGCAGGCGCATCGCGCATCATCCACTCGAAACGAATTGTGCCCGGGCCTTGTTGTTCGATGTTGTCGGTAACGGCGAGCGACATCAGGTCCGGTGCAATGACACCATCGAGCGCCATGATCGACTGCGTCAGACCGTGTAACGCCGTCAGCGATGCAACGTTGTAAATGCCGTTCGGGTCCTTCTCATTCACCATGCCAATGACGATGGCGTCATACAAGGTAAAGCGATCTTCCACCGTGTTGTGGAACACACGATCGGCCTGCGTCGGCGGCAGCATGTTCTCGGGATCGGTATCGATCTGTATGTGGGTGATCAATGCGCCGAGCAGGACGACGGCCGACAACACCAGCGCAAAGATGAGTTTTGGTCTTTTGGTCGCAATCTGTATGGCCTGTTTCTTCATTGAGAATCGTCCCCGGATTTGTGAATTCGTATCGCGGCGGCAATATATTACAGTTAACTAAATTAGTAAAGCATAAATAATAGACTTCTAATGTAATATCCACTATATTGGCCGGCAGTCGCCATTGCGGAAAACCGGCGGGCGGCACGGGTTTTTCGGCTTCAACGACGATCACCAAGAAAACGTATGCACAAACAACGAGTTAAGGATTCCCACCTGCAGCAGATGCAAATGCACGCGGCGGAGGCGGCGAATCTCATGAAAGCCCTGGGCAATGAGAGCCGGTTGATGATCCTTTGCACGCTGGCGGAACGCGAGCACTCGGTCAGCGAACTGAACGCTGTCATTCCGCTGAGCCAGTCGGCGCTGTCGCAGCAACTCGCCAGGCTCCGCGAGCAGGGGCTGGTGGAAACCCGGCGCCAGTCCCAGGCGATATTCTACTCACTGGCTCCGGGACCAGCGGACCGGGTCGTGCATTTGCTGCAGGACATCTATTGCCCGGATGACGGCAAGGAAAAACGATGTTGAACTTGCGGTGGGCGACCGTCATTCTGTGTTGCATTCTGGTCGTCCTGGGGTCCGGCTGCGGTAAATCGAGCAACGTGTTGTTATCCGAATTCACAGGTCCGTACGGCGGTGTGCCGCGATTCGACGCGATGCAGGTTTCGGATCTGAAGCCGGCTCTCGAAGCCGGCATGGCGCGCAAGCTCGCCGAAATTGACGCAATCACCCGTAACCCCGCGCCACCGGATTTCGAGAACACTGTCGTCGAGTTCGAGCGCAGTGGCAAGGAGCTCGATCGTGTACTCGTCTATCGAGGCATCTGGAGTTCGAACATGTCGACGCCCGAGTTTCGCGCGATACAGCAGGAAATGGCGCCGAAACTCGCGGAGTTCGATTCAAAGATCATCCAGAACGACGCACTGTTCCAGCGCATCAAGACTGTTTATGAAAGTGACGCGAGCAAGTTACTTTCGCCCGATCAACAGCGCCTCATATGGCTCACCTATGACCGTTTCGCGAGCGGCGGTGCGACACTCAAGGGCGCCGCGAAAGATCGCTATGCGAAAATAAATCAACAACTCGCCTCGTTACAAACAAAATTCGCGAGCAATTTACTGGCCGACGAAGAAGGCTATGTCACTTATCTCGACGCCGTGCAGCTCGGCGGGTTGCCTGCTTCCTTTATCGCGGCCGCAGCAGCTGCTGCTGCCGATCGCGGACAGCCGGAAAAATTCGCGGTCACCAATACACGCTCGTCGGTCGATCCGTTTCTCACTTTCTCTGATCAGCGCGAGTTGCGCGAACACGTCTGGCGCACTTTTTATAATCGCGGCGATAACGGCGATGCACACGCCAATAACGCGATCATTGCCGAGATTGTGCAGCTGCGTCACGAACGAGCCAAACTGCTGGGCTATGACAACTTTGCGGCATGGCAGATCCAGAACCGCATGGCGAAAACGCCCGATCGTGCGCTGGCGTTAATGGAGAAGGTCTGGCCGGCTGCCATTGGTCGCGTGCGCGAAGAAGTTGCCGACATGCAGGCCATCGCCGACGCAAGCGGCGCCGGTATCACGATCGAGCCCTGGGATTACCGCTACTACATGGAGAAACTTCGCCTTGAGCGCTATGCACTTGATTCCGACGAGGTGAAACAGCACCTGCAGCTCGATCAATTGCGCGAGGCCATGTTCTTTGTTGCCGGCAAGCTGTTCAACTTTCGCTTTGCACCGGTGCTGGAAGCGTCAGTGCCGGTCTGGCATCCCGACGTGCATGTCTGGGAAGTTATTGACAAGTCCAGCGGAGAGCACGTCGGCCTCTGGTACCTCGATGCGTTCGCGCGGCCAGGCAAGCGCTCGGGCGCATGGGCCACCAGCTATCGAAGTCATGCAACCCATGACGGCAAGCGCACGCCGCTGGTTAGCAACAACTCGAATTTCGTGAAGGGCGAAGAAGGCAAACCGGTATTGATTTCCTGGGATGACGCGGAAACCTTTTTTCATGAGTTCGGCCATGCCTTGCACAGCCTGTCGTCGAATGTTGTTTATCCGACACTCAATAGTGGTGTGCGCGACTACACGGAGTTCCAGTCGCAATTGCTCGAGCGATGGCTCATGACCGACGAGGTTATCAACAACTACCTGCGACATGTCGAAACCGGGGCGCCGATGCCGGCGGCGCTGGTACAGAAGATCAGGAATGCGGCGACCTTCAAGAAAGGTTTTGACACGGCAGAGTATCTTGCCTCCGCGCTGGTCGACCTGCGTTTTCACATGAGCGATCCGGAAGGCCTGGATCCGGACGCATTCGAACGGCAGACACTGGCGGAACTCGGTATGCCGGCGGAAATCGTCATGCGACATCGCAGCCCGCATTTCGGGCACATTTTTTCCGGCGAAAGCTATGCGGCCGGATACTATGGCTACCTTTGGGCCGACGTGCTGACCGCCGATGCAGCCGAGGCCTTTCGGGAAGCGCCGGGTGGCTTCTATGATAAGGTCGTCGCAAAGCGCCTGGTGGACAATCTATTCGCCGTGCGCAACGCCGTCGATCCTGCCGAAGCCTACCGAGCCT
>CAZHLE010000003.1:3619-42155 GCA_964533065.1 uncultured Woeseiaceae bacterium | reverse complement strand
GAGCCTTCCGCGGTCGCGACGCCGAAATTGACGCGCTAATGCGGGATCGAGGATTTCGAAACTAGATGCACTCACCAATAATTACTAACGATGCAATCGTATTTGGGTTGCTGGTTACCGTGCTCGGATTGGTGTTCTATACGCGCAGTCTCGGTGGTCGCTGGGCGACGTTTTACACCTTCGTTCCGGCGATCCTGCTTTGTTACCTGCTGCCCTCGTTGATGAACAGCTTCGGCCTTATTTCGAGTGAACAATCGAATCTATGGCCGGTGGCGAGAGACTATTTTCTGCCGGCGTGCCTTGTACTGATGACACTGAGCATTGACCTCAAGGCGATTATTGGACTTGGACCGAAGGCGCTTATCATGTTCTTCACTGCGACCGTCGGCATCATCATCGGCGGACCGATCGCGATTCTGATCGTATCGTTATTCAGTCCCGAAACCGTCGGCGGCGAGGGTATGAATGCGGCCTGGCGTGGGTTTGCGACGCTGGCCGGCAGCTGGATCGGTGGTGGCGCCAACCAGACCGCGATGCTCGAAGTCTATGGCTACAATCCCGAGCGTTTCGCGGCGATGGTCGCCATCGACGTCGTGGTGGCGAATATCTGGATGGCCTTTCTGCTCTATGGTGCGGGCAACCCCAGGCGGATCGATAAATGGCTGGCGGCAGATACGTCAGCGATCGACCGGCTGCGGGACGCAATGGAAACCTATACCTCCGAGAACGAGCGGACCAGCGCCTTGGTCGACTTCATGATGATCGCGGCGGTGGCCTTTGGTGCGGTGGGGTTGTCGCACCTTGTTGCCGAGTTGTTAACCGGGTTTTTCGGCCAGTACGCGGCACTTCAGGATACGATTCTCATGAGCGGCTTTTTCTGGATCGTCGTCACGGCCACCACCATCGGGATGTCGCTGAGCTTCACGAGGTTCCGAAGCCTCGAGGGCGCGGGCGCGTCCAAGATCGGCAGTGTGTTTATTTTCCTGTTGGTCGCCATCATCGGTACACGCATGGACGTATTCCAGATCGCGGATGCGCCACTGCTGTTCCTGGTGGGTATCATCTGGATGCTGGTTCATGTGGTTCTGCTGATTACCGTGGCAAAACTGATTCGGGCGCCGTTCTTTTTCGTTGCTGTCGGCAGCCAGGCGAATGTCGGAGCGGCGGCATCGGCGCCGGTGGTCGCGGCCGCATTCCATCCGGCGCTGGCGCCGGTCGGCGTGTTGCTGGCAGTGCTCGGCTACGCGCTTGGCACGTACGGCGGCATTATCTGCGCGGAGCTGATGCGGTTGGTCTCACCCTAGTCGAATGACCGCGTACAGCGCGTAGCAGAGCAAAAACATAACGCCCATCACTCGGTTGATACGAGCCTTGCAGAGATAGAAAACGCTGACAAGCAGGATTGCAAAAGCCATCGACACGAGCACATCGACAACGCCGCCAACCGGAACGTCGATGTTGCTGATCAGGCCGCTCGCCGGTAACACGAACAATCCATTAAAAATATTCGAGCCGACCACATTGCCAACCGCAAGATCGGATTCGCCACGCATTGCCGCGACCGCCGAGGTCACGAGTTCCGGCAAGCTGGTCCCCACCGCGACGACAAATAACCCAATAATTGCGCTGGACACTCCCAACAGTTCGGCCAGTGCCACGCTGCCATCGACAGTTACCTTGCCGCCGATAAAAAGCAGTGCGAAGCCCGCTGCGAGTGTCAGCCACCAGTACTTGCTGGGTGCTTCGCTACTCATGATGTGACTGTGCTCGATGTCGCTGCGCAAGCCGCACTCGGATCGTCTGGTATCGCGCAGGCTGATCGCGCTCAGGTACAGGAAGCCCGCAAACAGCAGCAGCAGGATGATCGATTCGATGGCGTTAATCCGCGGTGCGACCGAGAACAGGAACTCGTCCAGTGCCATGAACAGGATGGCGGCAGAGCCGAGCAACAACAATGGCAGCTCACGCCGCACCAGCTGGCCATGGATCTCCAGCGGCGAAAGCAGGGCCGCGAGCCCCAGAACCAGGCCGATGTTGCAGATGTTCGAGCCGATAACGTTACCAAACACGATCTCGGACATGCCCTGGGCCGCGGCCACGAGGCTGACGATAAGTTCCGGTGCGCTGGTGCCGAAGCCGACGATGGTCAGGCCGATCAGCATCGGCGACCAGCCAAGTTTGATGGCGGCCTGGGACGCGCCGTGCACCATCGCCGCGCCACCGCCAATCAACAGAACGAGTCCCAGTACTACGATTGCTACTGCATGCATAGAGTTTTCCTTTACTCCTGCGTGACAATGACGGCCGGCAGTACGGGCCCTGCGTTCGGGTTGAATTTCGTGGGGTCGAGGCCGAACAAGGTCACGATGGTCGCGGCAATGTCGGCCTGATAGACGGTGCCGGCCGGTACTCTTGTACCCAGTGGCGGCGTGTCGGGTCCAATAATCGCCAGCCAGATGTCTTCGCTGCCCGGAATGGGCTCGTCGTGCTCGGCCCAGTCAACGGGCCCGAGGCCGCGGCCATGATCGGTTGTGATAATTAGCGTCGTTGTGCCGCGGTACTGCGGGTGCGATTGAAGACTGGTCCAGAGATCCTGCAACAAGCTGTCGGTCAGGTGCAGGTAATCGAGCAGTCGATCATAGCGATCGGCGTGCGCCCAGTCGTCCGACTGGCTCATGCCGAGCCACAGCAGGCGTGGCTCGTGCTCGTGCAGGTATTCCTTTGCGATGTAATAAGTGAGCGTGTCGTTGCTGCTTTCCTCCCAGAGCTGCATCACGCCACGGCGCAGTTCGACCAGGCGATCGATTTCCGGTGTGCTGAACTCGGCGGGGAATGTTGCGTAACCGCCATTCGTGACCAGCACATCGTCCTTGCTCGCGGCGAGGAACTCGAAGATATCCCAGGAGCCTATCTGCGCGACTGCGGACTTCGGAAGTTCGAGTTCGCTCTGAACGTACTCCAGCACGGTGGTCGCAGGAAAACGCTGCGCGGCATTGTCATCGACTTCGGCTTGAGCCTCGCCAGTAAGCATCTCGGCGTAACCGGGCGAGGAAAACTTGAATGCGTTACGGACCTGCATGTCACTGCCGGCCGTGGCATCACCAAATATCATTCCGGAGGGCGCCAGTGTGCCCCAGAAAAAAGGCATCAGCAGCCTGCGCCGCTCCTCGGGCGATTCGGCCCAGTACCGTTCCCGCCCGGTTTCGATTTCGCTGTAAACCTGCTCGGCTGAGCGCGCCGCAACAACCGCGTCCATGCCGCTGAAGATCTCCTGTGTACGCACGCCATCCAGTGTGACCAGGATGACGTTCCGTGTACGCAGTTCGGCAGCATGAGGCGGCGCCGACACGATGAAGCAGAGGATCAACATGACGGTGAAACTACGCATAATATCTCGCGATGCGGTTGACGGGGGTAGTTACAATCGGTGATCCTCGGTCGATTCGTCAATGCCTTTCGGGGGTATTTGCATGAGCAGTACCACAACAACAATAAATCCAGGTACGCCGCCACGCGAATTCAAGCAGGTTCTTGGCCATCCGCAACCGCTCTGGATGCTATTCATGTCGGAATTCTGGGAGCGCTTCGCGTATTACGGAATGCGCCGGGCCATGGTCCTGTACATCGTCGACGAGTTCTATGCGGGCGATGCCTCAGGCGAGAAGGCCGCCATTGAGTTATACGGAGCCTATCTGTCCCGGAAGGAGTATCGATGAGCGATTTGGCGAGCACGAAGGCGTGGTTTGGCCACCCGCGGGGTTTGTCGACCCTGTTCTTCACCGAAATGTGGGAGCGCTTCAGCTTCTATGGCCTGCGGGCAATGTTGATTCTGTTCATGACCGCCGCCGCCACCGGAGTCAATCCCGGTCTCGGCTTCACCGCGGCCAAGGCAGGCGCGGTGCTCGGGCTCTACACCGCTGGTGTTTACTTGCTGGCGTTGCCGGGCGGCTGGATTGCGGATCGTCTGATCGGCGCGCGGCGAGCGGTGTTCTGGGGTGGTGTGGTGATCGCGGCGGGCCACTTCTCGATGGCGATTCCGAGCATCATCAGCTTCTACGTCGGCCTGTTGCTGATCGTGATCGGTACCGGGTTGCTCAAGCCCAACGTTTCGACCATGGTCGGGATGCTCTACACCGAGGGTGGGGCGCGGCGCGACGCGGGTTTCTCGATCTTCTACATGGGCATCAACATCGGCGCCTTCGCCGGGCCATTGCTGTGTGGCGGTCTCGGTGAAGAGGTCAACTGGCATCTCGGCTTTGGCCTCGCGGGGGTGGGCATGATCCTGGGTCTGGTGCAGTACGTCCTTGGCGCTCGGCACCTCGAGGGGCACGGCGAGCTGGTTCTCGGCGTCGATGGGGACGCCGGGCGCTCACGGGACCTGCGGCGCTTCAACCTCGCGATGGGACTAGCCCTGGTGGCGGCAGTTGCGGCGGGCCTGGCAGTTCGCTCTGGAATGCTGGTGGTCACCGCCGAGCAACTTGCCGGTGTACTGGGATTCGTCATTGTCGGCGTGTTCCTCGCGTATTTCATCTACGTTTTCGCCTTCGGTAAACTCGAGGGCCAGGAGTGGAAGGGGGTGGCGATGATCGCCGTGCTCTTCCTCTGCGCCGCGGTGTTCTGGTCGGGTTTCGAGCAGGCCTCGTCGTCGATGAACCTCTTTGCCGAGCGGTTGACAGATCGCTCGTTGGGCTTCACCGTCAGCCTCTTCGGTGTCCAGATAGCCGAGGTTCCGACCACCTGGTTGCAATCGGTCAACCCCATTTTCATCATCCTGTTGGCGCCGGTGTTTGCCGCCATCTGGCAGAAGCTCGGCAAACGCGACCTGTCGATGCCGGCCAAGTTTGCCTCCGGCATGATCATCCTCGGGCTTGGTTTTGGCGTGATGATGTGGGGTGCCGCTCACACCCAGGGTGATACCGCTCGGGTGGGGATGCAATGGCTGGTGGTCGCCTATTTCCTCCATACCTGTGGTGAGCTCTGCGTTTCGCCCGTGGGCTTGTCGTCGGTGACGAAACTCTCACCGGAGCGATTCGTCGGCCAAATGATGGGGATCTGGTTCCTCGGGACTGCGTTTGGCAATCTCATCGCCGGCATCGCCGGTGGCCGATTCGGGACCACCACCACCTACGAGCTCTTCGGTGCGGTGACCCGCTTCACCCTCATCGGCGGCGCGGTTATGGCGGTGTTGACGCTGTTGATCTTCAACCGCTGGACGAGGCATGCGTTGGCGAGTCGTGGGATGAGTTGAGGAGGACGGGTTTGGGGGCCGGCTCGGCCGTGTCCACTGTTCTCGGGGCACTCCAGAGTCAGGCAGCCAACGCTGACCACATTTCAACAAACTCATGCATGGCGTGAAGTAGCTTAAGGGGGACTTATGGCGCTGGACTATGTTGCTCTGGTAATTCTCATTTTGGTCGTGCTGATCCTGTTTTACGGGATCATTGCCATTCACGATATTCCTTATGAGATCGCGGTCAAACGCAATCACCCGCACCAGGATGTGTTGCACGTTGCTGGCTGGGTAAGCCTGTTCACCTTGCATGCGATCTGGCCGTTCCTCTGGATCTGGGCGATGATGTACCGCGAGGATCGCGGCTGGGGAATCGACACCTCGGGATCACCTGACGAGTCCATCGGCGCACGACTCAGCGCGATCGAGGCACGCCTCGTTGATCTTGAATCCGGTAAGGGAGAGTAACGATGGATCTGTTACTTTTGCTGACCTACACGGCCATCTGCGTTGCCGTATTCAAGATATTCAAGTTGCCACTGAACAAGTGGACTGTTCCGACGGCGGCACTGGGTGGGGTTGTTTTGATCGGCACCCTGGTCCTGCTGATGAACTACAACCACCCTTACTCGAACATGGCGCGCGAGTTTTACGTGACCACGCCCATTGTCCCTGCGGTGGCTGGTATCGTGACCAGCGTCGAGATCGAGCCGAACACCCTGGTTGAAAAAGGCACCGTGTTGTTTCGTATCGACCCGAAGCCCTATGAGGCAGCGGTGCGGCAGAAACAGGCGCTGTTGGCCGGCAGTTCGCAAGACGTCAAGGAACTTGAGAGCGCCGTAGCGTCAGCACGTGCGAGCGTGGTGGAAGCGATCGCCAACCGAGATCGCAGCGAAGGCGTATTCCGGCGTTATGAGAAGGGATTTGCAAGCGGCGCATTCAGCGAGTTGGACCTGGACAACCGGCGCCAGCTTTTTCTTGCCGACCAAGCTGCGGTAGAGCGTGCCAACGCCGACCTGGAGCGGGCGCAACTGGCTTTCGAGTCGTCGATCGACGGTGAGAATCCGGATGTGGCGCGGCTGCAGGCGGAGCTGGAACAGGCGCGTTATGACCTGGAACGCACCGTGGTGCGCGCACCCACCAGTGGCTACGTTAGCCAGCTGATGTTGCGTCCCGGCATGATGGCAGCCAATCTGCCGCTGCGACCGGTCATGGTCTTCACTCATGATGAACAGACGCCACTGATAGCAGCTTTCCGGCAGAACTCCGGCTTGCGTCTCAGAGCAGGATTCGATGCAGAAATCGTGTATCCCAGCATTCCCGGTCGCGTATTTCGCGGTAAGGTAACCCGGGTGCTGCCGAGCCTTGCCGAAGGCCAGCTACAGACCGGTGGTACCCTGATTGGCACTGCAGAAGCATTTCGACAAGTTGGCCGCATCCCGGTGATCATCGAGATCACGGATGACATGAGCGAATTCGGCTTGCCGATCGGATCGCAGGCACAGGTTGCCGTTTATTCCGACAGCTTTTCGCACGTAGCAATCATGCGCAAAATTTTGCTGCGCATGTCGAGCTGGCAGAACTACCTCTACCTCGATCACTGATCGCCGGCCGGGTTTCTCCTTACGGCGACCAGCATCTTCAGGACCGGGACTGAACAAGCAAAGCCCCTGCTTCGCCCGGCTGCACCGTTTTGGAACATCTTCGGGGGAACATGCGCCAAATTGTAACAATCATGCCGCAATATTCGGCTGGTGCTGGTCCGTGCACTGGCAAAATGCATCCGGACCGTCGCTGGCACAAATATTGCTGATGGTTGGTTGAGGCGATGGTTGGCCGTGATTGTGACTAACCGAGGAGTGACTACAGATGGCAACAAAATCCACAGCCGTGGTGAAGGCAGACAACCGAGCGGCGATGATCGCGGAGGCGGCTTACTTTGCCGCCGAGCGGCGTAACTTTGAACCCGGCTACGAACTGGCCGACTGGCTTCTGGCCGAGCAGGAAATTGCCGCGCAAAGCGCTGGCAAAAAGAAGACCAGAAGAAAGGTTGCTGCGAAGTCTCGCTAGAAGACGCAAATTATTACGGTGTCGCGAAGGGATTCGACAACACCGGGTTCTGCATCACCGATGTGTCGGTCAAGGCATGCAGGAACGCCAGCAGGTCCATACGTTCTTCGGCCGTCAACTCGAACCCGCGCAGGAATTCGGACTTGAACGGGCTAAGCCGGCCGTCACCAGCGTTGGGGCCGTCTGCAATCAATCGGCCGCCGCGTTCGTAATGCGCGATGACTTCCCCGAGTGTCGCGAAGCTGCCGTCGTGCATGTAAGGTGCCGTCACAGCAATGTTGCGCAAGCTCGGCGCACGAAAACGACCCATGTCGCGACGCTCGCCGGTCATGTCGTAGAGCCCGGTGTTCTCGGCCGGGTACGCGCCGTTGATGTCGATGTTATAAAGCCCCGTGTTGTGAAAGCCAACGCTGTCAACGCGCGTGCTTTCGTGCGTCGTACTGTCGGTAAAATTGAAGCCACCGTGGCAATGAAAACACTCGAGGCGTTCCGAGAAAAAAAGTTGCATGCCGCGTTCGGCGGACGGACCGAGTGCGGTCGCATCGCCGGCGAGAAAGTCATCGTAGGGCGAGTTAAAGCTCACGATACTGCGGACGAATGCGGCGATGGCGCGTACGGCGTTCAGCGTCGAGTAAGGATCGGTATCCCCGGGAAATACTGCAGGAAAAGCGGCTTTGTAGGCTGGCTCGTTGCGTAATAGCTCGAGCAGTTTTTGCTCGTGGCCGCCCATGCCCATCTCGATCGGGTTTTCGCCGAACATCGGTGTCAGCGCCTGGTCTTCGAGGCGCTCGAGCAGAGGGTTGGCCCAGGTCAGCCGGCTAAGATAAGCGACGTTGACCAGCGACATCGAGCCGCGAGGGTGTATTTCCCCGGTCGCACCTACCGAGCGCGGCCGGCCGTCGGTAAATGCCAGCGCCTGCACATGACAACTGGCGCAGGAGGTCGTGTCATTGACCGACAGTCGCGTGTCATAGAAAAGCCTGCGGCCCAGCGCAACCTTTGCCTCGCTCATCGGGTTGTCGGCGGGCACCGACGGACGCGGCAAGTGCTCGGGCAAAGGCCACTCGTAGTCGCGCTCGTGTAGAGCCCAGTAAAGCACGGCGGCGATGAGCACTGCCCCGGGCAGGATCAGCTTCCTCATGGCAGTGGCCGGCTCGAGAACAGGCGCTGCTTGCCAGCGGTTGTGCCGCTGGTGTGATCCAGACCCAGGGCCTGGAAGGCGGTGACGCAGTGTTCCTCGGCCGGACCTGAGGAACAATCGGTGGCTGTGCCGTCTTCAAGTTCCGACCTGGTGACCAGTTCGCCGAGATCGACGGCAACAGCATCGCGACCTGGTACAAAATTATCGAGTAATACCGCCACGCGATTCGGGGCACGACAACCGGATATATTCTGCAGCGTTCCCTCGCAGCCTGTGCTGCCGAGATGTATCCAGAAACCATCGTCGCCCGTGTCAAATCCCGCGCGCAAAAACTTGTAGCCGCCACGCCAGTGCCAGTGCATGGCGGCATCACCCAGCGGCGGCGCCGCGAGCAGCGGATCACCATGGTTTTGTTCGAAAGGTACACCGAGTGTAAATGACAGTCCGCGATAGTCGCCGGCAGCGATGTCGCCGATGAGCTTGTCGTTTAATTCCAGTGTGCCGTTCATGCAGCGGCCATCACCGGTTTCGAGATCGAGCAGCGCGAGGCCGGCTTGTTGCCAGCCATTGTCCGCAATTAAGTTAAATTTCTGTGTATTGCCGGCTGCATCGATCAGATGCAGGTCATACACATAAAAGCGCAGGTCGGTAAGCTCCACGTCGCCGCTGCCACAGCCAATGGGGGACCCTTCGAACAGGGCCATGAACGGGATCTGCACCTGCACGGACGGCTTGCCGCAAGCCGCCGGTAGCAAAGTGGCTAAAACTATCGCGACGACGCGTACAATCAATGTGAAACCTCCGGCAGAAGTCCGAGTCGGAGTATAGTAGCCTCAATCACCCGCAGAAACTCGGGCCGGGCAGACACGCAGGGGAGAGCACCGCTCATGTACACCAGGATAGGCAGCTTGTCGCTGGTTTCGTTCGCCTTTCTGGCAGGCACGCCGGCGTATCCGCACGCGGGCGAGGACGCGCCCACTTATGTCGCGAGCAGTGGTGTGGATACGGGTCTTTGCCAGGACGCCGCGGCACCCTGCCGCACGATTGGCTATGCGCTCGGTCAGCTTGGCAAGGGCGGCAAGATCCAGGTCGCAGCGGGCCGGTACCTGGTTGCCGACCGTGACGAATTGTTTCACTTGCTGAACGGGACGATTGAAATCAGCGGTGGTTACGATGCTGCGGCGCAGTTCAATACATTGTCGGAGCAACCGACGGTGCTAAGCGGCGTGCCACTCGACTACGCGACAGCTCTGCGTGGCCGAGGCTTTCGCGTCATCGCCGACAATAAGCTGGCAGACCGCGATGCATCGCGAGACGTGCAGAAGCAACTGCAGGTGCACGAGGCCCTCAAATCGAGCATGCCGGCAACGCCCTGCGTTGGCGGCATGATCAATGGAATGGCCTGTCAGGATGTCGATCTGCTGTCCCATGTTGGGTTTGGTGACATCAGTGCGAATCCGGCCGGCGGTACTGATGTCTGGGGGTTCGTCGATCTCAACAGTCATCGTGAATATGCCATTATGGGCTTCGATATCGGCACCGCGGTATTCGATGTCACTGATGCGACGAATCCGCGTGAAGTCGGGTTTATCGACGGCCAGGCGACGGTCTGGCGTGATATCAAGGTCTACCAGTACTGGAATGCTGCCTCGTCTCGCTGGAATGCCGAGGCCTATGTCACGACCGACGGCGTGAGCGACGGCTTACTGGTGATTGACCTCAGCGAATTGCCACATGCCATTCGGCGCGTCAATTACGCCAGCGATTTTTCGCAGGCACACAATGTTTTCGCAACCAATACGGACTATGGCACCGGCTTGTCGCTAACCGGCGCTACGCCGAACATCGTGATTGCCGGTTCGAGCGTCAGTGATGGCCAGTACCGGGCTTATTCGCTGAGTAACCCCGGCGCGCCGCAATTTGTGTCGATGCCGGGTTCGGGCGCTGGTGACTACATGCACGATGCCGCGTCGATGATCATTACCGACAGCCGCAAGGATACGCAATGCGCTAATGCAACCAGCTATTGCGAACTGCTGTTCGATTTCAACGAGACCACGTTCGACATCTGGGACATTACCATCGGCAACAGCCCCGTGCGGCTCAGCCGCACGCCGTACCCTGACGTTGCATACACGCACTCGGGCTGGCCATCCGAGGACCGGCAGTACCTGTTCGTGCACGATGAACTCGACGAGCGCAACGCCGGTCTTAACACGACGCTGCGCGCGTTCAGCCTGGCGAACCTCATGGCGCCGGTGTCGGCCGGAACCTGGACCGGTACGACGCGTGCCATCGATCACAACGGTTTCGTGCGTGGCAATCGCTACTACATGTCGAACTACAGCCGCGGCCTCACGATCCTCGATATTTCGAACGTGACGAATATCCAGGAAATCGGTCGCTTCGATACCTTCCCCGGATCCGACGGCAATGCCTTCGTCGGCGCCTGGGGCACATATCCGTATCTGCACAGCGGCAGCATTGCGATCAGTGACATCGACTCGGGTTTTTACATGGTGGCCGACCGCACACTCGATGTGCCTGAGGGTCGGCTCGCGTTTTCGAGCCGGTCCTATGGCGGCGAAGAGGGTGGCCAGTTGCAGATTGCCGTGAACCGGCTTGGTGGCGCGAGTGGCATCGTCAGTGTTGGCTACGAAATTCTCGCGGCGACCGCGACAGCGTCCGATGTCAGTGGCGGCAGCGGTGTGCTGAACTGGGGCAACGGGGATGCCGCCGACAAGATAATAACGCTCGACCTGCAAGCCGATGCGGATGCGAATGAAGGGCTCGAACAGTTGTTCGTCAAACTCATCGCGCCCACGGGCGGCGCAACGCTCGACGTGCAGAACATCGCCAGTGTGTACATCGCGGAAGCGGGCGCCACCGCGACGGTCGGCTTTGCCGATGCAGAAGTGCGGACTGCCGAGCGCGGTTTTGCAATGGCGGTCGCAGTGGTACATCGAAGCGGCAGTGCGAGTGGTGCCGTCAGCGTCGACTATGCGGTAAGCGGCGGCGACGCCACCGCGGGCGTCGATTTTCAGGGCGCGAGCGCTGGCAGTATCAACTGGGCCGACGGCGATGCGACGCCAAAATGGATCGAGTTCACCATCGTCGATGATGGCAATGGTGAGGCCGACGAATTTTTCGAGTTGACTTTGAGTAATCCCAGCGGCGCCAGTATCGGCGCAGCGAACGTGTTGCGAGTCGTTATTGCCGATGGTGTCGGCCTGAACAATGCGCCGAACGCTGTCGCGGGAGCCAACCAGACCGTCAATTCGGGTGCGGCGGTGACACTGAATGGCAGTGCGTCAAACGACCCCGATGGCGATGTGCTGAGTTACCAGTGGACCCAGTTGTCAGGCGCCTCGGTAATGCTGTCGAACGCGACGTCTGCCTCGGCAACGTTTACCGCGCCGAGCGTCAGTTCCGACCAACTGCTGCAGTTTCAACTGAGCGTATCTGACGGTATGTTATCGAATACAGCAATCACCGCGGTCACCGTGCGGCGTGCGGGCGGTGGCCTTGGTAACAAAGGCGGCGGTGGCTCGCTCGGGTGGCTGATGCTTGCGCTGCTTGGAGCGATCGCAACGCGCCGCAGGCTGCCGGTTGTTACTGGCTGTCGATAACGGCCAGAACGGCGCTGGTGTCGATGCCCTGGGCCAGTGATTTGATGTCCTCTGTGGCACCGTTCAGGGTGATCGTGACATTGAATACGCCGCTACGGTTACTGACGCCATCCTGCGGGGTTCTGAGTTCCACTTTGGACAAGGTCTCGGTTTCGCGCAGTGCAACTGGATCGAAGTATACGTAAACCTGGCCGCTGGTATTCGAAACATCACTGTCGGCGAGCGCAATGACGCCTGATTTCTCAAACAGTACGCCATCAGGATCGATGCCCGCATATGGGTTCATGTTGAACTGAATGTTGACTGTCATGTCTTCCTTGACCGCAGATCCGCCCGCGTTCTGGGCCTGCATCATTTCCTGCATTGCTGCCTCCATCGCCGCCTCGTTGCCGCTCATCATTGCCGCCATGTAGCGTGCCTGGAAGTCCGCCGCAGCCTGTTCGGCATTCGCCTCGGCATCCTGGATGGCCTTGTCCGTAAAACGCAGGTACACGTTGGACGTAATTGGCCAGAACTTGCCCTTCTGCGCCGGGTTGAAGTTCGTCGGCAGGTCGAACTCTTCGGACTCAAGGGCATAGCCCTGCGGATTGCCGCCCAACGCTGTTTGCACCGCCACCAATTTTGCTTTGACAGCGGCGACCTCGGCACGGTTGAGCCCGGTGTTGTCCTGGGCGTTCGCTGTGGAAGAGAAAAACAAGAAAGTTAGTAGGGAAATGCCGGTTGCGTGAATTCTCATTATGGTTCTCCAATCGACGCGGTGACGCTACGCCTACGCCCAAATCCGGTCAAGATCCAGCCTTGGGCGCCGCGATCCCGCTCGATTTATTACTCGTCAACCCATTGTTCAATCTCGTACCCAGCGCGACTATTGACGCCGAGTTTCGACACCAGCCAGGGTAGTGCGGTTTCCATTTCAGCGCGTAGCGTCCAGGGTGGATTGACGACGATCATGCCACTGCCGTACAGGCCCGGCAGCGACGTCCTGTCCGTGATGCGCAAGGCGAGATGCAGCACGTCGCGCATTGGCAAAGCCTGGAATTGCCGGCGAAAAGCACGGCCTTGCTGTTCGTCGAGAATCGGGTACCACAAGGCATAGGTTCCGGTCGAAAACTGGCGGTGCAGTTTCGCGAGTGTTGTAAATGCCGTCGTATATTCGTCCGGTAGCTCGTACGCCGGGTCGATCAAAACCAGGCCGCGTCGTTCGATCGGTGGCATGAGGCCGAGGCTGAAGCGATAGCCGTCTGTGCAGTGGCAATAGATTCGCTTGTCTTTGGAGAACGACTGCTCAAGCAACGGGAAGTCGCTGTTATGCAATTCGCAGAGCACGAGGCGATCCTGCCGTCGCAAAAGCTGCGCGGCAATCCATGGCGAGCCCGGATACTTGCGGAGATCGCCCGCCGGATTGAAGCGCCGCACGAGCTCAAGGTAGTCGGCGATGGCCTCGGGTGGTTCGGCGGCATCGATGATTTTTGCGATCCCCAGACTACTCTCGCCGGTTTTCTGCGCCTGGTCGGAGCGCAGGTCGTAGCCGCCCGCGCCCGCGTGCGTGTCGAGATAGCAAAGCGCCGCTTCCTTGCGTATCAGGTACTTGAGTATCGACGTCAGTACGAGATGCTTCATGACATCGGCAAAGTTGCCGGCGTGATAGACGTGGCGGTAGCTCAGCATAAGAAAAACCCCGCCGGGCAGGCGGGGTTCGTGTCTTTCGAGGATGAAGTTACTTGGTAGGCCGGACGCGCAGGAGTTCGTTGCTGCTGCAGTCAGTGATACCGGCAAATACGGTTTCGATTGCTGCGCCCTCCTCAGTGTCCAAAGCGGCCTTGGCGGCTGCCCAGGTTGCGAGGTCAGGGTAAGTGTCAACCCAGCGAAACTCCTGCGAGTTTCCGACAACAGCGGTGGCCGCCACGCTCCTGATACCCTCGTTAACGTTCTTGCGCATCCATGCCAGCCATTTGCTGTTGGCCGCCTGGGCATCGTCTAACGTTTTTCCCTCTTCAAGCGTACAGGTCCAGACTTCCGAGACCTCATCGGCCAGAACCACGGCCGAGAAACAAAGCAGTGCAGCTGACGCGAATGCGCCCAAAAACAGATTTTTCATTGTTTTCCCCTTGATTGTTTTGCTTTTAGACAACGGTTTCAGTATAGACCTAAATCCAGATTTGTGCCGGAGCCGGGATTGAGCATTACAGACATCATCGTTGGCATCACCTGCCTGGTATCGATCGTGGCGCTGCGTTACCCGATCGTCAAGGCGCTGACGCTGTTCCACCCCGTCACCATGCGCGAGCAGCAGCAGTGGTACCGGCTGCTGACGTCGGGGCTGATCCATGGTGACTTCATGCATCTTGCGATCAACATGCTGGTGTTCTGGTCATTCGGCAATGTCATTGAAAGCTACTATGCGTCCGGCATCGTAGGCGATGGTGGTGCGCAAAAATTCATGTTGCTCTATTTCGGCGGCATCATCTTTTCATCGCTGCCAAGTTACTTTCGCCACAAAAACGACCCGAATTATGCTGCGCTGGGCGCATCGGGCGGCGTTGCTGCCGTGGTATTCGCGTCGATACTTTTCGAGCCCTGGCAAAACCTCTACGTCTACGGCGTCATTGCCGTTCCGCAGATCCTCGCGGGTGCCGCCTACCTTTATTACTCCTGGTACAAGGACAAGCAGGCCAACGATAACGTCGGCCACATGGCGCACTTCGCCGGAGCCATCTGGGGCTTCGTCTTTACCGGGCTTTTAAACGCCGATCTCTTCGTTCGATTCCTGCAAAAGGCGATGCTGGGCCCGGCCTGAGCCGCTATTTTTTCTTTTTCTTTTTCTTTTTCTTTTTCGCCGACGTCGCGATATGTGTCGCGATAGCATCCATCAGGGGCGGCGACAGGCAGTCATAGGGTTCCAGCCCGATTTCCCTCAGGCGACTACGCACAGCGCCCATATTTTTCGGGTCGTAACCGGACTCGATGATCGAGGACACGAAGGCCGCGAACTCAGGTGGTGACCAGCCCTGCTCGGCCGAGAGTTCGGTGTGCACGAAGTCCAGCCCGTAGAAAGGGTGTTTCTTCTTGTCGATGCGGCCGTACATATGCACACCGCATTTCGCGCAGGCGTGGCGTTTGATCACGGCGTTCTTGTCGACCACCTTGATTTTTTTCTTGCCGGTGGCGACCTTGACCTTGGCGCGCGGCACCACAGCGACCACGGAAAACACCGCGCCCTTCGGTTTCCAGCACTTGGTGCAACCGCAAACGTGGTTATGCGCAGTCTGGCTCGAGACGGTAACTGTCACCGGGTCTTTTTTGCAGTGGCAGCTGAGCGTGCCGCCGGAAAAAGTTTCGGATGCCGGCGCGATGCCATTGTCGACCGACGGATGTACAGAGACTGCGTTAGCCATAGTAAGCCCCGATGAATGTTGTTGTGACTTCGGGCGGCCCGGGCGGGACGCCCGAAGTGGGGTCAGTCTAGGCCCACACAGGGGGGGCTTGGCAATCACCAGTTCTTGAGCGGATAGACCAGCGCGGCAAGCCAGTGCCAGCGGCTAAGCAATCACGGCAGTGACACTGTCTTTACCAGCTCGTACCAGAAGTTGCTGGAGTCGCGAAAGGCCTTGACCCCGATGCGTTCGTCCCGGCCATGTGCACGATAGTCATTGACCTCTCTGGCGACTGCGGACACCGCGTAGGTTGGTATGCCCGCATTACGCGTGTACGCGCCATCGGTTGCGCCATTGTCCATCTCGGGAATGACGGCGATGCCGGGCCACATCGACCGGGCCAGCACCGTGACAGGTCCAAGCACCTGCGGGTCGAGCGGCGATGGCGGGCTCGGCGTGGCCGGCGCCATATCCAACACCGCAACGTTGTAAGGTGCTGCAATGGATTCGAGCACGGCTCGCGTAGCCGCTGCTGACGATTGCGGCAACACACGGCAATTGACGACGGCGCGGGCCGTTTGCGGCAGTGCGTTCTCGGCATGGCCGGCATTGACCTGGGTCGCGACGCAGGTGGTACGTGCGAGCGCGTTGTAATAGTACTCGTCGGGCAACCGCGCGAGGTCGGCCGGATCCGGATTGTCGCTGGACAGAGCTTCGAGCAATGGGGCGTCCGCTGGTGGTGCGATCAGGGACCAGCTTTCGAAAAAGGCGCGCGTCGTGTCATTGAGGTCGATCGGAAACCCATAGTTCTGCAAATCGACGAGTGCCCGCGCGAGGCGCGAGATCGCGCTGTCGCGGTGCGGCTCCGAGCTGTGGCCACCCCGATCCAGTGCTTCCAGCGTGAACGACACGTACACTTTCTCGCTGGTATTGAACATCAGGGCCAGCGGCTTGCCATCGACGAGCAGGATCGGGCCGCCGTCCGTATTAAGCGCGTACTCGGCGTCGACGAGGTCGCGATGTTCGCTGAGCAGCCACTTGATGGCATCGCCCGTGGTTTCCTCGTCCGCGGTTAATGAAACAATCAGGTCGCGATCGAATGGCTGCTCTTCCTTCTTATAACGAATCAGGTTCGCGACCAGGATCGCGGCGCCGGCTTTGTTGTCATCCGTGCCGCGGCCGTAGAAATAGCCGTCCTTCTCGATCATGGTGAAGGGATCCGTCGTCCAGTCCTCGGGCAGCGCCTCGACGACATCGAGATGCGCCATGAGCAGGATTGGTTTTCTCGCGGGCGCCGCGCTGCGCAGGCGAACGACGAGATTCGGCAGCTTCTCCTCGAGGCCAAGCACGGCAATGTCGCGGTCCTCGAACCCGGCATCCTTTAGGTGCCGAACGAGCAGGGCAACCACGGGGCGTATGTCATTGCCGCCGCTCGGTGCCGTATTGACCGAGATGAGTTCGGCCAGGATATCGCGTGCCGGAATTTCGTCGCCGGGTTCGGCGCCGAACGCGCTCATGCTCGTGAGCAGGATTGCCAGGATTGCGATCAGGGTCAATGGATTCCGCATCGAGAGGTTTCGCTGTGTTGGAAGTTGCGCGGGAGCGTATCATTGGCCGCGCTCATGCGCATTCTCAGGTTCATATTCTTACTTTCATTGCTGCTGTCCGGTGGGCCGGCTGTTGCTGCGCTGGATCTGCGCAATGCCGAGGTGAAACGCCTCGACAACGGCCTGACCGTGATCCTGCTCGAGGACCGGAATTTCCCGGTAGCCAGCGTGCAGATGCTGTACCGGGTTGGCGCCCGCGATGAAACCACGGGCAGGACCGGCCTGGCGCATTTTCTCGAGCACATGGCGTTTCGCGATTCAAAAAACTTTCCCGAGGCCGGGCTGGTCAGTTCGATCACAGCGCGCGGCGGCGAATGGCACGGCTATACCTGGACCGACCAGACCACCTACTTTGCAACGGTGCCGAAGGAGCACCTCGACCTGTTGCTGCGCATCGAGGCCGATCGCATGACGCGTCTCGATATCTCTGCAGACGATATGGATGCCGAGCGCGGCGCCGTGCTCGCCGAAATGCACATGTACGAGAACGATCCGGCCTCCATGCTGATCGATGCGGTGAACTACCTGTCCTTTCTCGGCCACCCGTATCGCAACAACACGATCGGCTGGCAGAGCGATATCGAAAACCTGCAGCATCGTGATGTCGTCGAGTTTTATCAGCGCCACTACCATCCGGCGAACGCGGTGCTCGCGGTGGTCGGCGACATCGACAGCAACTCGGTGCTGGCACGCATCGCGGAACTGTTCGGCGCATTCGAAAGCAAGCCGCCGACACCCTTGCCGCACACCGTCGAACCGGTGCAGCAAGGCGAACGGCGTATCGTGCTGCACGGGGCTGCGGGTGAGCGGCAGTTCCAGGTCGCCTGGCGAGCGCCGTCCGCGAACAGCCCGGATCTTGCCGCGTTCCTGGTGTTGCAGTCTTTGCTCGGTGCGAGTTCGGGCGCCAATTTTCTGCAAAACGACTGGGGCACCGATGTGGCAGCGGGCGCCGTGCTGGACGGAGTCGCCGATGGACTTACGACCTGGTTCCCGCCCAGCGCGCAAAATTACGTTTTTGTCGTCGGTGGCTTCGCGCCCGAAGGTGTCAGCGAGGCCGCGCTCGAGGCAGACCTTGAGCAACGCATCGCCTCCGTGCGAAACGCGCCGCCTTGCAAGCAGCGGCTCGCAGCCGCGATAGACGACGTGCTCGAGCAGCTCATCTACGACGTCGAGACGACCGAGGATGCCGCACACCAGCTCGCTTTCTTCGAGGGTCTTGGCGCGCTCGACACCTTGTTAACGCTGCCCGAGAGCGTAGCGGCAGTGAGCGCCGCGGACGTGCAGCGCGTTGCAGCCCGATATTTGCTGCCGGAACGTCGCAGCATCGCCTGGTACCTGCCACAGGCAATGGCAGAAGCCGTGCCACCCGAGTTGCCGGCGAAGGAGTTTCTGGTCGGCGCGGCCGGAGCCATCGATACCACACCAACGCCGATGCCCCAGACGCGCACACTCAGTGGCGGCTTGCCCGTGATCGTGCAGCAAACTGGTCTCTCGCCGTCGGTGCAGATCGACGTGATGTCGTCGTCCGGGGACGTCCTCGTATCGTTACGCGCGCTGTCAGCGCAACTTGTGTCGCTGCTCGAAGAAGCAAAAGCATCGCTGCCGAGTGTCGCGGACCTTGCGGGTGGCGAGGAACAGCCGTCGCTCGACCCAGAGGCGCGGCTCGAACAGGCATTCGGCGAAATCATGACGGGCGGCGTGGTTAGCACCAACAGTACGCCCGCGTTGGTCGTCGTCAGCGGCGATGTCGATGTTGCGGATACGCTGTCGTGGCTGGAACAGGCATTCGGCAAAACGCCGCCGGCCCAGAGGGTCGCAGGCCAACCCACCCCGTTCGCAGCGAAGCAGATTACCGTCAAACTCGGTGTTCCGATCGCGCAGGCGCAGCTTGGTTACATCGTCCCTGCCACAGCGCCGACCGAGGTCACCGCCGACGCGCAACGATTATTGCTCTACATCCTGAGTCACGGCTATGAGGGGCGATTGGGCGAGGTGGCGATTTCCGAAAACGGCCTCGCGTACTGGATCGGCAGTGAGTATCGATCGGACGGTAGCGACGGCTGGTTGACGCTCGCGATCGGTGTCGATCACGACAAGCTCGACGCGTTGCAGTCGCTGCTGCAAAGCGAACTCAATCGTCTGCTCGTTGAACCGCCGACGCGGGAGGAGGTCGAGGAGGCCAAGACGCATTTTGTTGGCCGGGCGCGGAGTGCCGCTCAAAGCAACGCGGAGCTCGCGGCAATGCTGGCAGAGCAATGGCTGTGGTACGGTGAAACGCAAACCGTCAAGCAACTGGAGCGGCGGTTGGCGCCGATAAGCCGGCAGGACGTACTCGATTTGATTCCCGCATTCATCAAAGGCACCACAATTGTCATCACACAATAGATTCGGGCTATGCCTGCTGCTCCTGCTGGCTGCCTGCGCGCAGCCCATTCCCTACGAGCGTGAAACATCGGCCCCGCCACTGGACAAAGTCGAACCTCAGGAAACGAAGGCGACAGTCATCTACCGTATTCGGAGCGAGGAATCACTCGTGCTGATTCGCGTTGCTCGTGCTGGAAAAATGGCGCACCTGGGTCATGATCACGCGGTCGCGAGCATTGACGTGCAGGGCTTCGTCGAGCTCGCTGCGGATCCGTCCGCGTCGCGCGCCGAAGTCGTCATGCCCTTGATGAACCTGCTCGTTGACGAAGCGGTTCATCGCCAGCGCCTCGAACTCGAGAAGGAGATTTCGGCCGATGATGTTGCCGCTACTTACAACAACATGCGCAAAGTGCTCGAAGCCGAGTTGTTTCCCTGGGTCAAGGTGGATGCAAGTTTCGCCTCAGCGGACACGGTGCCGCCGGTACTCAAGGTGTCGATCACAATGCATGGCGAGGCGCACGAGTATCTCCTGCCGGTACAACTCGACGTCAGTGAGGAGCGCCTGTCGGTCAGTGGCGAGCTGGTCATTAAACAGAGTGCTTTTGGTCTCGTGCCCTTCAGCGCGGTGGGAGGATTGCTGCAGGTGGCGGATGAGCTCGAGATCGAATTCGATTTGCATGCCGTTCGCGACCGTTTGCCGGAAGGCCGGTCCTTGCAGGGGTCTTCATTCCTGTAGAAGGTTTACAGGGCAAGCTGCCAGACCGTGCCAATCAGTGCGCAGGCGGCGAGCGTCGTCAGCATGCCGACATGAAATCGCAGCATCGCGAGCAGTGCCACAATAGTCAGTAACAAAGAGCCGGGCTCGAGCGTCGCGAGCTCCGGCACGCTCAAGGTCGCGCCCCAAAACGCCACCTCATTGACAGTGCCGAACATCACGTGCAGGCCGAACCAGATGGCGAGGTTGAGAATGACACCGACCACGGCGGCCGTAATCGCCGACAGCGCAGCCGTCAACGCACGACTGCCGCGCAGCGCTTCGACATAGGGTGCGCCAAGAAAAATCCAGAGGAAGCAGGGCACAAAGGTCACCCAGGTCGTGAACAGCGCGCCAAGCGTGCCGGCGACAAAGGGGTCGAGCAGGCCGGGATTGCGATAGGCACCGAGAAAGCCGACAAACTGCACCACCATGATCAATGGGCCGGGCGTGGTTTCAGCGAGCCCGAGCCCGTCCAGCATTTCGCCGGGTTCCAGCCAGCCGTAGGTATCGACCGCCTGCTGCGCCATATAGGCAAGCACGGCATAAGCGCCACCGAATGTGACGACGGCCATCTTGCTGAAGAAAATGCCTTGCTGCACGAAGACGTGGTTCGTGCCGAGCCAGGCGGCAAGGCCTGCGATTGGCAACAGCCAGAGAGCCAGGCACACGGCGCTGACCCGGATCGCCCGGGCCAGGGAAGGTCGCGTCGATGGCAGCGCGGCGTCGGCGGAGTCCGATGCTGTTGCGACGCCCGCGCTGGCGGGCAACCATTGCGGGCAGAAGCGGTTGCCGAGAAATCCCAGCAGACCGGCTGTGGCGATAATGAGTGGAAAGCTCACGTCAAACAGGAAGATGGCGAGGAAGGACGTGGCCGCAACCGTGTACATGAATTGCGTCTTCAGGGCGCGCTTGCCTATGCGCAGTATCGCCTCGATGACGACAGCGAGCACGGCTGCCTTGATGCCGAAGAATATGGCCTGGGTCAATGGGAATTGCTGGAAGCCGGCATACAGGATGCTCAAGACCAGGATCACCAGGGCGCCGGGCAATATAAAGAGTATGCCTGCCGCGAGCCCGCCCTTGATGCGGTGCAGCAGCCAGCCAATATACGTAGCGAGTTGTTGTGCCTCAGGACCGGGCAGCAGCATGCAATAGTTGAGCGCGTGCAGGAATCGGTCCTCGTCGATCCATTGCTTTTCTTCAACGAGGATGCGATGCATGAGTGCGATCTGCCCGGCCGGGCCACCGAAACTCAGCAGGCCGATCTTCATCCAGACCTGCAAAGCCTCACGGAACGGAACCTGGCAGTTCATTAGGCCTGAATGGCGACGACGGGGCTCTGTTCGAGAAGCGCTGCGTAGTGTTTTCGGATCGGGCCGAGATCAATGCTGTTGAGGTAGGAGGAATAGGCGAGGTAGCTCAACAGGAATCGCCGGTCTGCAGCCCAGGGAGGCAGGAAGCGCGGCAACCGGCAAAGACCCATAGCCGAGAGTTCGCATAGCACCGGAATGTCTTCGATATCGAGCTTGCCGCAGAACAATAACAACAGACAATCCGAGCGGCCCGCGGTAACCACGGCGCGCAGGAAATTATGCACACGCAGCAAGCCGTCGAGGTAGACGATGTCCTTGGTAAAGGGCGCACCGCCCTTCGGGTCGCCGCCGCGATAGACCCGGCGCGCGTTCTCGAAGGCCTGCTCAGGGCTGTCGGCACGCTCGAGAAAAAACCGGAACACGTCAACGAAGTCCGCGCCATCGATGGCCATTTGTATCGCGAGGACGCGGTCGGCAAGCCGGCGAAACCGATCGATGTCCATCGAGCCGGTAATGAACTCGGCAAATACCGCAAGGCCTTCCTGGGTTCGCGTCGAGCCCGGATGGCTGGCACCGAGAATTTTCAGATCCGTCTGCGCAAGACCGTTCAACGATGTCGCCACGTGCACAAAAACCTCGTGATGAATCAGCTGCGAGATATCCTTGTCGGTGAAACTCGAGACGCGCCGGATGCGTATGCGCTTTGGGCCTGCAAGAGCATTGGCGGAAAGCTCATCGACAACCTGCACCACGGGTGCCTCCGCGCCGAACATGCCCTGCGCCGCGGTCGACATACGTTCGGCGACGTAGTCGGCCAGATAGCAGGCCGCTGGCGGCGCGCCGAGTTCGACGTGATTGAGCCGCTCGAACACACTGCTCAGGCGATTGGCAAGCTCGAGGCTCGATGAACTTTCGTCCTTTAGCGCGTCGGTCGGCACGCCGTAAAGCGCACGCGAGTGTTGCAAGAAATCCGCAGTGCCGCAGGCGCCCAGCAAGCGCGCACCGGATTCGACCTGGTCGGCGGTTTTGGTAAGCCAGCGGTCAATTGGTGAGTCATCATGGATCAGCGCGCGCGCTTCGCCCAGACAGGCCCTTGTCTCGGTTGCGTCGAAGCGCGGGTATTCGATCTTCGGCAGTTTATAAGCCTTGTTCTTCAGGAAATGCTCGCGATGGCTTTGCGGCCACGCGATGTGGGTCAATATGCGAATGGTTTGCGTCGAGCGATACAGTAAACCGGCGGCAGACCGAATTCGATCCTTCTCATGCATGAAAAACTTCCGCGAAACGAGCCGTCCAATCAGGAAGTCTAATCGCGCAGTTGTCAAGTGAATCCGGGACCCGGATACTGGGGCGCATCGGGAAGGGGTTGCGATGCAAGCGAAAAACATTCGGAGAACACTCGGTCACTGCTCACTGGCGGCCTTGCTGCTTTGGGGAGCTCAGGTCTCTGCGGAGTCGATATCGGCGCCCGACTATGAATTCGCTCGCGAAGAGGCCTGGATAGCAATGCCGGACGGCGTGCGGCTGGCGGCCGACCTGTATATTCCCAGCGCCGGCGTGGGAGAGAAATTCCCGGTCCTGCTCGAGTACGACCCCTATCGCAAGGACGATTCGCGCCCGGGCCGCTATTCCATCTACGCCTATTTCGCGAAGCGCGGATACATCATCGCACGCGTCGACATTCGCGGCACCGGCCGGAGTGAAGGACGCCTGATCCCTTATGAGTATTCGGACCAGGAACTGGACGATGGCGAAGTGATTATCGACTGGCTGTCGAAGCTCGAGAATTCGAACGGCAAGGTCGGCATGTTCGGCATCTCCTGGAGCGGGTTCAATGCCATCCAGCTCGCCGTCCGTAACCCGCCGGCGCTGAAAGCGATTATCCCGGTGGACGCAACCGAGGACCTCTACCAGGATGATGTGCACTATATGGACGGCGTCATCCACTTCGACAGCTGGGAAATGTCGATGGAACTCTACAATATGTTGCCGGCCGCGCCGGACTATGTGATCGACGACGAGTACTTTGCGAATCGCTTCGAGGCCGAGCCCTGGATGCTGACCTACAAGAAGCAGCAGCGCGACGGGCCGTTCTGGGACCGGGCGTCGGCGCGTGACAAGCATGAGCAGATTCGCATACCGAGTTTTCACATCGGCGGCTGGTACGACGGTTATCGCGACAGCCTGCCGCGCATGCTTGAGAATGTACGGGCACCCGTGAAAGCACTGATCGGCGCCTGGTCACATGCCTGGCCGCACGAGCCGTATCCCGAGCCGGGATTCGAATGGCGCCATGAAGCGGTGCGCTGGTTCGACCATTGGTTGAAGGGCAAAGACACGGGCATCATGGACGAGCCGCCGCTCGCGGTTTACGTCCGCAACTGGCATCCGCCCGGCCCTTACCTCGAGCACGCCCCGGGGCGCTGGCGTTACGAAGATGGCTGGCCAGTAGAGCGCATCAAGCCGCAGGCATTTTTTGCACAGGACAATCACAGCCTGTCGAAAAAACCTGCAGCCGCTGCGGAACATCGGCTGCGCTACGTCGCCTCCAGTGGTGTTGAGGCGGGCGGTCCGGTGATGTGGTGGGGCGATGTCGCGCATGACCAGCGTCCAACGGATGCCTACTCACTGGTCTACGATTCCGCACCGCTCGCCGAGGACATGGAGATCCTGGGTCTGCCGCGCGCGCTGTTAACGGTGTCGGCGGATGCGCCACAGGCGAACTGGTTCGTGCGCCTGTCCAATGTCGCGCCGGACGGCACGGTCACAATGGTGACGGGCGCCGGGTTTAATGGCACGCATCGCAATTCGGCGCGCGCACCCGAGGACATCATTCCCGGCGAGCAGTTTCCACTCGATATTGAAATGCACTTTACCTCCTGGGTATTCCCGAAGGGCCATCGCATTCGTTTCGCTATCAGCAATGCGCAGTGGCCGATGCACTGGCCGACGCCGCATCTGATGACGACGACACTGCAGCTGGGCGGACGAGATGGATCGCATGTACTGCTGCCGGTTGTGCCTGCCGGTAAGGAACGGGCGCCGAACTTCCTGCCCGTGGTCGAGAACGACGAACTCGCGGGTTACGAGTCATTGAATGTCGCGACGAGTTCCGGTTATGGCGAGGTCGAATCCGTCGTCCGCGATCCGCGCAACGGTGATGCGACGGCGATTGCAACGAATAGCTCCGCGACGCGTTATCCCTGGGGCACCGAACTGTTTCGCGAACGCATTGAGCACCGAACCTCGGACCAGCACCCGGAAAAGACCTCGGTCAGCGGGAGCCACGAACTCAAGATCCAGCTTGAGGACAGGGCACTGTTGTTGCAGGGTGAAACCCGCGTTTCGAGTGACGCTGAGAATTTCTATTTTGAGTATTCGCGGCGCCTTAGCGAAAACGGAACATTGCTGCGCGAAAAATCCTGGTCCGAAACCATTCCGCGCGATTACCAGTAGCTGCTATCGTGACAGCCTTTATCAAAACCGGATTATTTGTGGCCCTGATTTTTTCTATCGCAAACCAGACGAGCTGTTCGCCTGTCGAGGAGCACGCTTACCGGCATGCCAATGAACCCATTGGCACGGTGCGCGAAATTTACGACGGGCATTTGTATGCCGACATACAGGTCAATACCTTCCGCAACATCGATCGTCTGTTTCCAACACGCATCGTGCGCCGTGGCGAAACGTCGCAGGTACTTCCCGTCAACCTGCAATCTTTAAGCGAATTTCGCGTTAACACGAACAACACGAGCTACGACCTTTATGACGTGCTGTCACTGAACCGCGTCAGCGGCCTTCTGATCCTGCACAAGGGAGAAGTCGTTTTTGAAAAGTACCTGCTCGGCAACGACGAGCACACGCGCTGGATGTCGATGTCGATGGTGAAGTCGATAACCGCGACGCTGGTCGGCGCCGCGATCAACGATGGCTACATCGATTCGATTGACGATGCCATCGTACAATACCTGCCGCGATTGAAGGGCTCAGCCTACGATGGTGTGAGCATTCGCCAGCTGTTGCAGATGAGTTCGGGCGTCGCCTGGAACGAGACCTATACGGACCCGAACTCCGATCGCCGTCGCATGCTCGAAGCGCAGATCGGCCAGCAGCCCGGGGCAATACTGGATTTGATGGCCGCACTACCGCGCGCGGCCGAACCCGGCACGCGCTGGAACTACAGCACCGGTGAAACCCACGTGGTCGGGGCCTTGTTGCGCGCCGCCATCGACCGGCCGATCGCTGACTACCTGTCGGAAAAGATCTGGTCAAAAATCGGTATGCAGGCCGATGCCAACTGGTGGCTGGAATCACCCGATGGCCTCGAGGTCGGCGGCAGCGGCTTGTCTGCGACGCTGCGCGACTATGCCCGCTTCGGCCTGTTCGTGCTCAATGACGGTGTCATCAATGGCGAGCGCGTGCTGCCCGAGGGCTGGGTCGCAGAAGCAAGCGCTCGCCAGAGCCTAGGCGGCGAGGTCATCGACTACGGCTACATGTGGTGGCCATTGCACGGGCGGAGCTTTTCGGCTGTCGGCATCTTTGGCCAGCATATTTTCGTCGACCCCGACCGGCAGCTCGTGGTTGCCGTCTGGAGCGCGCAACCGAAGCCGCTGGATAGTCACGGTGTGGACGAGTATGTCTTTCTCGAAGCCTTGTCGAACTACTTTAAGTAATCGAATGAGCCCAATCTGTCGGTGCCTGGCGGCGCTCTGTGTTGTTGTACTGGCCCAGGGCTGTGGCAAGCCCTCGGCCGACCTGGTGTTTCAGAATGGACGCATCTACACCGTCGATGCGAATCGCAGCTGGGCAGAAGCGGTGGCCATCAGCGGCGAACGAATCGTGTTCGTCGGCGACAATGATGCCGCAGGCAAATACATCGGGCCAGAGACCCGCGTCGTCGATCTGCACGGCCGCATGATGCTGCCCGGAATGCAGGATACGCATGTGCACCCGATCGAATACGGTGTTGACCTCACGATACTCAACATCGGCGAGCTGGAGACTGTCGATGACTACAAGCTTGCGATAGCCGCGTATGCGGCGGCCAATCCGGACCTGCCCTGGATCATCGGCACCGGCTGGTCGTTCTCTGCGTTTGGCGCAGGTGTGGCGCCGAATCGCGAAGACCTCGATGAGCTGGTGCCGGATCGTCCTGTTTATATTGGCTCGTACGATGATCACGCGGGCTGGGTCAACAGCAAGGCGCTCGAGCTCGCGGGCATCAGCAAGGATACGCCGGATCCACCCGGTGGCCAGATCGTCCGCGATCCGGTCAGCGGTGCGCCGATCGGAACGTTGGATGAAGAGGCCCGGGCACTGGTCCGACAGTACACGCCGCCCATTACGCTTGAGGAAAAGATTGTTGGCCTCAGGGAAGCGATCCGTGTGCTCAACGCCTGGGGGATTACGAGCCTGCAGGATGCCGGTGTTGACGGTGACGAAGAACTTCGCGTTTACAAGGCACTCGAGGACAATGGTGAACTCAGCATGCGCGTGGTCGCTGCGATACGCTGGTACCCGGATCGCGGTCTCGAACAGGTTGATGAACTCATTCAGCTCCGTGATCGCTACCGTAGCGAACTGATTGATCCGTCAACGGCAAAGCTCTGGCAGGACGGCATCATGGAAAACTACACGGCCGTGATGCTCGAGCCGTACCGCATTGCGAGCGGCAGTCGCGGCACACCACTGATCGAGCCCGGCTTTTTGCAGACGATTACCACAGAACTTGATGCGGCAGGATTCCAGGTGCATTTTCATGCCATCGGCGATGGCGCCGTGCGGCAGTCGCTGGATGCCGTGGCGGCGGCAATCGCGGCCAATGGCCGGCTGGGCCGCCGACATCATATCGCGCACCTGCAGATGATCGACCCCGCCGATATTCCACGCTTCCATGAACTCGATGTGATCGCCAACTTCCAGCCGCTCTGGGCGAAGCTCGACGAGTATGTCGTCGACATCAACATTCCGTCAATCGGCGAGGAACGTGCGCGTTGGATGTATCCGATCCGGTCTGTGCAGGATGCCGGTGGCATGCTGGCCTTTGGCAGCGACTGGTCGGTGACCACGGCAAATCCCTTCCCGCAGATCGAAACTGCCATCACGCGGCAGGAATCGGAAAGCGAGCCGCTGCCGGTATTTACGCCCGAGGAGCGTATCGATCTCGTGAGCGCCATCGAGGCGTTTACGATCAATGCGGCTTATCTCAACAAGCGCGAGCTGGACACAGGCTCGATAGAAGTCGGCAAATTCGGCGACCTGATCGTTGTCGATCAGAACCTGTTCGAGGTCGAACCCGAAGCCATCTCCGAGACCAAAGTGTTGCTGACCCTTTTCGGCGGCGCGCCTGTTTACGGCGACCTGGACGGAGCAATGCGCTAGTGCCAAAAGCTGTTTACGCCAACGATCCGCAAACCCAGAAGTCGCTGCAGCATTCCCTGAAAGATGCGGGCGCTTATGCCGTGATGATCGGCATCGGTGAGACTTATCTTTCGGCCTTTGCTGTGTTTCTGAAAGCCAGCACACCGCAGATGGGCGTGCTCGCGTCGCTGCCCTCACTACTAGCCTCGCTGGTGCAGTTGTTTTCGGCCTGGCTAGGCCGCTGGACGGGGCAACGCAAGCGAATCATCCTGACCGGCGTGATGATCCAGGCGCTGGCCTGGCTGCCGCTGATGATTCTGCCCATCATGTTTCCGGACTACGCGGTGCCGCTGCTGATCGTCTGCGTCGTGCTGTATCACTGCGGCGCAAACCTGGCGGCGCCGCAGTGGAGCAGCCTGATGGGCGACATCGTGCCGGAACGTCGCCGCGGCCGCTTCTTCGCGCGACGTACAGCTATTGTATCGATCGTTACCTTTGCCGCGCTAACAGTCGGCGGACTGACCTTGCACATCTTGGCCGCAAGAGAAGCGACCTTGCAGGGATTCATCATCCTGTTCTCGATTGCCATGCTGGCCCGCCTGACGACGTTATACCAACTGTCGAAAATGCACGATCCGTCGGGCCATGTTGCAGTCATAGAGGTGCCGGTTGGCCAGGGGTGGTGGCAACGACTGCGGCAGTCCCACTTCGTTCGCTTCTCGGTGTTCTTTGCCCTGGTGCAGTTCTCGGTCGCAATCGCCTCACCGTTCTTCACGGTTTATATGCTGCGCGACCTCGAGTTCAGTTACGTGATGTTCATGTGCAACTCGGGTATGGCAGTACTGGCACAGTTCCTCACACTAAACCGCTGGGGACGGATCAGTGACATCTTCGGTAACCGGCGAATACTGGCCGCGACCGGAATCATGATGCCGCTGATGCCGCTGCTATGGGTTTTTTCAGCCAACTTCTGGTACCTGCTCGTTGTACAGGTGATCAGCGGAGTCGCGTGGGCCGGGTTTTCGCTGAGCGCGAGCAATTTCCTTTACGATCTCATCGCACGCGACAAGCGCGCGACCTACCTCGCAATTCACAACGTGCTTGCGAGTCTCGGCGTTTTTGCGGGCGCTATTCTCGGCGGTTACCTCGGTGCGATACTGCCGACGCAGATCAGCATTTTTGGCCACACGTACTCGTGGTTGAGTCCATTGCTGGGTGTGTTCCTGATCTCGGCGCTGGTGCGGGCGTTGATCGTGTTCCTGCTTGTACCGAAGATTCGCGAGGTCCGAAACGTGCGCCAGATTTCATTTAAGGATCTGATATTTCGCGTGACGCGGGTCAATGCGCTGGCCGGTATAATCTTCGACGTGATCGGCTCAAAGAACAAGGGACCATGACAATGCCTGACGCCAAGCAAGCGGTTTTTTTCGAGCGCCACCAGGCCGAATTGAGCGAGACCCTGACACCCGTGGAGAAATGCGTCACGGGCCGGCCAAGACAGCGCAGCTGGAACCACTTTACGAGCGGCGACGAAAAGTTTTTCGCAGGAGTCTGGGAGGCCGAACCGGGCTGCTGGAAAATCCGCTACACCGAGAACGAGTTCTGCCAGATCTTGAGCGGGCGTTCGATACTTCGCGATGCGAACGGCAGGGAATCGATCCTCGAAGCCGGCGATAATTTTGTGATTCCTGCCGGCTTCGAGGGCGAATGGGAAGTACTGGAAACCACGCGCAAGATCTACGCGATTTACCAGCCTACATAGGCTTAATCTTCGCGAGCTCCGCGTCTATCCTCGCAATCTCCGGGCCTTTCAACAAGGCCTTGGTGGCCTTGCGCGACCGGTGCCGGAAGTAATAGAACGACACGAGGATCATGAACAACGCGAGCGGACCGAGAAACATCATGGTGGCGAACCCCAGTACGGCGGCAACGGCGAGGATCATCCACCAGGGTTTCCTGAACGTGTCGGCGACATTGTTCGCATTGATCTGGGACACTTCGCCGGTGCTGTGATTGCGGGCGTGGACATACGGCCCGCGTTCATCGCCTTCCTTGATGAACCAGATCAGCGAAAGCGTGTTTCCTTCGCGCAGGGGAAAATCGAAGTTCTGCAGCTGCACACTGCGTTCCTTACCGTCTGCATCGACCATGAAGATTTCGTGATGCGCGATCGTGGTTGACGATACTGCCGTCTGCCGGTTGTTGCCCGTGCCCACGGTCTGGCTGCTGATCACCTGTTCCATGTCTTTCTTGGACGACAGGACCTTGCCGGTATAGGAGTACAGTTTGACTTTGTTGCCGTCAACGACGGCGGTTGCATCTTCTGCCATTTTTTTTATCCCCGTTTATTCAGTCGGACAAACATACCCTGTGTATTGGCAACCACCTTCTTCCTGTGGTGAATTGCATTTGAATTCGTAGTCGCTGCCGCTCCAGGACCAGACCGCGAAACAAAAGCCGGGGCCGCCGAACTCGAGGTCCGGGTAGCCGGCATTGCTGGCCGGCAGTATCGTGTAGTCGAACGCCGGGAAACCGAGCTGGTCGCGCCAGGCACCCGAGCTGTCCTTGACGTACAGCGACAGGCTCTGGCCGGTGTGGCCCGAAGTACAACTATTGCCCCAATGGACAAAAACCTCCGCGCTGCCGTCATTGTTCAGGTCAACGACCTCGGTCTCGGCGGAAATCTCGCCGCAGCCTTCGTACAGGAAATGCAGGCCGTCGCTGGCGACCGGAAATCGCTCGGTGAAAGATGCATGGATGGCGTTTTGATCGGCTGCAGACAGGCGGGATTCATCCGCTGCAAACAACGGCGAAGGCTGTGCCTGGCCTGTATGGCAGGCGGGCAAGGCCGTTATGGCAGAAATCAGAATGAGTCTAAACACCGCTATGTACACCTTCTTATGGGTGCATTCAGAGCGCGAGTATAGCCTAGGCGCAATCCAGATCGAAGCCGTACCTGTGATCGGCCCTCGCTGTCGCCTGCTTGTAGAAAATGTTGCAGGTCCTTTCACCGCTCTGGACCGGGACCACATCGCCGACACTGATTCGTTTACGTGTGCCGGACAAATTGATGTCCACGAAGTTACCGCGCGCGTAGAGCAGGGCAAAGACCTGGTCCTCGCCCGCGACATTGACGCTTTCGCCGACCTTGAGCCAGAAATCGGCACCGCCTGCGTGGCCGGCCTCCGAGAGCTGTTGCGCCTTGAAGGTTTCGACCTGCTCGCCAAGATACTGCAGCTCTGCGTTAGCGTGCTGGCTGAGTTCGTCCTGTCGTTTGAGAATACTGGTCAGCTCCGCCAGGCTCTTTTTCGTTTCCGGGTCCGTCGACGATTTGCTGAGTGTCGCGAGGCGGGCATTGACGTCGTTAAAGTTGGCCTTCTGCTCCGCCATCAGAGACTCGACCGAAGGCCCCAGCAGACCCGTGCTCTGAACTCCGAACTGTACGCCGAGGCCGACGATCGAGCCGACGATCATGCCACCGAGCGCGAGCGCCACGCCTTTTACTTTTGCCTTGCTGGGCAATGGCGCTGCTTTCTCCATAGGAGCTGCTTTTTCTTCTGTTGTCATTATTAACCCCCAAAACCTTTTCGCCGCCTATAATCTACTCCTGAATTGGTGACCCCGCATTACCGGCATACGATGTTTCCAAGAATCATCCTCTTTTTCGCATTGCTTGGCGGCTGCTTCGGTGGCCACAGTGATCGACCGCCATTGCGTCTCACAGTCATGTACTTCAATACCTATGGAGCGGGCGTCAATGATGGCAAGACAATCGATGAAACCGTGGCGGTTATTCAAGCCATTAATCCGGACATCGTTGCGTTGGGCGAAGTGCGTGCCGAATCCGATCCCTGCACAGCCGTCTGTGCTGCCACGGGGCCGAGCCGGGCGCCGGAAATCGCCGCAGCTCTGGGTTATTCCTTTTACGAGCAGCAGCAACAGAATGACGCGTTGTGGGCTAACGCAATTCTGAGCAGGTATCCGATTACAGGAAGCACCGCGAACGATCTCGGCGTGGTCATCAACGCGGCCGACCGGCGAGTGGCGATGTTCGGTATTCATCTTACCGACTACCCCTACCAGCCGTACCAGTTACTCGGCATTGAATACGATGGCGCGCCTTTTCTCGATACCGCGGACGCCGCGGTTGCGGCTGCGACGGCAGCCCGCGGGCCCGGACTTGCGTTATTGCTGGCGGATCTTGCATCCGTCACCGACGTCGATGCCGTATTTGTCGGCGGTGACTTCAACGAGCCCTCGCATCGCGACTGGAGCGAGCGCGCCGCGACGATCGGGCGGCATCCGCTCAGGGTGCAGTATCCAACGACACTACGGCTTGAGTCGCTAGGCTTCGTCGATACCTATCGCGCCGTATTCCCCGACGAAATCGAAAACCCCGGTTTTACCTGGACGCCAACGACAGCTATCGACGACAACGACGATCATCACGATCGCATCGACTATATATTCATGCGCGCGCCCGCCGGCAGGATCGAGTCTGTGGTCGTCGTCGGCGAGAAATCTACCGAGGCCGATATCGTGGTTACACCATGGCCGTCCGATCATCGGGCCGTCGTAGCTACAGTTTCGATTCCCTGAGTAGCTATAGCTTCGCGCGTATCGCAGCACCGGTAAGATTGCGGTGTCGACTTTCACGCCAGATGATCAATATGTTTGACGCGATCACCACGGTTGCGCCGACGAATACCAATGGCAACGGCCAGTCGTTCCAGATCAGCCAGCCGAACAATGTCGCCCAGACGATGCCGCTGTAGTTAAAGATTGAAACGATGGTTGCGGGTGTATGCCGGAAAGCGGTGGAGAACAGCCATTGCGCGGCTGCGCCGGATAGCCCGATGCCGAGCAGCATCGGAATCTCGGCAAGCGTCGGTCGTACTGCGATGAACGGCAATGGAATAGCGGTCACTATGGTGCCGATCAGGAAAAAGTAGAAGGTAGTAGTTTCCGGACGTTCGTGGCGTCCAACGTAGCGCAATATGATTTGCAGTATTGCCTGCAGGAAAGCAGTGCCAAGCGCAATTGCGATGCCAAACGCATACAGCTGGCCGCTCGGGCGCGCCATGATGAGTATTCCGCCAAAACCGATTACGACTGCGGTCCAGCGCCAGGGGCCGACACGTTCACTGAGTACCAGCACGCCCAGTATCGGTATGAACAGTGACGAAGCAAACAGCAAAACGGTCGCGTCGGCCATGGGCAACATGGAAAATGCGGCAAAGGTGCCGACCAGTGACACGGTGCCGAGCACGGCGCGTGTCATGACCAGGCCGGACTTTTTGCGGATCACGAGAATCTCGCGCCGCCCAAGACCGAAAATGACAAACAGGAACGGTAGCGTTGCAATGAGGTTGCGGTAGAACGCAATCTCAATGACTGAGTGCTCTGCACTTAGCAACTTTGCAAAGACGTTCATGATGGTGAACATCAGGAACGCGCCCAGCGCCGCCCCCATGCCGAGGGCGATACGGTCCGGTCTTATTTTTGCTTCCAGGTCCCACCTTCCCGGTACCACCAGCCCTTGTCCGCCTTCGCGATCCAGCGCTCGGCGAAGGTGCGACGGATACTGTCCAGCCACTCAGGGTGGCCGTTGAGTTTCGCAATTTCCGTGTACAACGCATTCCAGTCGCTGTTCTGCGCATTAACCAGTTGCATCACAGTATTGCGATCCTTCAGCGGCACCAGGTTGCGATCACGGAATTCGATCATGCTGGATTCCGTAACGCCGATAGCGCCGGAGTCAAAGTACGGTTTGAGCGAGGGAAAGCGCGCTGCCAGAGAATTCTCCAGCGCTTGTTTCTCCGGCGAGGGTTTGTCGAAATCAATTTGCGACTGCGCATTTGCATCGCTGATGAGGAAGCTCACGAACCCTTGGGCGAATGCCAGCATCACGGGTGTTTCGCGCGTCGTCGATTCGAGTGATGCACCGCTGTCGGTCTCGCCGCGCACCTTGTCGATGATCCGGTCTGCCGCTTCAACAGCCGCGGCCTCGGGGAAATAGACGTTGATCGTGACGCAGGCGGCGACAAACGCCGCAAGTAATGCCGTCATGGTAATGGTTAGCCTGTTCATAAACTGATCTCCCGTGCTAATTCAGTGTCGGCGCACCGCTGTTGGTTATGGCCACCAGTTGCCGGACCAATCGCGCCCAGCTTACCCGATCGCGAAATCCAACAACGTCTATTCGTGGCAAGCCGCTGCCTTTAACTATATAGAAACCCTGTCCCTGCGGGCCCTCGCCCGCGCCACTCATGCTGCAGATACCATCGCTGAGGACACAACGCAGGCCGATACGGTCGTACGCAAATACTTCAAAAAATTGCAGTATACCGGTCGAGAGCAGCGCGGCTGCGCCACCGCCACCGACACTCGCCAGGTTTTCGACGGCCCGCTGGCTGATGCGACGTTCTGACTTGTCACCCTGTGGCGTGTAGAAGTGCATGTCCATCGCGACCGGTCCCCAGCTCTCGAGTTGCAAGCCTGTCACGTCGCCGCTTAACCGTCCCTGAATGAGGCCAAAGGAAAAGGCCTCGGTAATCTGAAAGAGATCGAGATTGCGCAGTGTTATGTCGCCAAACAGCCGCGGCACGAGCCCGAAGGGCTGCTCTACGCGCAACTTCGACAATTCGATGTCGCCATCGAAGGCGTGCGCACTCAGCGTGCCGCCAATGGTTGCTGTTTCCTCCACAAGCTGCAGTAGTGGCAGACGGCCGGACAGCGTGCCGGAAAAGGCCGGCCAGCCCAGCGCGGTGGCGAGTTCGCCAATCTGGATCGGTTCGAGCTCGGCATCCAGCAGACCGCTGGCGGCGGGCGTGCCGTAAGCATGCAGCTCCAGTTGCCTGATTAACAACGCGCCACCCATGGTCGGCAGACGCAGTGGCGCCAGCAAAACGATATCGTCATCGCCGAGGCGAAATTCCACGCTCGCGGCGCCCAGCGGAATGTTGTACGCGAGGCCACTGTCCCAGCGCAGCACGCTTGGCCCTGCCGCCCGGGATCCGGTGCCCGGCCAGTCGATCTCGCCATTCAGGCCGTAGATGGCGAAGCGCCCCTGCCGGTCATCGAGAATAAGGTTCGAAAGTGCGAGTTGCGCCGAGCTCAGCGCGTTTTTGTCGACGACAACGCTGCCCGAGACGGAGCCGGCGGTTTCGAGATCACCGAGCACGGTTCCGGCCATGGCCACCTGTAACAGGCTCGAGTACAGGGTATCGACCGAGGTATCCCTGATGTTGATTGGGCCCGAGAGCAGTGTTGGCACGTCGGGCCCTTGCGCCAGCGAAATTGTCAGCTCGCCATCCATTTGCAACAGCGATTCCTGTGCCAGTTCGAAATCGGCAATGGCAAAAGTCGACAGATCGCTGCTGCGGACGTTCTCGGCACGCATTGCGAATGCGTGTTCGCTGAAGTTCGCGTACACGGGTTCGAGATAGGCTTCGCCGGAATTGCCCTCGATCTCAAGGTCGAATCCAAGCTCGTCGCCGTGGTCGGTGAGATCCAGTTCGAGCCGTCCGGCCAGCCCCTCTGCCGCGATGGTTCCTGCGCTGTTGCTGATGGATGTGCCACTGAACTGCGATACCAGCTCGATGCGTAAGCCGTCCCCGGCCAACGTGCGCAGGCGACCCGATACGGCCGTGGTACCTGCTGCCGTGTAATCCGAAAGCTCGGCACCGAGGGCGATGGCTGCACTGAGCAGCCCTTGGAGCTGCAGTTCCTGGCTCGAAAACCGCACATCGAGTTCATCATCGCTGGCACGGACTTCTACGCGGACAGTACCGGCAGCGACCGCGACACTTTCCAGTACCACATCGGTGACACCGTCCAGGCTCGCATGTACGAAAGATCCACGCACCGTCTGTCGGCCGATTGCCGGCAGGGTCGCGGTAAACGTGGCCGCCGGACACGAGATTGCAGCACTGCTCATCGCGACGCGCTCGCAACCGACAACAACGTCGTCAAATTTCTGTCCGGATTCCAGCAGGCTGATCTCTGCAATACGCGTGGTGGCGGTGAGACCTGACTCGGACAAGGTCAGTTCGAACTCGAGCCCATCGATGCGCCAGGACGCTGCCACGACAGATTCCACCGACCCCGTAAGCCTGCCGGATGGTGCAGCCGACGCAGCCACGCTGATGGCAATGAGCAGGGTAGCAATGAGCGGCAGGCGCGGCACGCCTGGCACTGTAGCAGTGCAATCATGTGCCGGCGAGTTAGAATGGCGCGCCACCATAACAACACCGGAACGACCTTGGCAGACGCAGAAAAACTGGACATCATCTTTGCGAGTGCGGAGGTCGCACCGCTGGCAAAAACGGGCGGCCTGGCCGATGTCGCAGCTGCCTTGCCCGCCTACCTGCACCAGGCGGGGCACGATGTGCGCCTGTTGATGCCGCGCTATGCCTTGCTCGAGAAGCAGGATCTCAAGATCCGTAAAGTGAGCCAGTTGCAGAACCTGGTGCTGCACGCCGGTTCCCGCGACATCCCTTACGCGATCGACAGGACGTTCCTGCCCGGCACGAACCTGCCAGTCTTCCTGTTGCGCTGCCCGGAGTTATACGGGCGGGACAGCATTTACACCGAGGACGCTGACGAACACCTGCGTTTTATCCTGTTGTCGCGAGCGGCTCTTGAAATGTGTCAGCACATGCGCTTTGCGCCCGACATCGTGCACTGCCACGACTGGCACACGGCACTGATTCCCCTGTACCTGCGCACGCTCTACGCCGGCGATACGCTGTTTCGGAAGTCGCGCTCCGTGATGACCATTCACAATATCGGTTACCAGGGTGTATTCGGTGCCGGTATCCTGGATGAGCTCGGCCTGGGCGCTGCCGCAGAGCTTTTGCACCAGGACGACCTCAAGGCCGGGCAGATCAATTTTCTGAAAACCGGCCTGTTGCACGCGGATCTGATTACCACGGTGAGCCCGACCTATGCGCAAGAGATCCAGGGTGCTGAATATGGCGCGGGGCTGGACGGTATCTTGCGGCAACGTGCGGATTCGGTCATCGGCATTCTGAACGGCGTCGATTACGCGGAGTGGAATCCGGCGACCGATGGATTGATCGCGGCCAATTTCACGGCCGATGAACTCGGCGGAAAAAAGACCTGCAAGCGTGCCTTGATGAAGGCACTGGGACTCAGCGCTGGCATTGAGCAGCCGCTGATCGGAATTGTCAGTCGCCTGGTCGGGCAGAAAGGTTTCGAACTGGTGGAAAACGTCCTGCCCGGTCTCTTGCTCGAGCGTGAGTTCTCGCTGGTGGTGCTGGGCGGCGGCGAGGGCCGTTACGAGCAATTCTTCACGCGCCTGCAAGAGGTTTTTCCAGCGCGCGTCAGTTTTCGCAAAGGTTACAACAACGAGCTGGCGCACCAGATCGAGGCCGGCGCCGACCTGTTCCTGATGCCGTCCCGCTACGAACCCTGCGGACTCAACCAGATGTACAGTCTGAAGTACGGCACCGTGCCGATCGTGCGCAAGACGGGCGGTCTCGCCGACTCGGTGCAGGCCGTGGATGCGGAGTCGGCAAGCGGTACCGGTATCGTGTTCGAGCACTACGACGACAACGGCCTGCGCTGGGCGCTGCGTACGGCGCTGGACCTGTACGCCAATGCGCCGGTATTTCGTCAAATCATGCTGAACGGCATGGCCGAGGATTTTTCCTGGCAGAGCCAGGGTGCCCTGTATGAGGTGCTGTTTCGGCAACCGCCGGGATAAATTCCATTACCGGGCGGTAAGAATTGCTATTATTGCGGCTGCCCGGGCCTTCAGAACAACAACAGGCAGCCCTTTGAAATTAATAGAAGAACTGCAGCGCCGTAATGTCATCCGTGTGGCTATCGCCTACGCGGTGGCGTCCTGGGTGCTGCTGCAGATTGTCGACGTCATCACGCCGATCTTCGAGTTGCCGGGGTGGGCGCCAAAACTGATCTTCGTCATTCTCGCCATTGGCCTCGTGCCCGCGCTGATCTTTTCCTGGGTCTTCGAGATTACGCCGGACGGGCTGCGCAAGGATTCTGAAGTCGATCGCAGCAAGTCGATCGCGAGCAGCACGGGCAGGAAACTCAACTACATCATTATCGCTTCGCTGGCGCTTGCGGTCGTGCTGTTGATTATCGATCGCGAATACAATCAACCGGGCGCTGGCAGTACCGAGGTCGCGATTGCCGACATGCAGAAGTCCATCGCCGTGTTGCCGTTCGTCAATATGAGTTCAGATGCAGAGCAGGAGTTTTTCTCCGATGGCATCACCGAGGAGATCCTGAACTCGCTCGCCTCAGTGAAGGAATTAAAAGTCGCGGGGCGCACCTCGTCGTTTGCGTTCAAAGGCCAGAACGATGATCTCCGGCGTATCGGCGAGGCACTCGGCGTCAATCACATACTCGAGGGTTCGGTGCGCAAATCCGGTGCGCAGGTACGTATTACGGCGCAGCTGATCCAGGTCGATAACGGATTTCATCTTTGGTCCGAGACTTACGATCGCGAGCTGACCGATGTGTTCGAGATCCAGGACGAGATCGCGAACGAGATCCTGAAGCAACTTCGCAGCAAGCTTCTAAGCGACGACACGGTGGTTGCCGAGGCGAAGCGCACCAACCCGGAGGCGTATGCACTCTATCTCAGGGCAAAGCAACGCATGTATACGCGCATCGGTACCGAGATCGAGACGGCGCTGCAG
>CAZHLE010000003.1:0-3609 GCA_964533065.1 uncultured Woeseiaceae bacterium | reverse complement strand
CGAGCTCGAGCTGTGCGTCTGCGACACCCGTGCGGCGCTGCAGGAACTCGACCAGGCGATACAACTGGACGCGGAGTATGCGCCTGCCTACGCGCAACGTGCGATCGCAACCATGTTGTTGTCCGACCAGCAATACGGCTCGATACCCGATGATGAATCCAATCGTCGCGGCAAGCGTTTCGCCGACCTTGCGCTGAAACTCGATCCGAATTCAGCGGAAGGCTGGGCGGCTCTCGGCCTCTATTACGGCCGTGACGGGCTCGAGACCGATGCGGCCATCGATGCGCTGGTGAAAGCACTCGAGATCAACCCGAACCTCATCGATGCCAGCAACTGGCTGCAGATCGCCTTACTCAATGCCGGGGACATGCGCGGTGCGCTGGAAATTATCGAAGAAGCGGCCGAGCGCGATCCGCTCTACCGGCCTGCGTTCTCGAACGCGATGATGATGTTCAATAATTTCGGGCAGCACGACAAGGCGACCGCCATGCTGGCGCGCATGCAGAAGTTCGACCCTGACAATCCCGACCTGCTGATGGCCGAGGCGGTCAACCTGATTTATTCGGGTCGGGGCGGCGAAGGCCTGCAGAAAATGGAACTGCGCCGTGAGATTGGCGAGATGAGCGGTGTGGCGAAGATCTTCCTCAGCGTCGGCCTGCTGCGCACCGGTCAGTTCGAGCGCGCGTCCGTGGAGGGCTCGCCCTACTTCCAGCCGGACGCATTGTACGAGCTCGGCCGCAAGGACGAGGCTTTCGCCATGGCCTACGAGCAGGCTAGCGCGGGCGACCCGGAGACACTGTTTGATTTGCTGGTGCGCGATGGCCGCGACCAGGACCTCGTCAATTTCCTCGAGGAGCGCTGGCCCAGCGTGGCGGCGATGGGAATCGAGCACCCGGGAGACATATTGGGCTACGGCCTCATGGCCAATACCTCACTGGCGTACTTTCGCACCGGCAACCGGGAACGGGCCGAGGAGGCGCTGATGCTGGTCGATCGCTGGATGAAACGCATGGTCGAGCAGGGCGTCAATAACTTCGTCTTTTCGGGAAGTATGGCCGTGCACCATGCCATGCTTGGCGACACGGACGAGGCCTTCCGCTATCTGCAACAGGCGGTGGACAATGGTTGGAACCCGGCGGGAAAGCTGACCGAAGTCGCGCCCGCGCTCGCAGTACTGGAAGGTGACCCGCGGATCGCTGCTATCGAAATGCAAATGCTCGTCACCCTCAATCGCGATCGTGCCGCCGTCGGCCTGCCGCCCTTTGACGCGGATTATGTCGTAGCCCAATAGCGTTTGTAACAAGACCGAAACAAAAGCTTAAACAGACTGTAAACAGTCCGTGTTTTCCTGCAGCAAGAGAAATCTCCTTGGTGGGAAACATGACATTGGCCTCTATCCTGGTCGTCGACGCCGATCCGGCGGCACAGCAACAAATAGTCAGCAGCCTGCGTGAGCTCGGACACGACGTCAGTGCCACCGAAAACGCGCGCGCTGCCTTCATTGCCATGCAGCGCAAGCAGCCCGACCTGCTGGTCTGTGATTGCCAGTTGCCGGATCTGGCCGGCATGGAACTGCTCAGCGACCTGAAACAGAACGACGAGCTGCGCTCGATGCGCGTGCTCATGACCTCGGCCCGCAGCAGTGTCGAGAGCGCCGTCAGCGCGCTCGAATCGGGAGCTGACGATTTTGTCTCCAAGCCATTGAATATGAAGGAGTTCCTGGCCCGCGTCGCTGCCTGTCTCCGGCGGCCGGCGGCGCTGCTGCGGACAAACGCGATCAGTGCCGGCGGCATCACTATCGACAACATCGGCCACCGCGTCTCGGCGGATGGCAGTTTTCTGTCGCTCGCGCCACGTGAGTACGACCTGTTGCTGTTCCTGCTGAATAACCAGAACCGGGTGTTCAGCCGGCGCCAGCTGCTGGCGCATGTCTGGGGTGCCGATGCGATCGTCGGCCCGCGCACAGTCGATGTCCACATCCGGCGGCTGCGTAACCTTCTGGAGCCTTTTTCCTACGCTAAATACATCCAGACCGTTCGTGGCAGCGGCTACCGCTTCTCGCTCGAGCGCTGATCGGTCTTGTAACAAAGCCTTAACGTAGCTGTCACGTGCCTTGCATATTGCCCGACTACATTGCGCGTCAAACGGGAACACATCCCGCCGATTTTTATTGAGAGGAAACAAAATGAACGTCAAGAAACTCGTTACCGCCCTTGCTTGTGGCGCGCTGCTGGCGGCCTGCGACAGCGGTGACCTTAACATCGCACCCCAGACGAATGTTACCGATAGCAACAATACAACCAACGTCGGCGGCGGTGGCGGCAGCGCCAACGATGTGTGCGCGTCCTACGTCAACAGCGGCGGCCAGAAGATCCAGGGCCAGGTGAATGCCGACGGCGACTGCATTTACGGTTCGAGCTTTGTGTCCAACATCCTGCCGCTCAGGGTCGACATGCTCATGTCCGACCTGCCCAATGATGGCGTGCACATCTTCACCTCGAGCCTGTTCGTCGGCGAGTCTCACCGCAGCAACGTCGAGCTGGCTGCGGCCGGCATCTTCGAGGGCGGCGATGGCCCGACCCTGACAGTCGAGGCCGGCGCCACACTCGCGTTTCGATCAAGTTCCGACCTCATGGTCATCAACCGCGGTTCGCGGCTCATCGCGGTCGGCACAGTGGATAAACCGATCACTATCACCTCGGAGTCGGATGTCAACGGCACGCTACCGGATCCGGAAGCGGTGCAGCAATGGGGCGGCATGGTTATCAATGGATTTGCTGTTACCAACAAATGCACCTACACCGGTACTCGCGGTCAGCCCGGCTTCGCACTCGTCGGCGAATGCCATGTGGATTCCGAAGGTTCGGCCGGCAATGACGAGAACCAGTACGGCGGCGACAATGACGATGACAGCTCCGGTCAAATGGAGTACGTGATCGTGAAGCACACGGGTGCCACCGTCGGCAACGGCGACGAGATCAACGGCATCACCTTCAGTGGCGTAGGCCGCAACACTATCGTGCGAAATCTGCAGGTCTATTCAACCTTCGACGACGGCATCGAGATGTTCGGCGGATCGCTCAATTTCGAGAACTTCGTGGCGCTTTACGTGCGTGACGACTCCATTGACGTGGACGAAGGCTATAACGGCACGATCACGAACGCACTGGTCATACAATCGGAAACCGACGGCAACCATTGCCTCGAGGCGGATGGCCTCGGTGACTTCTCCGGTCTTGATCCGGCGGTGGTGGAAGACTTCATCGCGCGGGGTCTGTCGACTTATCCGACCATCAACCACCTGACCTGCATTTTCTCCGCAAACGGACAGGCGACCGCAACGCACGATCCGGGCGCGGGCTTGCGTCTGCGTGAGGGCATCATACCGGTCATCAATAACGCCATCGTCGTCGGTACCTTCGGTGCCACCGATGCAACCTCTGCAAACGATAACTCCTGCTTGCGCATTGACAATCGTTCGCAGCAGGCTGCTCTTGACGGGGAGCTGCAACTGAACTCGGTTCTCTATGCCTGTGGCGAGAAAACGCGGGGACAGACCTTCGCCGGATCGACAGTCACCGAAGAAGCCTTCGCAACAAACGACCCGAC
>CAZHLE010000002.1:0-54660 GCA_964533065.1 uncultured Woeseiaceae bacterium | reverse complement strand
TTACGCCCGTAATCGTAACCGCATACACGAACCCCTTCGACGCTCTTACCAGCATGCGCAGGCGCTCATCGGGAGTCACCGGCGTGACCAGCTGGATCAGGCCAACGCCTTTGGCTTCCAGTGCCGCGCGCAATTCTGCGCTTTCCTCGAACGGCAAGTCCGGCACGATAAAGCCGCACACCCCGGCAGCTGCCGCACGACGCGCAAGATTTTGATATCCGAACGCGAGCAGCGGATTCAGGTAAGACATCATCACCAGTGGTGCATCGATCTCACCCGCCGCATCGAGTTGCTGGAAAATCCACTTCAGGCTGACGCCTTTTTGTAGCGCGATGAAACTCGAGCGCTGGACTGTCATGCCGTCAGCCATCGGGTCGGAGAACGGAATTCCGATTTCGACGACATCACCGACCATGGCTATCGCCGCCAGCGTATCAATGAACTCTTCGGGCTCCGGGTAGCCGGCCGTGATGAACGGCACAAGTGCCGTGCGGCCTTCCTCGTTCGCTACCCTTATCGCCGCCGTCAGGCGCTCATATGCTTGCATAAGTTCGCGTCCTCGCCGGGTACTTGCTCAGGGTCGGCATGTCCTTGTCACCGCGACCCGAGTTACCGATCAAAATGCGTTTGCCCGGATTCTGCTGTGACCACTTGCGTGCATACGCGAAGGCATGCGCTGTCTCCAGCGCCGTCAGAATTCCCTCCGTGGCACACAACTCCTCGAGCGCCTCGAGTGCTTCGTCATCGCGCGCCGAAACATATTGCACACGACCCGTTGCCTGCAGCATCGCATGCTCCGGGCCAACGCCCGAGTAATCGAGTCCGGCCGAGATCGAATGTGTTTCCTGCACCTGGCCATCGTCATTCTGCAGAATCATCGTATAGGCGCCCTGCAGAACACCCGGCGTGCCGGTGGCAAGCGTCGCCGCGTTCTGGCCAAGGCCATCACCCGTGCCACCGGCTTCGACGCCGATCAGTTCGATGTCATCACCACGCAATGGATAAAAAAGTCCGATCGCATTCGAACCACCACCGACACAGGCGAACGCCGCGTGCGGCAGTCCGCCCGCCTGGTCCAGCATCTGCTGGCGTGCCTCTTCGCCAATGACGGACTGCAACTCGCGCACGAGGTAGGGATAGGGGTGCGCGCCGACCGCGGACCCGAGCAGGTAGTAAATACCGGCCGGATCCGTGACCCACTCGCGCATCGCCTCGTCGATCGCCGCACGCAGGGTCTTGTCACCCGACTCAACGGCGATCACCTCGGCGCCGAGCCGCCGCATGCGATCAACGTTCGGTGCCTGTCGTTTGATGTCAACAGCACCCATGTAAACCGAACATGGCAGGCCGACGCGCGCGCAGGCGGCGGCGGCGGCAACGCCGTGTTGCCCCGCACCGGTCTCCGCGATAACGCGTTTTGCGCCAAGGCGCTTCGCCAGGATCGCCTGGCCGATGGCATTGTTGATCTTGTGCGCGCCCGTATGCGCGAGATCCTCACGCTTGATCCAGACCTCGGTGCCCCAAAGTGCGCTGAGCTGCGGTGCCCGTGTCAGTGCTGTCGGCCGCCCGACCCACTCGCGCAGCTCACGACGAAACTCTTTTTGAAAGCTCGCTTCGTGCAGGTAATCGCGCACGCCTTGTTCGAGGCGTTCGAATGCCGGCACAAGAGTTTCGGGAACGTAGCGACCGCCGAACGGGCCAAAGCGACCTCGCTCGTCCGGCAATTCGCCGTCGATAGAGGCCTGCAACAGGTCCTTCATTGTTTTTTCTCCGCTGCGCGCACGGCGCTGATAAATCGTTTAATCAGGTCATAATCCTTGTAGCCCGGCAATGACTCGACGCCGCTTGACACGTCGACACCCCAGGGGCGAACCGTCGCAATGGCTTCACCGACATTGTCTTCGGCAAGTCCGCCAGCCAGGATCATGCGGCCGCTTCTTGCGATCTCTGCGGCGCGCGTCCAGTCAACAGTTTCACCGCTGCCACTGCGAGGACCTTCGTACAGGTAAACGCCGGCTTTCGCAATTTCAACCGCACCTTCACGAAACACGGGCCAGCACGCTATGTGCTCCGGAATCTGCAGCGTACTGAAGTCTTCTGCATCGGCCTGTATCACGTCCGGCGCAAATTCATCGATCACTCGCTGACACAGTTCGTTGCCCGGATGGCGCATCACAGCCACTCGCCGCACTTTCTGCTCAAGGTTCTCAGTCGCCCGCTTCGCTTGTTCGGGCGTCACCTGGCGAACGGAGTCCGTAAATACAAACCCGACGGCCTGTGCGCCCGCCGCGACCGCAGCGGCGACATCGGCTGCGCTTCGCAGGCCGCAAATCTTTACAAATGTACTCACGCGGCGATCCTCGCGCTGCCCGCCTCACGCATGTCGTTGACCAGTGCGGCCGGATCGGTACTGCGCATCAGCGCCGTGCCGACCAGCGCCAGCTGATAACCCAATGCAGCAACCCTGGACGCATCATCGGCCGAGCGCAAACCGCTCTCTGCAACACAACGCGCCTCCGGCAATATCTTTGCAAGTCGCTCGAGTCGTGTCGCGTTCACTTCGAGCGTGCGCAGGTTTCGCGTATTCACGCCGGCCAGCAATTGATTGTGATCGGCGCGATCCTGGTATTTCGGTACGGTCAGCAGCCGCGTAACGCGGCGCAGATCGTCAGCATCAAAGGATTCAAGCAACACGAACATTTCGTGCTCGAATGCACAATCGAGCATCGCGCGAAGCTTTGCGTCGCCAAGCATCGTCGCGATCAGCAACACGCCACTCGCGCCAGCGCCGCGCGCCTCGACAATCTGTACAGGCTCAACGAGGAAGTCCTTGCGCATAACGGGCGTGCCCGGCACTGCAGCAACGACGTCGGCCAAATGCTGCAGGGATCCTGCAAAGCGGCTCGGTTCGGTCAACACGGAGATTGCTGCCGCACCGCCCTCTGCATAGCACTGTGCCTGTGCGCAACGTTCGTTTTGCGGCGTTGCCAGCTCACCTTCTGCCGGCGAACGATCCTTGAGTTCCGCGATGACATCAAAGTCCGCAAGTTTGAGCGGCAGCGGCGATGGTGCGCTATTGACACGAATGCCTCTCAGTGCCGCCGCGCGCTCCGCACTCAAAGTAGCCATGCTTTGCAGGAAGTCGCTCATGCATTCTCGAAGTGTCGGTGCAGCCGCCCCAGAAATGCCGCTGCATTGCCGCTATCAATCGCTGTTGCTGCGAGCTCAACGCCGTGCACCGCGTTCTTCGCCATCCCCTGTACCTCGAGCACCAGCGAAGTGCCCATCAATAGCGCATCACGATGCGCGCCCTGGTCCTCGCCACTGAACACGCGCCTGAGCTCCGCTGCATTGTGCGCAGCGTCGCCACCGGCAAGGTCGCTGGGTGCGCAGCGTTGCAGTCCGTAGTCTTCCGGGGTTCGCCGCGTCTCCGTTACTTTGCCGGGCCGCACATCGAACAACACGAACTCACCCACCGGCGTTGCCTCGTCCCAGCCCGGCTCGCCGTGGACGACGAAGGCACGCTCGATAGGCATGCCGGCCAGCGCATCGGCCATCAGGCGTGCCGCCGGAACGTCCCACGCGCCGATCAGCTGAAACGGTGGCGTGGCCGGGTTTGTCAGCGGCCCGAGCATGTTGAATACGGTACGCACACCCATCGCCATTCGCACGGGCATGATGGCTTTCATCGCCGGGTGATAGGCCGGCGCGAACAGGAATGTAAATTGTGTCGCTTCGAGGCAAGCCACTGCTTGCGCCGTGTCCAGCGGCAACCGCACGCCGAGACATTCGAGCATATCGGCACTGCCGGACTTGCTCGATATCGAACGATTGCCGTGCTTGACCACGCGTGCCCCGGCCGCGGCCGCCAACAGACCAGTGCCAGTCGAAAGATTCAGGCTGCCCGAGCCATCGCCCCCGGTGCCCACGGTATCAACGATTGGCGCGCCGGTCGGGATCTCGGGTCGCAGTGCGAGTTTGCGCATCGCGGTTGCAAAACCTCGAATCTCGTCAGCGGTTTCGCCCTTCGCGCGCAGCCCCGCCAGGAATGCGCCGGCCATCGCCGGCGGCCAGCCTCAGCATCAAGGCATGCGCCTGCGCTTCGGACATGTCCTCGCCGTTCAGCAGTGCATCGAGATCGGCGCTGAATCCGGTCTTCATGCCCGCATCCGCAGGAAGTTGGCCATCAATCGCGGGCCATCGGGCGTGAGCACGCTTTCGGGATGAAATTGCACGCCCTCGACCGGCAGCTTACGATGCCGTGCAGCCATGATTTCGCCGCGCTCCGTTTGCGCGCTGATTTCGAGTGCCGCGGGAAACGATGCATGCTCGGCGCACAGCGAATGGTAGCGTCCGACCTCGACGGGTTGCGGCAGCCCGGCGAAAATGGTTTTGCCATCGTGCTTCGCCATCGAGGTCTTGCCATGCATGAGGCGTTCGGCGCGCACGACCCTGCCACCGAAGTGTGTGACCAGGCACTGGTGACCGAGGCAGACGCCGAGGATCGGGATCGACTCCGCAAATGCTGCGATCATGGCGATCGAAACGCCGGCGTCTTCGGGACGGCCAGGTCCGGGCGATATGACCAGGTGTGTCGGCTCGATTCCGCGCGCCTCGTCGACCGTAATCCTGTCGTTGCGATGCACGATGACTTCCGCGCCCAGCGCCGCGAACGCCTGCACGAGGTTGTATGTAAAAGAGTCATAATTGTCGATTAGCAACATGCGCACTACAGACCCTCCCCGGCCATTTCGAGTGCGCGGCGCAGGATCGCGCTCTTCGCCAGCACCTCGCGGTATTCATTTTCCGGCACGGAGTCGGCCACGATACCGGCGCCGGCCTGGAAGCTGTATTCGTCGCCAGAGAAAACCAGCGTGCGAATCGTAATTGCCTGATCCATGTCGCCAGTCAGGCCGAAGTAACCAGCCGTGCCCGCATACAGGCCGCGGCCGACTGTTTCCATTTCCTCGATGATTTCCATCGCCCTGACTTTGGGTGCACCAACCAGTGTGCCCGCAGGGAAGCTCGCGGCGAACAGGTCGAACTGGTCGAAGCCGTCCGCGAGTTTACCCTGCACGCCGCTGACGATGTGCATGACGTGGCTGTAACGTTCGATGGCGCGGTATGGTTCAACGTGTACCGACCCGGCAGCAGCGACGCGCCCGAGATCGTTACGCGCGAGATCAACGAGCATGACATGCTCGGCCGCTTCCTTGGGATCCGCCAGCAGGGCGGCAGCGTTCGCCTTGTCCTCGTCGCTGTCTTTGCCGCGCGGCAGCGTGCCGGCAATCGGCCGCAGCGATGCGATATCGCCGTTGAGTTTGACCAGCGCCTCGGGCGAGGATCCGACAACCCGGAGATCGCCAAACTCGAGAAAGAACATGTACGGCGATGGGTTCAGCAATCGCAGCGCGCGGTACACCTCGAACGGCGCGACGTTCGAGCGGCCGCGAAACAGCACTGACAAGACAATCTGGTAGATATCGCCGGAGGCGATGTATTCCTTGCATGCCGCCACCCGCTTGCAGAAGTCTGCTTCGGAAAAACTCGCTTCGGGCGGTGTCGTCGTCACCTTGCCGTTGCCGTTCGGCACGGCACCGCGCAACAGGCGGATGACGTCGCTGCGCAGCGCCTTGCGTTCCGCCTCGGGGCCATCGTGCAGCAGTGCAACGCGACGCGTCAGGTGATCGAACACGAGCAGCGATGCCGGCGCCACGAACGCGGCATCGGGGATATGGCTTTGCGCCTTCGTGCTACACGGCAGTTTTTCGAACAGCCGGACTACGTCGTAACCGGAGACGCCGACCAGTCCGCCGGCAAACGGCAGCCCGACAACCTCGGGGCCGGGGCGCGGCGCGGCGGCCAGGGCGGCCCGCAGTGCATCCAGGTACTGCCGTTGATCGCTGGGTCGTTTGCTTGCTTCGCCGTTGATGTGCAGGCCGCCCGGATCCATGCGTACCTCGAGCGCATCGCCAAAACCCAGGAACGAATAGCGGGCGAGGCGCTCACCGCCCTCGACGCTCTCGAGCAGGAAACGAGGCCGCAATGAGCCTAGTTTCAGATAGGCCGAGACGGGCGTATCAAGATCGGCTGCGATGTCGAATGGTGCTTGCATTTTTGGGTCTCGTGCACGCAAAAAAAAGCCCACCCCCACGATGGCGGAGATGGGCTCTGGTATTTGTGCTCAGCTACAGGTCAGCCAGCCGCCCTCTCCATGCGGGGGTGCCAGGACCAGCCGTTGTTCTGCCGAGCAATCATGGCCGGAGTATCCCCGGCGCCCGCACACAGGTCAACGGTTACGCCTGAAACCCTGGTGACAGTTACCGGGGTTTTAGAATTGGTACATCATGGGCAGGATCAGGGAGAAGCCCAGCCACATTATGATGATCAGCGGGATCCCGACCCGAAGGAAGTCGCTCGGCTTGTAGCCGCCAGCGCTCATGATGAGGAGGTTCGTCTGGTAGCCGTAGGGTGTCGCGAAGCTCATTTCGGAACCAAATACCACCGCGAGAATAAACGGCTCCGGGCTCACGCCAAGCTGCGCCGCGATGCTGATGCCGATCGGTGTGCCAATAGCGGCGGCCGCATTGTTTGACACGATTTGGGTCATGATCGTCATAAGCAGCAGGAACGCGCTCAGGATCATCGGCGTCGGCAATGCCGAGGTAACATCGACAAAACTGAACGCGATATAGGCCGCCATGCCAGTGCCGACAAGCGCCTTGCCGAGTGCCAGCGCTGTGACGATGAGCATGACAATCGGAATGGACAGCGCGCTACTCGCATCGCTCCAGCTCAGGCTGCCCGTCGCGATCATCAGGCCGAGCCCGAGTACAGCCGCAACCGAAATCGGCAGGATGCCCAGCGTCGCAGCGAGAACTACCAGGCCCATAATGACCAGCGCGCGCTTGGCGTGATGCGTACGCGGCAAGTCCGTCGTGCCATCGAGCACCAGCATCGAGCCGCTGTCCTTAAGCGCGTTGATCGACTCGCGTGAACCCTGCAACAGTAACACGTCACCGGCGCGCAGCCGGATCATGTTCAGGTCCCCGGTAACCTGTGAACTCGGCGCTCGCACACGATGCAGGGCCAGCGGCATCAAGCCATAGCTGGCGCTGAACCGGGCCGCCGCGAGGCTGCGCAAATGCAGCGGCGAGCCCCGCGTGACGACAACCTCGGCGAGCTGCTGGCCCTCCGCGCGCAACGGCGTCTCGTCGTCAATCGGATGTTTGAGATCGGACTCATTAAACAGCGTTGCGCCCAGTATCTGTTCGTAGTGCTTGAGGTTTTCGGGCGAGTCCTTGACGAACAGTCGATCGCCGGGCAGCAGCTTCACGGACGGTAATTTCGCGAGAAACAGGGAGTCGCCGCGCTGAATCTTGTCGATGCGCATTCCCTCTGCCTTCGCCAGCACCTCCGACAGGGTCATGCCGTCCGATGCACCGCCTTCCTTCACGTGCAGTTGTGCGCTGAACACACGCGGCGAGATGTCAGCCATCGGCGGCGTGCGATCGGGAATCAGGCGCGGCGCGACCAGCCAGAGATACAGGATGCCGACTCCGCCGACTATGGCAACCAGTGGTGTCCACGCGAACATGGAAAACTGGTGCTCCGGACTCAGGTCCTGCGCAATGCTCATCACCAGAATGGTGGTTGAGGTGCCAATCGTGGTCGACATGCCGCCGATGATCGTGGCAAGGCCCATCGGCAACATGACACCGGAGACTGGAAACTTGGAACGCAGGGATGCGCTGACGAGGATCGGCATCAGCAACACGACAATGGGCGTGTTGTTCAAGAAGGCACTCAGAACGGCGCCCGCGACCAGGGTGACAAGCAGCGCCAGCACCGGCCTGGTAGCCCAGGCAGGACCGACGAGATTCGTGAGCGGTTGCAACGCACCGGTTGTCTCCAGCGCTTTGCCGAGCATCATCAGCGCGCAAATGGCGACCAACCCCCCGTTGCTAAAACCGGCAAAAAAGTCGAGCGGCTGCAACGCGGTACCGACCGCCGGCTCGTGCGGAAAGAGCGTAAAGCCCACTGCCAGCAGAACGAGGATGACAAGCGCTGATGATTCGAGCGGAATCTGGTCGCGCGAAAAGAGGATCAGGGCGATGACGGTCAGAATCAGGACCGCGATTCCGTGAGCATCAGGGATGATTGGCTGCAACAGGTGCCCTCGTTATTGCGGACCGGTACGTTATCCTAGTTCATATTTGCTCCGCAAACAGTTTCCTTGCGTCCTTGCGCTCAAGAACGGCCCACGCACGGTGATGAAAGTATTTGAATTTATTGATGTTCCATCCCCGCAGGCAGGGCGGTTGCGGGAACGCACAGACATCCGCGTACTCGAGCAATGGCAACAGGTCAGCATAGCGGCCATCAGCGGCATGCAGGGACGGAAATACGGACCAGGGTGAAATTGCGAGCAGGTTGCGGTGTCGCACAGCGACGAATTGCAGCGCCTTTTGCCAACGTGCTTGCCAATCCGGGCCATGTTCGCTGTCGGCCATGGTTAGCGATGGTGCGGGCTGAACCAGCGCCGCAAGTTGCCGCGAGTAGTCGTTCACGACGCTGCGCACATCGTGCAGGATGTTGCTGAGTTCCTGCAGGGCGTGAAAGCAACCCGGATCAAGCCCGCGCAACAGCGCCAGGTCGCCGATGCCGGTGATCGAGATGGCCAGGCGGCGATTCAGCCAGGCATCGTGGCGCATTGCGGCTGTCGGCCAGCCGGCACGGTCGTGCAGTGATTCACCGTGTTCGATGCAGCTACGCAACGCCGCGTGCAAGGCAAAATTATCGAGCTCGCCAGCGGCATTCGCGAAGTCGGTCAGACAAACCTGCATTGGAACCCAGGCCGTGCCGGTTGGCACCTGTAAACCGAAAGGCGGCAGAATGCCAAAAGCACTTTCGGATGGCAGCAACGGGCACGGCGATGACACCATGGGTGCGAGTGCCATTCGCACCAGGCCGCTCGCGCGTAATTGCCAGCACTGCAACCAGAACTTGTCCTGTTGCCGCCGCAGCACAGTATCTGTCGCTGGCGGCGTCAATGCGCTACCAAGCAGCAGAAACACCGGGCCCGGGCCGAGCACTTCGCAACGTCGCAACCACGCCTGCTGCGGGTGCATGGTTGTGGCATCGATGGCAATCGAGAGGCTTGCCGGCTCGGCCCTTGCGGCGTCGAGCGCCGAGCGCAGCACCGCACAAGTTGCGCCGAACACCGTCTCCGCCAGTGCGCTGTCACCAAGCTGGTCCACGGTGACCGACAACGGCAGATACTGGGCAAGCACATCGAACACCTGCTCGCGCACCCGCTCGGCCGCGGCGGCGCTGGCCAGAGTCTCTATTGCGTGCACCCTGAGTGACGCACCTGCCTTTGAACTCGCTTGCATTGCTGCAGTTTCGGTCTTGCGCGCAAGCACCACAGCTCATCAATCTGGGCAGCTCGATGAGTTTTTGCTATTGTCGCCCGACCTGAAGGACCCCACCTATGCCCAGCTTTGATGTAGTAAGTGATTTCGACTCGCACGAGGCGCGAAACGGTATTGACCAGGCCAACCGGGAGGTCAATACACGCTTCGACTTCAAGGGCACCGGCTCCAATTTCGAGCTCGACGACGAAGTCATCACGCTCACATCGCAGTCGGATTTCCAATTGCAGCAAATGCGCGAGATCCTGCACCAGAAGCTCGCCAAGCGCGGTATCGACCTTGCCTGCCTCGAGGAGCGTACGCCCGAAACAGTCGGTAAGGAACGGCGCCAGATCATCACTTTGCGGCGCGGCATCGATTCCGAGCTCGCGAAGAAACTCGTGAAGCAGATCAAGACGAGCAAGCTTAAGGTCCAGGCCGCGATCCAGGGCGACAAGCTGCGCATCAGCGGCAAGAATCGCGACGACCTGCAGGCGGCAATCGCTTTTCTCAAAAAAACTCACACGGGCCTGCCGTTGCAGTACGAGAATTTTCGCGACTAGGCGTCGCAACGAAACTCCTGCATGACTTTCGGAAAACAAAAATCCCTGCGCCGCCAGGACATCATGTTCGAGGACAAGGACCAGGCCTTGCGCGACGACGTGCGGATGCTGGGCACCATGGTTGGCGACCTGATTCGCGACCAGGGCGGCGACGAACTGTTCGAGTTTGTCGAGTGCGCACGGCAGCGGTCCATACGCCGGCGTGAGGATAACGAACGGCCGGGTGAAGACCTCGCGGCGCTGGTCAGGGGGCTCGATGCGAAAATGGCGCTGCAGGTGATCCGCAGCTTTTCAACCTATTTTCAGATGGCGAACACCGCCGAGAAAGTGCACCGCATCCGCAGGCGCCGAGAATACCTGCTCGAGGAGGGCCACTATCAGCCGGGCGGCTTCGAGGATACGCTGGTCAAATTAAAGGCGGCCGGCCTCACGGCCAGCGATCTGCAGAAGTTGCTCGATAAGCTGCTGATCGAACCCGTGTTCACCGCGCACCCGACCGAGCCGACGCGGCGCACCCTGCTGCGCAAGGAACAGAACATCGTCAAATGCCTGGTTGAACTGCTCAACCCGACCATGACCGCACAGGAAAAACACGTCACTTACGAAAACATCCGCCTGCTTATTACGACCGGCTGGCAGACCGACGAACACCCGCCTGAGCAGATGACCGTGGCCGATGAGCTCGAGCACGTGCTGTTCTTCCTCACCGACGTTCTGTATCGGGCAATGCCACCGTTCTACGAAGACATCGAGAATGCGGTCCAACGCATCTATGGCGATGATGTGGACATCCAGATTCCGGTGCTCGCCCGGTTCGCCTCCTGGGTCGGGGGCGACATGGATGGCAACCCGAACGTCAATGCCAAGACCATTCGCAGCACGCTCGCGCGGCAGCGCTCACTGATTCTCAATCTTTATTATAGAGAGTGCTCGTCGCTTGCTGAAAAACTCAGCCAGGCCCAGCAGAACGTCGGCATCGATGCCACAATCAATGATCGCATCGAGCAGTATCGCATCGTATTCCCCCAGGCATTTCATGCCGTCCCTGCTCGGCATCGAGACATGCCCTACCGCACATTCCTGCGCCTCGTACAACAGCGACTGCAGTCGACCTATGACGACGATGTCTATCCGTACGAAAAAGTCGCGCAGTTCCGCGACGATATTTGGCTGATAGCGAGCAGCCTGCTGCGCAACAAGGGTGAACACGCAGGCCTGTTCGCAGTGCGTCGCCTGTTGCGCCGCATTGATACTTTCGGCTTCCACCTTGCAACGCTCGATGTGCGCCAGGATGCCGAGGTTCATCGCGAAGTCATCGGCGATTGTCTCGGCATCGATGACTGGAGTGAGTGGAGCGTCGCTGATCGCACCAGGCGCATTGTTGAGGCACTGGAGCAACGCGAAAGTGCGCCGGATATTCTCAGCACCCAGGCACGCAAGACGCTGGCGGTTTTTCAGGCAATCGCATCCTGTCGCCGGCGCTACGGTGGCGCGGCGATCGGGCCTTTTATTGTCAGTATGACACGCGGTGCGGACGATATTCTCGCGGTGCTGCTGCTCGCACACTGGGGCGGTCTGCACACCAAGAGCGGCGATGTGCCGCTTGATATCGCACCACTTCTGGAGACCGTTGACGACCTGCAAAACGGTCCCGACATCCTGAATACGATGCTTGCCACCAGGCTGTACAAGGAACATGTCGCACGCCGCGACCGCGGCCAGGTGGTGATGATCGGCTATTCCGACAGTAACAAGGACAGCGGCCTTGCGGCCGCGCGCTGGGCATTGCAGAACGCCCAGCTTACCTTGCTGCAGGCGGTTGCCGCGCACGACGTTAGACTGACTTTGTTCCATGGTCGCGGTGGCACGATCAGCCGCGGTGGCAGCAAGACACATGTCGCCGTGCTCGGCTCCCCGCCCGGCACCGTCAACGGTCACCTGCGCGTCACCGAGCAGGGCGAAATCATTAATGAAAAATATGGGCTGCGCGGTATCGCGCTGCGCACGCTCGAGCAGGTCACGGGATCGGTCGCACTGGCAACGGCGCTGCCGACGCACCGCGGCAATGACAGAGCCGAGTGGCACCAGATGATGGACGTGATCGCCGCAACCAGTCGTGAGGAGTATCGCAAACTCATTTATGAAAGCCCGCGGTTTTACAGCTATTTTCGCAATGCGACGCCGATCGACCTGATCGAGCGCATGCGCATCGGTTCACGGCCATCGGCGCGGCGCGGCCAAACCGGTATTGAGGACTTGCGGGCGATCCCCTGGGTGTTTGCCTGGACACAGGCGCGCTGCGTTCTGCCTGGCTGGTATGGAATTGGCTCTGGACTTCGGCAGGTAGTCGAGGTGTTCGGTGAAGCCGCGACTCGCGAGATGCTGCTGGAATGGTATTTCATGCGCGCACTGACCGCGGATGCGGAGATGGTGCTCGCCAAGGCCGATCTCGGTATCGCCAAGTTGTATTCGGAACTTGCCGGCGATGCGCACGAGGAGTTTTTCCCGATCATCGAACGCGAGTTCGAACTGACCCAGAACCTGCTCCTCGAATTCTCCGGACACACGGCATTGCTGGAGGGCGATGTAACCTTGCAGCGCGCGATCATGTTGCGAAACCCCTACGTCGACCCGATGAGCCTGATGCAGATCGACCTGCTTGCACGCTGGCGCGCATCGGGACGCAAGGACCCGGAGTTATTCGCGGCGTTGCTTGCGAGTGTCAACGGTATCGCGCAGGGATTGCAGAACACGGGCTAAGTTTGTGGGAGGGGGCCATGCCCGCGACCTGTGGGAGGCCGCCATGCGGGCGACATCAAGATTCAATAAAACTCACAAACTCATGCAGCGCCTTGCGCTGGATGTCCGGCACTCTCGCATCGCTGGCCGGATAGCCGGTCACGAGCAGCAGGAACGGCCGTTCGCTGCCTGGCCGGTCCAGGATTTCATTGAGAAACTTCATCGGGCTCGGTGTATGCGTGAGACAGACGAGCCCGGCCTGGTGCAGCGCAGTAATCAGGATGCCGGTCGCAAGCCCGGTCGACTCGGTCGGGTAATAGTGTTTGACCTTGCGGCCATCGGCGAGCGTGCCGTACTTCTGAAGGAACACTGCAATCAGGTACGGCGCGGTTTCGAGAAACGGTTTGTTCGGATCGGTACCGAGCGGCTCGAGCGCAGCCAGCCATTCAGATGAGGCACGGTGCTGGTAAAACTCACGCTCCTCAGCCTCGGCCGCGATGCGAATGCGGCGCTTGGTTTCAGCACCGCTGACAACGACGAAATGCCATGGCTGCAGATTGGCACCGCTCGGTGCCGTACCCGCCGCCCTGAGCGCAGTCTCGATAATGTCGCGCGGTACGGACCGGTCAGAAAATTCGCGCACCGTGCGGCGGCGGTTCACATCCGCATAAAACGCTTTGATGCGTTCGCGCATTTTGTCCAGCGGATATTCTTCATATTCCGATAATGCGATGGTCGGATAGTCAGTCATCTGTGTTACTCAGCGTGCGTAATACGGTGTAGTCCCTTGTTTCGTTTTCGGAAACGGCACGACCGCGCATCGAAACGCGGGCCTCGTGCACGGAATTCGGATCGCCTGTTAACAAGGGATGCCAGGTTGGCAGGTCCTTGCCGTTCGCGAGACGCCGGTAAGCGCAACTATCGGGCAGCCAGTTGAATTGCTCCGGCCGGTCCACTGATAACAACAGGCACTCCGCTACTCGCTTCGCGCGATTCGCATAGTCGCTGCAACGGCAGGTGGCAAGGTCAAGCAGGTGGCAGGCAATATCAGTGTAGAACAACTCGCCCGTGTCCTCATCCTCGAGCTTGTGCATGCAGCACAGAGCACAGCCGTCGCAAAGACCCTCCCATTCGGCCTTGTTCATCTCGGCCAGCGATTTGCGTTTCCAGTATTGATCATTCATCGTCACGCACTGTGTGACAGGGGGTGAAAAATATCAATGAAAGCCGTGTTTCTCGACTACGCGACCATGGGGCCCGGACTCGACCTCACACCGCTGCGTAACCTGTTCTTTGAATTCGAGCGGTTCGATGCAAGCGGCGCCAGCGACATTGCGGCGCGGATTGAAGGTGCCGAGTTCGTGTTGGCCAACAAGGTGCGACTAACGGGTGATCTGCTGCGCGCCGCGCCTGCACTGCGCTTTATCGGCCTGACGGCGACCGGCACCGATAACGTCGATCTTGTTACTGCGCGCAAACGGGGCATCGCTGTCACCAATATTCGCGATTACTGCACGCAGTCGGTGGTCGAGCATGTCATCGGCTCGTTGTTGATGCTGACGCACAGCCTTGCCCGCTACGACCGGTCGGTGCGCGCCGGTGACTGGCAGCAGGCGACAAATTTTTGCATGTTGCAGTACCCGATCCGTGAGCTGGCCGGCACGACGCTCGGCATCATAGGTTTCGGCGCACTGGGCCAAGGCGTCGCGAAAGCCTCGGCAGCGCTGGGAATGCAGGTTCTCGTTGCGGCACGCCCGGGAACAGAAAGTCCTGCCGCCGATCGGGTGGCGTTCGATGACCTCCTGACGCGTTCCGATGTTATTTCCCTGCATTGCCCACTGACTGAGGCGACGCGCGGGCTGTTTAATGCCGACACTATTGCGCGCATGCGTCCGGGTGCCATTCTTGTTAATACGGCACGTGGCGCGCTGGTCGACTCGCACGCCCTGGTCGCGGCGCTGATCTCGGGCAAGCTGTCCGGTGCAGCCATCGACGTGCTGGCGAATGAGCCGCCGGTCGCTGGCGATCCACTGCTCGAGTACCGGGGTGAAAACCTGGTCCTGACGCCGCACATTGCGTGGGGTACGGCGGCAGCGCGACAAAACGCGATTAACGAGTTGGCGGCGAATGTCGCGGCATTCTTGCAGGGTGAGCATCGCAACAGGATTGTTTAGTTGCCGGCCTGGTGGCCTGCCACGACTGATCGCCCGCATGGCGGCCTCCCACAGCGAGGCCCTGCCACGTAGACCTTATTGCTTGGATTGTCTATTATCGCCTGTCCAAAATGACCACATCCTCCGCGGAGACTTCCATGTACCAAATGCCCAGCAACAAATCCCTTTCGCTGATTGCCGTGCTCGCCGCGGCGGTCGTAATGTCCGGGTGCTCATCGCAGGCAAAGTTGCGTTCGGATTACGACAATACGATCGACTTTTCGCAGTACCGCACCTACAACTACTACGACACGTCCGGGCGCTACGACACCGAGTACCAAAATCTGTTCACGCAGTACGTGAAACGAGCCATCGATATCGAGATGCAGGCGCGTGGCTATACGCTGTCGGACGCGCCCGACCTGCTCGTCAATTTCAACGTCAAGGCCGAGGACAAGACCAAGGTGACGACGTCGCCATCGATGTCAGGTGGTTACTACGGTTATCGCGGCGGTTACTACAGTCCGTGGGTTGGCTACGGCTACGGCACCGAGACCCACGTTTCGCAGTACACCGAGGGCACCTATAACATCGATTTGGTGGATCCGAAGCTGAAACGCCTGGTCTGGGAATGCGTTGGCGTAGGCAAGATTACTGACGACAAGCTTGAGAATATCGAGGAAAACGTCAAGGCCGGTGTGCCGCGGTATTTTGCGCTGTACCCGTTCGTTGCCGGTGATGGCACGCCGAGGAATTTGAAGAAATAGCGTGACTCTGGCCCGCCTGATCCTGCTTTTCCTGCTGGCGGCACTGCCTCTGCATGCGGAGGAAGTGCCGGCCGGCTCGGAGCTGCCGGAGCTCCTGGCGGAAGTTACCCTGCAGTTCGAGCAGCGCATCGCCGAGATCCGGGCCTTGCGCAGTACGGTCATGCGTTTGCGCGCCGAATTCGAGGGGCTGGATAGCCTACCTGCTCGTGTTTATTCGACTCGCATGGATGCCGTCTTGGCGAGGATGTTCAGTCAGTCCGGCTGGCGAATTTCGCCTCCGGCGTATTGATTCTTTTCTATCGCCCGTTCGATGTCGGTGACTTCGTAGCTGCCGGTGGCGTGACTGGCGAAGTCACCGACATGAGCCCGGTGAATACATCCCTGAAGACCCTCGACAATCAACTGCTCGTAATACCGAACAACATGGTCTGGACTGCTGTTATCACCAACATCACGACGCAGAGGACGCGTCGGGTGGACATGAAATTCGGCGTCTCTTACGGCGATGACGTCGAGAAAGTGGAAAAGATTCTCGCCGATATTGTCAGCTCGCATCCCTCCGTACTCTCCACCCCCGAACCGGTTATCAAGCTGCACGAACTCGCCGACTCATCAGTCAATTTCATCGTTCGACCCTGGGTGCGGACAGACGACTACTGGGATACCTACTGGGACATTACCCGCGCCGTGAAGATGCGTTTCGATGCCGAGGGCGTCACGATCCCCTTCCCGCAGCGGCAGATTCACTCCACGTCGAAACCTTGAGCTGCGGCAGGCGGTCGGCGAGCGCCTTTCTGCCTTCATTCGAGGCTTCGTCGCAGGCATCGTCGGATCGTGACAGGCGGTCCCAGGCCGCACGCGCAAGAATGGACAGTCCTCCTGTAGCGACCGCGACACCACCCGACACCAGCACACCCTTCTCATCGACTGCGAGGCGCGGGGCCGCCAGGGTGCCGACGATCTTCAGGTAGGGATTGAGGACTTCGCCGGCGCTTATGGTGATGCCCTTCTTTGGCGTGGTGCGAATATTCATTTCGATCTTCTCCGTCTTCAGGTCAACGACAGATGTCGACAACACCCGAATCTGATCGGTGCTAAGCAGGGAACTCGGTGCCGACTTCACTGTGCCGTTCGCGATTTCCAGCGGAATGACTATGCATTCAAAATCGGTATATGTTGCGGTCTTCCGGAACGGATTGATTGCGCCGAGGATCTGGTCCGCGACGTCACCGTACAGCCTTTGCATTGTCTTGTTGTCGCCCATGCGCCCGCCGCGCGTACTGGTGAACACCACACCACTCGCATTTCCCAGTAGTGTGCGCAGGTCGTTACCGGTCGATTCCAGGTTGATATCAAGGTCGGCCTTCATGCCAAGATCCTGGTTGATGCTCGCCACACCGGGCGCAAAGTCCCGTGCTACCAGTTGCAGTGTGGCGCTGCCGGACGACTCGCCAGGCAGAAGCTGAGCGCGCCCGGCCAGGACACCGGACCGTGCCTGCAACCCGAGCTCGGTGACCTCCAGAGCGCCATCGCGCAGACTGCCGCGCAGGCTCACGTCCCGGAACTGTAGTTGATCCTTTTGCAGCGCCGCGATATCGACCTCGATTTCTGCATTGAATTTCTGCATGGTGGAAAACGGAATTTCGATATCCGGGATAAATCGGCCGTCTGCGATATCGATGGGTGGAATCTGCTCTTTGTCGAGCGCTTCGAACCACGGTGCGAACACGATCGAGCTCGAATCAATGTCAACGAACAGCTCGGGTGTTGCGGCAATGCGATAGCGCAAGTTCGCTTTGATGGCGCTCGGCCCGAGAGTCGCAACCATGTCATCAATTTCAAGCACAGGGCCGCGCCCGCGGACGTGCGCCTGCAGGGCCAGCGCCTGCTCAAGCGGACGCCGACCATCCACGGTTCCCAGAGCTGCCACGTTCGGGACCATGACCTGCAAATCAAATCGCGTCGCAGCATCATCACCGCTTAAATCGAGATCACCGCTCGCAGTCAGTGTTGCTGCGCCGATCCCGACGTCCAGTTTGCGGAACGTCCAGTCTGTGCCACGACGTTCGCCCTGCACATCAATGGAGAATGGCGCTTCGTCGGCCGCAAATCGGCGTGTGTTACGCAGAAGGCTGCGCACATCGGGTCCTTGCGCACGCAGTTCAAAATTTGCCCAACGCCGCGACGCGGGCCGACCAGATTCGAAATTCAAATCAACGTCGCCGCCGGCACGCCGCAGCTGAAAGTCTTTCAGGTCAAGCGTGTCGGGCTTGAACTCGATGCGGCCTCCGAGCTCATAGGGTCCCGGTATCACGGAAACATCGCCGATATGGTCGATGAGTTCCTCGAACGCGGGGCCCGTGGCCGAAAAATCGAAGCCGCTGCCGACGATGCTTCTGTTTGCGACCAGCAGGCCATCGGCCCTGATCCCCGACGTGCCGACGCTGCCGTGCACACCCTGGAGCCGATAGCCCTCACGCAACACCTGTAGTTGTCCGCCGAGCTGGTATGGCTGCGCGGGAACATACTTGCCACTGGCAAATGTGCTGACCAGTGCCCGGAGGTTCGCACCATTTAGCGTAAAGTCCAGCTCGGAACCAAGGGCGCCCCTGACCGGCTTGATCAGCCCGTCGGCACTTACATTCACCTCCCTGATGGTTGCCTCAAGCGTCTTCCGGATCCGGATGCCGTCCGCCGTGTACTCGATGCCGCCCTCGATCTCGACGGGCTCGTCCGGAAGCCTGTCGATGCCATAGGCGCTCGCCGTGTCTCGCAGGCTGTCGCTGGCGAGGCGAAAGTTCAGCGTGGTACCGAAGTAATCAGGTGCCTGTCCGAGACTGCCGTTTGCCTGCATTTGCAACAGCGAGGATTGAAGATCGAGGTTGACGATCTCGATGTCGTCGTCGACATCAATCGAGAATCCCAGCGCGAATGCCCCGGTCGCCGCACCGGGCAGAGTGAACATGCTGCGAAAATGCTCGATATCGGGGCCGCTAATCGTCAAGTGGATGTTTGCCTCATCTAAAGCTGGAAACTCGGGTATGCGCGCGACCAGGTTCAAACGCGCTTCGCCGAACAGGATTTCGGCTTTTTCAACGACCAGGATTTTTCCCAGGCGTTGCGCGTCCAGCTTGACCATGAACGGCGACTCCCGGGTCTCCTGGATACCCAGCGCTGCAAGAATCGGCCGAATGTCATCGCCCGTTGCGTGCAGGTCAAGATCCATTTCTTCGAGGTCCTGCAGATCGGAGAACCTGCCAGCCGCCTCGATCGTTGCACGACCAAGTTGTCCGCGCAGATCCAGTACCAGCGCCTGTTGTTCGGACGCCTGCAGCGAACCGGACAGATCAATGGCCCCGCTGCCCTCTGCGTTCACGCCAAGTGCCTGAAGCAGGACATTGATATCCGGCGCCGCCGCCGTGAATCGCAGCTCCGGCCGACTCGGCCGCAGCAGGTCGTCAATGTGACCCGCAGCACTGAATGCGATGCTGTCGACCCGCGCATCGAGATCGAAGCGCACATTCTTCTGTTCCAGCAAAGCTGTCCAGTTACCAAGATCGCCCTCGATTCGTGCCCGGCGGCCGTTGACCGTGCCATCGAGAGCCAGCTCGAGGAAATCATCATCGCGGTGGCGCTGACTGAAGCTGTCAATGTCGACCTGCAAAGTTTGCGCACGTCGCGGCGAGCTATATACGAGCTGCAGCTTGTCGACATCAATCTGCTGGAACAGTATTCCTTTTTTCCCGGCATCCGGATCAGCGGGCGGAACATCGGCTTGCTGGAACAGCAGCCAGTTTTTCTCGCCCTGCTCGGATTCGAGCAGCGAGAGCCTGACATTGTCGAGATCGATGAGCTCGACCAGCAACGGGCCACTGAACAGCGAGCGAAGATCAAAACGTACTTCGAGGCGCCCGACAAACAGCATCTCGGCGGTGTCCGCCCACTCCGGGTTGCCGATACGAATGTTTTCGACAACGATCGAGTTCTGCCGGGCCAGGTTGATATTCAGGGCGCCGTCGATCGAAACCTGCCGCCCGGTCTTTTCGCTCGCCCAGCGTGCAATCTGTGGCTTGAAGCTGCCGAGGTCCGTGGTCAGCAACCAGCTGATCGCCATGACGAGCAGCGCCAGCAGGCCGAGGCCCGACCAGAACGCTATTCGCCTCCGCCTGCTCATGCGGCGCGCAACACCTCGACCGGTGGCGAATTGATGGCGCCGCGGGCCGCGAGGTAGCCACTGGCGCAGACCACCGACACACCAGCGACGATGCCTGCAACCCAGAGCAGCGGATTGAATGCATACGGCAGCTCGAACAATTGCACGGCTACAATTGCTGCAAGTATCGAAGCGCCCGCCGATGCGAGCACGCCGGCGGCCAGCCCCAGCGCCGCAAACTCCGCCATGACGCCGGCGAACACGATCTTCTTGCGTGCACCGAGTGCGCGCAGCATCGCACTCTCGAAGCGCCGTTCATCGATGGTCGACTGTACCGCGGCGAACAACACGGCGATTCCGGCGGCGAGGGTGAAGGCGAACACCGCCTGCACCGCGAGACTGGCCTTGTCAATGATGCTGCGCACCTGCTGCAGAATGGCGTCGATATCAATCACCGAGATACTCGGGTGTGCCCGCACCAGCTCTACCAGCGTTGCCTGATGTTCAGCACCGAGGCGAAGCCCCGAGATGTAGGTGGTTGGCATCTCATCCAGCGCACCGGGTGATAACACCATGAAAAAGTTTGGCTGAAACGAGTCCCAGTTGACGCGGCGGATACTTGCGACCGTCAGCTCGATGTCCTGGCCTGCGACTTTGAATACCAGCTTGTCACCGATTACCAGACCGGTCTCTTGCGCGGCATCCTCTTCGACCGAAACCAGTGGCGGCCCCGAATAGTCTTCCGGCCACCATTCGCCGGCAACAATCTCATTGCTCGGTGACAGCACCGCGGCAAAGGACAGGTTGGCCTCACGATTCGCCATCCACTCACCACCGGGATCCGGGTACTTGCGCGTCTTGACGTCTTCGCCATTTATGGTCGTCATGCGGGCTCGAACCAGTGGCTCAAACCGGGGTATTTCGGCTCCGCCGGCGACGAAAATTTCCGTCACCGAGTCGATCTCGTGTGGTTGCACGTTGATCATGAAGTGATTCGGCGCATCGTCGCTGATTGTCTCGCGCCAGCTTTGCAGCAGATCACCACGAACGATCGTCAGCAGCAGCAACATGGTCAGGCCAAGGCCAAACGCCACCACCTGCACGGCGCTGGCGCGGCCGCGACGTGCGACGTTCGCCAGCCCATAGCGCCAGGCAACACCAACGCCGCTGCGAGATCGCCCCAGCATCGCGACCAGCAGCCGCCCCAGCAGGTAGAGTGCCGCCGCAATAATGACGATCCCGGAGAGCAGGATCAGCAACATTCGCGCATCGCCGACGGAGCGATAAACCAGCGCCGCGACGGCGAGCAATGCGAGGCCTGCGACCAGCACCCGCGAAGGTGCGGGTGGCATCATGTCGTGGCGCAGCACACGCAAGGGCGGCGTATGTTTGAGCTGCAGCAGGGAGGGCAAGGCGAAGCCCGCCAGCAGGATCAGCGCGCTGCCGCTGGCCAGTACGATCGGCATCGCCCCGGCATCGGGCAAATCGGCGGCAATGATATCGGCCAGCAGCCAGGCGACGGCCTCCTCCGCGGCGAAGCCCACGACACTGCCGATCAGTACGCCGAGCACACCCAGCAACATCAACTGCGTGACAGCGACGACTATGACGAATTGTTGCGTCGCACCGAGGCTTTTCATCAATGCCACGGTATCGAGACGCCGCTGCACGAAGCGCCGCGCAGACATCGACACGGCAACGGCGCTGAGCAACAGGCTGACCACCGCGGTCAGGGACAGGAAGCGCTGCGCCCGGTCCGCTGCGTTGTAGGCCTGTTCGCTGCTTTCTTCGCGATCCGAAGCCCGGATCTCATCGGGCAACTGGTCTTCGATGTTGGCATAAAACTCGTTGACGTCCCGCTCGTCGCCGGCCACGAGCAGCGCGTAACGCACTCGGCTGCCCTCACCGAGCAATTTCGTTGCCGGAACATCCGCGATATTGACCAGCACGGATGGTGCGAGCGAGGCAAATCCGACTGACTGGTCCGGGCGATAGGTCAGCACGGCACTTACCCGCAACTCGGTTTCGCCAAGCTGCAGCAGGTCGCCGACATCGGCGTCAACGCGTGCCAGCAGGGCGCCGTCGGCCCAGACCTCGCCGCGCAGCGGCGTACCGCTTACGCTGCGCTGTTCGCCGAACAAGGTATCTGCAACCCGCACGGCACCGCGCAACGGGTAGTTGTCGCTAACCGCGTTGATGGTCGCCAGTGCACTTTGCTCGCCCGCGTAGATGACGCTTGGAAAGACCTGCGTTTCGGCCGTTTGCAGCCGGTAAGCTAAAGCCTGCTCACGCCACGAGTCCGGCACCGGCTCCTGCGAGCGAAGTCTCAAGTCCGCCGCCAGAACCTCGTTTGCCTGTCGCGCCACCGCCTTGCCGATGCGATCGGTCAGGAATCCGACCGCGGTAAGGACACCGACCGCGAGCGCGACGGCCGCCAGCAGTACAAGCACTTCGCCCGAGCGCAACTCCCGGCCAAAACTTCGCAGTGCAAACCTTATGGCTTTCATCGCTTAATTTTACTGTCGTCGACCAGCCGGCCCGTATCCAGCTGGATGACGCGATCGCAACGCTCTGCCAAAGCCTGGTCGTGGGTCACAAGTATAAGCGTCGTCTCGGAGCTGTGATTCAGCTCGAACATCAGGTTCATGATGTTCTCACCGGTGCGGCTATCGAGGTTTCCGGTCGGCTCGTCGGCGAACAACACAGCCGGCTCCGTCGCAAAGGCGCGCGCCAGCGCGACGCGTTGCTTTTCGCCTCCCGACAACTGCGCCGGATAGTGTCGCCACCGGTCCTGAAGGCCCACCTGCTCGATGATGGCATGCGCCGCGAGGCGCGCATCGCTCGCGCCCGCCAGTTCCAGCGGCAGCATGACATTTTCCAGTGCGTTCAATGACGGCACGAGGTGAAAAGACTGAAATACGAAACCGACGCTTTCGGCGCGCACCAGCGCCCGCCCATCCTCATCGAGCTCACCAAGATTGCTGCCGTTTAATATGACGTGCCCGCTGCTGGGCAGATCCAGCCCCGCGAGAATAGCGAGCAAGGTCGACTTGCCCGCGCCCGAGGGTCCGACAACGGCCACTGACTCCCCTTTCTGTATAACAAAACTAAGTTCCGAAAGAATGGTCAGATAGCCCTCTGGGCTGCTAACCTGTTTGCTGATTTTGTACGCTTCGAGGACCATGGCGCCATTGTCTGAATTTGTATCCATGCGTGTGATTTTTGCCTTTTTCCTGTTGCTGGCGGGCGGTCAGTTACCGGCGAATGATGCGCCGACGGTACTGGTATTCGGTGACAGCCTGAGTGCCGGTTATGGTATTGACGTTGACCAGTCCTGGGCAACCTTGTTGCAGGCCAGGCTTGAGCAGCAAGGGTACGAACATCGTGTCGTTAATGCCAGCATCGGCGGAGACACGACCGAAAGTGGTGCCGCAAGAATAGCCCAGGCCATCGAGGCTTTTTCGCCGTCCGTGATCATCCTCGAGCTGGGCGGCAACGACGGCCTGCGCGGCATTCCGCCTGACACAATGCGCGCCAACCTGGCCAGTATCGTAAAGACCGGCACGGATTCGGGAGCTGCGGTCGTGATGCTGGGCATCCGGATTCCGCCAAATTACGGGGCACGTTATATCGCCGAGTTCGAAAACGTCTTCCGCCAGATTGCCACCGAAATGGACGTCCCCTGGGTCGAGTTTTTCCTCGAAGGCATAGCCCTGAACAAGGAACTGATGCAGGACGACGGCATTCACCCGAACGCCATCGCGCAGCCCATCCTGCTGGACAACGCCTGGCCGATCATCAGCAATGCGCTGGCGAAACAAGGGAACTGAATGGACAAAATCTGGCTCAAGTCATACCCGAAAGACGTTCCGGCGGAGTTGCCGCCACTGGAGGATCGATCGCTGCGCGATATGTTCGAGCGTACGTTCGCCAAGTATCCCGAGCGCGCCGCGTATACGAACATGGGCACGAGCATGAGTTATGCCGAGCTCGACCGCCTGTCGCTGCAGTTCGCCGCCTGGTTACAACAAACCGTCGGCCTGGTGCGCGGTGAGCGCGTCGCGATCATGTTGCCAAATATCCTGCAGTATCCGGTCGCCTTATGCGGGATATTTCGCGCCGGTTGCGTCGTGGTCAATGTCAATCCCCTGTACACGGCGAGAGAACTCGAACACCAGCTCAAGGACTCTGGTGCCAGGTGCATCATTGTGCTGGAAAATTTCGCACATACGCTGGCCGATATCATCGATCGCACTGCCGTGCGGTGGACGGTTATCACCGGCGTCGGCGACTTTCTCGATTTTCCGAAGGGTCCGTTGATCAACTTCGTGCTGCGCCATGTGAAGCGCGCGGTACCGAAATATTCCCTGCCCGGCAGCATTCGCTTTCGCGCTGCGCTGCAAGCCGGTGCGACGCAGAAGCTTGATCGGGTCGAGCTCGGGCTCGCCGATATCGCATTCCTGCAGTACACAGGTGGCACGACGGGCGTTTCAAAAGGCGCAATGCTCAGTCATCGCAATATGGTCAGCAATGTGCAACAAACGATACTCTGGCAGGCGGGTGCTTACGCTAGCCTTGAAGCGATTGTCGCGATTACGGCCCTGCCGCTCTATCACATCTTTTCCCTGCAGGGGAATTGCCTGACCCTCATGGCGCAGGGCGGTCTCAATGTTCTGATTACAAACCCCAGAGACTTCGAAGCATTCGCCAGGGAAATGGCCCGCTTTCGCTTCAACCTTTTTACGGCCGTGAACACCTTGTTTGCCGCGCTGATGAACACGAAGAACTTCGCAAAGATCGACTTCAGTTCGCTCCGCGTTTGCGTTGGTGGCGGCATGGCCGTGCAGCCAGCGATTGCGCGGCAGTGGCGCGAACGTACCGGCACCATCATCCTGCAAGGCTACGGCCTGACCGAGACCTCGCCTGTGGCGATCGTCTGTCCGCTCGGAGAGGAGTTTTCCGGCTCTATTGGTTTGCCGGTACCGTCGACCAGTGTCAGCATTCGCGACGACGACGGCAAGGAACTTGGCATCGGCAAGATCGGCGAGATCTGCATCAAGGGTCCTCAGGTCATGGAAGGCTACTGGCAGCGCGCTGATGAGACCGCCAAGGTGATGTTGCCGGGCGGCTGGCTGCGCACCGGGGACCTGGGGCGTATCGATGAACGCGGCTATGTATTCATCGAAGACCGCAAAAAGGACATGATCATCGTCTCAGGCTTTAACGTTTATCCAAACGAAATCGAGAATGTCGTCGTGGAAATGGATGGCATTCTCGAGGCCGCTGCCATCGCAGTGCCCGATGAGCACTCCGGCGAAGCGATCAAAGTGTTCGCGGTGCGTAAGAATAACAACATCAGCGAACAGGACGTGCTTGATCATTGCCGCGCCAATTTGACCAACTACAAACGGCCAAAGTCGGTCGAGTTTCGCGACTCATTGCCGAAGACCAACGTCGGAAAAATCCTGCGCCGCGAATTACGCGACTCCTGATGACGGCCCGGATGCGGGAGAGAAATGTCCCGTGACCGGATCGGTCCCTAGTCGCGGTGATACTGTGGGCTCAGCTCGTGGACGGCATCGATGAGAACGCCAAGGTGCTCCGGATCGATGTCGGGTGTGATGCCATGACCGAGGTTAAAAACGTGACCCGGGCCGTTCCCGTAACTCGCAAGCACATCGGCAACGCCCTGGCGGATCCGCTCGGGCGACTCGCGCAACGTGGCCGGATCGAGATTGCCCTGCAGGGCGACCTTGTCCTCAACATAGCCGCGCGCGGTCGCGAGGTCGGTCGTCCAATCCACGCCAAGCGCATCGCAACCCGTGGTTGCCATGTCGGCGAGGAGGGCGCCGGCTCCCTTGGTAAACAGGATCACCGGAACGCGGCGGCCGTCCTGCTCACGCGTCAGCCCGTCGACAATGCGCTGCATGCTGGCCAGGGAGAAGCGGCGGTAGTCGTCAGGCTCGAGCGCCCCGCCCCAGGTGTCGAACACCATGACGGCCTGCGCACCGGCAGCGATCTGTGCGTTCAGATAGTCCGTGGTGGTCGTCGCGACGAGATCGAGAAGACTCTGCAGTGCAGCGGGTTCCGCCGCCGCCATGCCCTTGATGGTTGCGAAGTCCCGACTCGAACGCCCCTCGACCATGTAGGTGGCGACCGTCCAGGGACTGCCCGCAAACCCTATCAGCGGTACTCGGCCGTTCAATTCGCGACGGATCGTGCGGACTGCTTCGAATACATAGCTTAAGGTCTGCTCGACATCCGGCCGGCGCAGTGAACGTATATCGGCTGCAGTGCGTACCGGGCGCTGAAACTGCGGCCCCTCACCGGCCACAAAGTACAGGCCGAGGCCCATGGCATCGGGCACGGTCAGAATGTCGGAAAACAGGATCGCCGCGTCGAGCTTGTAGCGCCTGATCGGCTGCATGGTGACTTCGCAGGCGAGATCGGGGTTCGAGCAGACGCTCATGAAATCACCGGCTTGCTCGCGAACCCGCCGGTACTCTGGCAGGTAACGACCGGCCTGGCGCATGATCCAGACCGGAGTGCGCGGCACCGGCTGGCGCAGCAGGGCACGCAATAACAGGTCGTTTTCCAGTTTGCTCATGGGTCTTACCGGGTCGCCATCTGGCTGGTGATGCTTGCCTGGATCGCCTGGGCCGCAGCGCGCGGGTCCGCTGCAGCGCGTATCGGCCGGCCAACCACAATGTAGTCGGCGCCGCTGGCAATGGCTGTCTCGACCGTGACGACACGCTTCTGGTCGTTCGCCGGCATGGCTGCCTCCCACTCGTCACTTACTGGTTTGTTGTCCACCGGCCGGATGCCCGGTGTCACGACGAGCAATTTCGAATCGACTTCGGCACGCAGCTTCGCCACCTCTAGACCTGACGAAATAACACCGTCGCATCCCGCTTCGAGCGCACGCCGCGCACGAGAGATAACAAGCTCCTCAATATCGCAGGCAAAACCAAGATCATCAAGGTCACCGCGATCGAGGCTGGTCAATACCGTGACGCCGAGTACCTTGAGCGAATCGCCCTTGTTTGCAGCGGCGGCCTCCATGATCGACTGGTTGCCATGAACGGTCACGAACGTCGCGCCACGATCCTTGAGTTGCCTGACGGATGACCCGACCGTTGCTGGAATATCGAAAAACTTGAGATCGCAGAAAACCTTCTTGTCGCGCTCGAGCAGCCACTTGAGTAACTCGAAATAACCGCCACTCATCATCAGCTCGAGCCCGATCTTATAGAACGAGACCGCATCGCCAAGGCCCGTGGCAAGCTCTCGCGCTTTGCCGCAGTCAGCGACATCGAGCGCAAATATCAGGCGATCCTGGTTGGCAATGTTTTTGTCAGTCACGGAGGCGTCTCTCTTTGACGGCGCATTCTAGCAGTCTGCAATACGCTCGTGTTCGGCAATTGCGTAACGATCGGTCATACCGGCGATGTAGTCGGCCACGACGCGCGCCTGGCCCGCCGCATCCAGTGGCTCTGCACGCGCAGAAAACTCCTCCGGCATGCGCCGGATATCACTGCTGTAGACCGAGAACAACTCGCGCACGATCGACTTGGCCTGCTGCGTCATCGCAAGTTTTTTCTCATGCGAGTAAAGATGCTTGGTGAGGAAGCGCTTCAGCGCCACGTGCTGCTCGTATATTTCGTCGGAGAGCAGCACCAGTTCACGCGGCGCGCGGCGCACATCATCGATGGATTGCGGTTGCACCGCCTCAAGATTCCGGCGCGTATTCTCGATAAGATCGGTCACCACCGTACCGATCATGCGGCGGATGATTTCGTAGATCAGGCGGCGGTCCTCGAGCGTCGGGTAGCGCGCATGGACTATTTCGTATTGTTCTGCAAACAGCGCCTGCTCACACAGCTGCTCGAGGCTCAATAGCCCGGCGCGAAAACCATCATCGACATCATGATTGTTGTAAGCGATGGCATCGGCAATGTTCGCGAGCTGCCCTTCGAGCCCGGGCTGCTGCCGTTGCAAAAATCTTTCGCCAACGTCGCCCAGTTCGCGGGCGTTTTTTGCTGAACAGTGCTTCAGGATACCCTCACGCGTTTCGAACATCAGGTTCAGGCCCGGGAAGTCGGCGTACTTTGCCTCGAGCTCGTCCACAACGCGCAGCGACTGCAGGTTGTGCTCAAAGCCGCCGAAGTCGCGCATGCAGGCATTCAACTCATCCTGTCCGGCGTGGCCGAATGGCGTGTGACCCAAATCATGCGCGAGGCAGATGGCCTCGGTCAGGGACTCGTTGAGATCCAGGGCAACGGCGACCGTGCGTGCTATCTGTGCGACCTCGAGCGAGTGGGTCAGGCGCGTCCGGTAGAGGTCGCCTTCATGATTGACGAACACCTGGGTTTTGTAGACCAGTCGTCGAAAAGCCGTCGAGTGCACGATGCGATCGCGGTCACGCTGATACTCGCCTCGATATCGCGGCGGCGCTTCGCTGTGTCGCCTGCCGCGACTCGTCTGCTCGTTTGCGGCATAGCGGGCGAGCGTTGCAGCCGGCATCAGCCTGCCGCCTCGAGCACCTGACTGAGCCGGCCGGGGTCGTAATCCGCCGAAACAAAAGCTTCGCCCAGTGACTTCAGCAACACGAGGCGCAGCTGTTTGTGCTGTACTTTCTTGTCCATGCTCATGGCATCGAGCATTCTGGCCGCGCCAATGCGGGGCGGCGCCGTCGGCAGCCCGGCTGCCGTCAGCAGCGCCGTGAGCCTGGCCGTTTCGGCGGGTGAAATACCGCTGAGCGAGGTGGCCATTACCATGCCGGCGGCAACTGCTTCGCCATGCAACCACTTGCCATAGCCGAGGCAATGTTCGATCGCGTGACCGAAAGTGTGCCCGAAATTCAGTATTGCGCGCCTGGCGCCCTCGCGCTCGTCTTCGGCAACAATTTCGGCCTTCAGTTCGCAGCAACGCCGAATGGTGTGCGCCAGTGCCGCCGAATCTCCGCCAAGCAGCGCGTCGATGTTGTCTTCTAGCCAGGCAAAGAAACCGGCGTCTGCGATCACGCCATACTTGATGACCTCACCAAGCCCGGCGCGTAGTTCACGCACCGGGAGCGTCGCCAGTGTCCGCGTGTCGATCAGTACGATACCGGGCTGATAGAAAGCGCCTATCAGGTTCTTGCCGCGCGGATGATTGACCCCGGTCTTGCCACCTACGGATGAATCGACCTGGGCCAGCAGCGTCGTCGGCACCTGTATGAAACCTACGCCGCGCATGTAGCTGGCAGCGGCAAAACCCGCAATATCGCCGACCACGCCGCCGCCCAGCGCGATGACTGTCGTATCGCGGCTTGCACCGATGTCGACCAGCCGGTCGAGCAGCGTGTGCAAAGTGTCGGTGGTTTTGTACGCCTCGCCATCAGGCAGCTCGATAGAGGCAATATTTTTTTCGCCAATGTTGGCCTTGAGCTTATCGAGATACAGCGGTGCAACGGTTTCATTGCTGACGATCAGGCAATCATGACCTGGAATATACGGCCGAAGATCAAAATCACCGCCGAGCAAGCCACTGCCGATCACAATCGGGTAGCTGCGAAAGCCGAGATCAACATTAATGGTATGTGTGTCCGCCATAGGCCGATAGATTACCGGAAAGGAATCGTGGCGGTGCTACATCTTCTCGAGAATTTCCTCGGCCACGGCTTTGACCCTGCGCCCATCCGTCTCGACAATGAGGTCCGCAATTTCTCGGTACAGGGGATCACGCACATTCATCAGCCGTTCGAGAATTTCGCGGCTGTCCCCGTTGGCCAGCATTGGTCGCTCGCGACCCTTCAGTGTCCGTCGCACCTGCTGTTCGACGGATGTATGAAGATAGACAACAAAGCCGCGCGCACCGAGGTAGTTACGATTCTGGGCATCCATGATTGCACCTCCGCCTGTCGCAAGCACAATACCCTCTTTCCCGGAGAGGTCGTCGATGACCTTGACTTCGCGTTTGCGAAAGCCGGCTTCGCCCTCCTTGTCAAAGATAAACGGTATGTCGACGCCGGTACGCGACTCGATTTCGTCATCACTGTCAAAAAATGACATGTGCAGGGCTTTGGCCAATTGCCGCCCAACGGCAGACTTGCCCGCGCCCATTGGACCAACCAGGAACAGATTTTGCGGTGGATTCATGACTTGATGGTACTAGAGAAAAAGCAAAGGGGCAGTTACCAATGGTAACTGCCCCCGATTTTCTGGGTGACAGTTACCTTCGGTAACTGTCACCGTTATGCTAGTAGATGCTCGAACCTTCTTCCAGAATCCGCGGTGTCACGAATATCAGCAGCTCGGCCTTGTTATCGACGCGTTGCGTGCTGCGGAACAGGACTCCCACAAACGGGATGTCACCGAGGAACGGCACTTTCTTGATGGTCTCGCGGCGCTCGGTCTCGTAGATGCCGCCGAGTACGACTGTCTGGCCATCGGCCACCAGTACCTGCGTTTCAACAGATCGCGTATCAATACTCGGCACAGTGCCACCAAGGCCGCCCGTGGAAATAATTTCGCCGACGTTATCCTTATGCACCCGAAGGTCCATGATGATGTTGTTGTCCGGCGTAATCTGCGGAGTCACCGTGAGGCTAAGCACCGCTTTCTTGAACTGAATCGTTGTGGCGCCCGAGGAAGCTGACTGCTGGAATGGAATCTCCACACCCTGCTCAATGTTGGCTTCCTTCTGGTTCGCCGTAATGACGCGCGGTGTGGAGACGATCTCGCCGCGGCCTTCGGCCTCCAGCGCGGTCAGTTCGAGGTCCACCAGGTAGTCTGCCTCGAGCACGGCCAGCGCGAAACGGCCCGCCGGATCCGCTATCGGCACATTGACGTTATAGCGGTTCGACAGGGTAGGAACCTCGACCGGGAAAATCGAACCCGAGGTACCAAGGTTATTGATTGCCGAGTTGACCATCGTATCGGTACCGGTACCGGTACCCGAAACAAACACACCGCCACTGTTGGTGCCACTCTCGTGTATACCGGTAACACCGAGGCGTATGCCGAGGTCGCGACTGAAGTCATCGTTAACCACGACGATGCGCGTTTCGATCAACACCTGTTTGATCGGGATATCGAGCGTGCGCACCATGCGCCGAATGTTCTGCAGGCGTTCAGCCGTATCCTGGACCAACAGGGTGTTGGTGCGGTCATCAACACCTATACTGCCGCGTTCCGACAGCAGGGAGTTACTGCCCTCGGCACCTATCAGTCCGGCAAGATCGGCCGCTTTCGCATAGTTGACCTGCAGGAACTCGGAATAGAGTGGTTCAAGTTCTGCGATTGCCTGTTTCGCCTCGAGATCGGCCGTCTCACGCGCCGAAATCTCCTCGGCAGGTGCGACGATGATGACGTTGCCATTCTCGCGCATGTCCAGGCCCTTGGTCGTCATGACGATGTCCAGTGCCTGGTCCCAGGGCACGTTACGCAGACGCAATGTGACATTACCCTGTACCGTGTCCGATACCACGATATTGCGGCCCGAGGTTTCCGCCAGCAGCTGCAACACAGCGCGGGTCTCAATGTCCTGGAAGTTCAGCGTCAGGCGCTGGCCTTCATATTCCTTGGTTTCCGAAAACAGGTTTGATCCTTCAACATCATCCGCAGCAACCGGATTGATTTCGATCGTGAATTCGTTGTCGGTCTGGTACGCAAGCTGCTCATACTTGCCCTCAGCCGAGATAACGATTCGCGTGTCGAGATTGGTACGCAGCGTATCAACGGTGGTAACAGGGGTCGCGAAATCCATGACGTCCAGCCGGCGCATCAGCTCGGCAGGCAGTCCCGTGTCCTTGAATACTGCAACAACGCGGCCGCCTTCCTGGCGGATATCAACCGGCGTTGACGGGTCGCTCAGGCTCACAACGACTCGACCGCCGCCATCCCGGGTGCGGCGAAAATCGACGCTCGATATGGAGCGCGAACCACCGGCATTCGAAGACGACTGGCTTGCTGAAGAAGCTGTAGCAGCGCTGGCGAACTGGGTGGTGCCTTCGCTGTAATCTTCTCCATCACCGAGCGTTACGATCAGTGTGTTGCCGCTGCGCCGGGTTTCGTACGTGACCATCTGGCCAAGATTCAGAACCACGCGTGTGCGATTGTTTGCTTCCGCAGTCAGTATGCTGTCCAGTGGGCCAAGATTGACATCGCGGCGTCGCGAGCTGAGTCCAAGGCTCGTTTCCGGCAGGTCGAGTGCGATCCTTGCAGGATTATCAATCGTGAACGCCAACGGCTCGGGAGCCGACTCGGTCATGATCAGCCGCAACTCTACCCGGTCTCCCGGCAAGGCCTGTACCTGAATGTCCTGTAGCCGATTGCCTTCCTGCGCGTTTGCGGTCAAACCCACAAACAGCAGCAACAAGGCATGTGACATGGCAGCCAGTTTCGTCACCCCGTGGCGCCCGACCGTCCGTCTGATTTTGAGCATCATTCCAATTACTCCCAGTTCCATTCAGGTATCAGTCTGAAAGACTTATCGCGGCATCTCTTTCTATGTAACCGCCGATCCCGTCAGAGATAATTTCAAGCACGTCGATTTCTGATTCTGTTATTGCGGTTATTCGGCCATCGTTTTGCCCCAAATAGTTGCCGGGCACAACGCGGTGAATCAGGCCATCAGACGTTTGTACAAGTCCGTACATCGTTTCGCTGATGTCCAGCGTCCCGACCATTCGCAGTGTGTCAAGCGGAAATCCTTCCAGAAATTCCGGGCTGCGATCTGGATCGGGTCGCGGCCCACGCCCGGCACCTGACGCATTGACCTGCGGTGTGTCAGGTACGAATGGTGAACGAAACCGTTCGGCGTCCGCAACGTAGGTGAATTCTTCATACGGCCTAATTTCTGGCAGCGGCTCGATGACGCCACCCTTCCTGTTCTTGACCTCATTGATGTATTGGTCGAGGTCATCGTTATCCGAGGCGCAGCCTGTCAGCGCACCGATCGCCAGCGACAGAATCAGGCCATTTCGAAGCACATGAAAACCGATCATGATCTGTCCTCGTCGAGATACCGGTAGGTCTTGGCCGTTACCTCGATGCTCAGCTTATCGAAAGTGCCCTGGGCCTCCGGTGTAATGTTGATATCGTGCAGCGTCACGATTCGTGGCAATGCCGCAATGCCGCTCACGAAATTGGCGATTTCATGATAGCCGCCGGTCAGTCGGATCTTGATCGGCTTTTCCGCATAGAAATCTTTCGGTACCTCACCTTGCGGCTCGAACAGCCTTTCCTGCAGGCCTGCCGCAAGGCCAGCTTGCGAAATATCGACGATCAGGCTCGGGATTTCTGTTTCGCCCGGCAACTGTCGCAGCATGGTGCCAAAACCCTGCTCCATCTGTGCCAGCTGCTCTTTATAGGCATCATAGTTGGCGGCTTTCTTGGCCTTGTTCTCGAAGGTTACTCTCAGCGTTGCCTCATCCGCCTCGGCACGTGCCAGTTGCGGCGCCTGGTCTTTTACGATCGTCATGTAAATGCCGAAACCAAGCACGCCGGCGAAAACAATGGCGATAACCGCCGCGCGAAACGCCAGTGGCCAACGGCCAACGTCATTCACATCCAGATTCTTTAATTCGTCAAGGACGTTCATTCCATGTCCTCCGCATCATCTTTAGCGCTAACCTGTTTGAGATTCACCACAAACTCAGCCTGGCGCGACGCTCCGGCAGTGGTTGTCTCGACGCGCAGTACTTCCGGATCTTTCATCCATTCTGACGCATCGATCTGGCGCATTAGCGCAGACACCCGGGTGCTCGACTGAGCGACACCGCGCACTTCTACACTTGAACCGACTTGCTTCAGGCCGTTCAGATACACGCCCTCAGGCATCTGTCGGGCCATCTCGTCGAACAGGTGTACGATTTCCGGACGGCTCTGTTGCAGCCGTTCAATAATCTCCATGCGCGCCAGCAGCCGCTCTTTCTGCCGCTCAAGGCCGTCGATTTCCTCGATGCTTTTTTCGAGCTCCGCAATTTCGTTGGTCAGGCGCTGATTGCGGCTCTTCTGGTTTTCGATCAAGTTCGAGTAAACAAACATCGTGCCAAGAACACACAACGCCGCCGCAACGACACCGCCGGCCAATGCAACACCGAAGTCGCGCTGGCGCTTCTTGCGCTCGGCCTCGCGCCAGGGGAGTAAATTAATCCGTGGCATATTAGTCGAAGCTCCTCAGTGCTAACCCGCAGGCGGTCAACAGGGCGGTTGCATCCTTGTGCACTCCCTGCGATTTTGCCTTGGACGAAATCTTCATCTGGCCGAGCGGATCACCAATCTCGGTTGGTATACCGACGCGACTCGAAATCACGTCTGCGATTCCCGGAATATTCGCGCAGCCACCACACACCAGGATCATGTCCGGCTGCTCGCGACCACCGCCGGATGCCAGGTAGAACTGCAGTGAGCGACTGACCTGTTGGGTCATATCGTCAATGAACGGCTCCAGCACTTCGGGCTGGTAGTTGCTCGGCAGTCCGCCCTGTTTCTTCGCGCGGCCCGCATCTTCCATCGACAGGCCATAGGTACGCATGATTTCCTCGGTGAGCTGCTGGCCGCCGAAATTGAAGTCACGCGTATAAACCACTTTGAGATCGGTAAGTATACTGAAGGTCGTGCTGCTCGCGCCGATGTCGACCACGGCAACGGACTGTCCAATACCGTTGTTCGGAATCTGGTGACTGAGCAGCGCGCAGGCATTCTCGAGTGCGAATGCCTCTACGTCCACGACATGTGCCTGCAATCCCGCCGCGTTTACTGCCGCCTGACGTTGTTCGACGTTGTCGGTTCGGGTTGCGACCAGCAGTACGTCCAGAAGCTCGGGGTCTTTCGCATTCGGGCCAATGATTTCGTAGTCGAAACTGACTTCTTCCATCGGGAACGGAATGTACTGATCGGCCTGGATCTCGATCTGACCTTCGAGATCCCTTTGGGAAAGACTCGAGGGCATTTGTATGACCTTGGTAATGGCCGCGTCGCCGCTGATAGCGACCGCGACATTGGTCGCCTTCGCACCAGCACGCTTTACAGCGCGGCGGATGGCCTCACCGACGGCTTTGGCATCAACAATCGCCTTCTCGCTCACCGAACTGGGAGGGGTGGGTTCCGCAGCATAGGACTCGACCCGAAAGCGCTTGCCAGTCTGAGAAAGCTCGATCAGCTTGACCGACGATGTCGTGATATCGAGACCCAACAGCGGTTGAGATTTTTTTCCGAAAAACACGTTTTTTCCTTCTACGTCGGTAAGTTGCGAGGCAAATGTAGGTTGCGCCTTAGCAATTCGATTTAACTATATATCAACAAAATGTTAAATAAAACGTGACTTTGTTCACGATCCAGCGATCCGTATGGTACGGGTCTTGGTGCCGCCGTTCCGTGAACTGGTTCGTGGCCCTGCGCGAGGGCTGTGGCACACATCACAAACCCTGCAAATAACCCGTTTTCGGCGGCCCGTTGCGCTAAATCGGCTTTGACATTGCGGGCACCGGCCCAGGCTCGCTATGATCCCCAGCCTCGACCCGGCGGACCAGAGGCGTTTTGTCGCCGGATTGCCACATTTCCCGCAGCGATCAGGCATTAGTATCCTTAATTAAACAGGGCGGGCCGACCTCGTCGCCAGGCGCTATTGATGCGGACACAGGTATAGCAATGCAGCAGACGACGACATCGCGTCGCAAAGAGAACCCGCGGGGATATCGCCGGATGCTGCGTGCGCTGATATTGATCCTTGGCCTTTGCGGCACGGCCACGATCGGCGGCGTGGCCGGTATCATCGGCGCCTATTTTTATGCCGCTCCCGGCCTGCCAGCCGCCGAGACGATCCGCGAGATACCGCTCGAAGTACCGCTTCGAATCTATAGCCGCGATGGCTACCTGATCAGCGAAGTCGGTGAGCGCAAGCGAATTCCCATTACCTACGAGGATGTGCCCGAGCACGTCGTGCAGGCTTTCGTCGCGGCCGAAGACCGCCGTTTCTTTGTGCACCACGGCATCGATTATCGGGGCGTGATGCGCGCGCTCGTATTGCTGATCTCAAGCGGCGACATGTCTGGCGGTGGCGGCAGTACTCTGACACAGCAATTGGCGCGCTCGTATTTCCTGTCGCTGGAACAGTCTTTCGTCCGCAAGTTGCGCGAGGCGTTTCTGGCGTATCGAATCGAGCAGGAATTCAGCAAAGAACAGATCATGACGTTCTTCCTGAACAAGATGTTCTTCGGCCAGCGCGCTTACGGGGTCGCCGCTGCCTCACAGGTTTACTTCAACAAGAACCTGCAGGATGTCAGCATCGGCGAGGCGGCAACGCTCGCTGGAATTCTGCCAGCGCCATCGAAGTACAATCCCGTCACAAGCGCCGAGAAGGCGGCCGTGCGCCGCGCCTATGTTTTGGGTCGTATGCGCGACCTTGATTACATCAGTGACGAGGAATTCAATGCGGCCAGGGCGGAACCGATGGCATCGACGCTGTACGGCGCGGCAATCGAACTCAATGCCGACTACGTTGCGGAGATGGTGCGTCGTGACATGTTGAATCGATTTGGCAGCGATGCCTACACAGCCGGCTACCAGGTCGTGACCACGCTCGACTCGCGGCTGCAGCGTGCCGCGAACTATGCGCTTCACAATGGCCTGCTCGGTTACACACGCCGACGTGGCTTTCGCGGTCCGATCGCGAAGCTGTCATTGCCGCCTGAAATCGTCGCAGGTCCGATGGTGGAGTGGCCGGTCGACGCCCAGGACCTGATGCGACAGTATGCACCCGGCGGCTTGTCCGTTGCCCTGGTCACAGCGGTCAACCCGGATAATAGTGTCGCGTTTGTGCGGAGTGACGGTACACGTGATTTTCTGCCGTGGTCCGGCATCAGCTGGGCGAAGCCATTCATAGACCGGCAGACGGCCGGTGCGCTGCCCGAATCGGCAACGCAGGTACTGGCCGTTGGTGACCTGATTCATGTGATGCCTACCACCGCCGGAACCTGGGCGCTTGCGCAAGTCCCCGAGGTTCAAGGCGCGATCGTTTCAGTCGACCCGCACGATGGCGCGATCAGCAGCCTCGTGGGTGGCTTTGATTTTGCGATCAGCAAGTTTAATCGCGCAGCGCAGGCGTTTCGCCAGCCCGGCTCCTCATTCAAGCCATTCATTTACTCCGCCGCCCTTGAGCACGGCAGTACCGCTGCGACGGTCATACTTGATACCCCGGTGGTTATCACGTCCTCGGAACTCGAGGCCGTGTGGCGGCCGACTGAATACTCGGGTCGCTTTTACGGACCGACGCGGGTGCGCGAAGCACTGGTTCGCTCAATGAACCTGGTATCCGTGCGCCTGCTGCTGTATGAGACTGGAATCGGCAATGCGGTACGGCATATCGCGAAATTCGGTTTCGGTGACGCGGCATTGCCGAGGAACGGGTCGCTGGCGCTTGGAGCAGGCTCGGCCTCGCCGCTCGATCTCGTCCAGGGCTATGCGGTGTTTGCCAACGGCGGCTACGGCGTCAAACCCTATGTCATCGACGCCATCTATGATTCGGCCGGCGAAGTCAGGTATCGCGCCAATCCCGCGGTCGTCTGCCCGGAGTGCCTTATCGAGCCTGATGCCGACTCGCTGCGTTCGTTGCAGGCAACCGGGGATGAGGGCGAGGCTATTGGGCCGCTCGAGTTCCTGTTTGACAACGCGCTGGCATATCGTGCTGACGCGAGTACCGATCCCGACTTGTTTGCAGAGGTGAATGCGGCGCCCCGGGTGATCAGCCCGCAGAATGCATTCATGATGCAGGACATGATGCGCGACGTCATACGGCGTGGCACGGGGCGGCGTGCGCTCGCGCTCGGCCGTAAGGACCTGTCCGGCAAGACCGGCACATCTAACGATTTTCGCGACGCATGGTTTGCCGGTTTCAATTCCGACCTCGCCACGGTTGCCTGGGTGGGTTACGACGATGACCTGCCGCTCGGCTCCGGTGAGGAGGGTTCGCGAACGGCCCTGCCGCTCTGGATCGATTTCATGCGTATTGCGCTTCGCGGCGTAGCAGAAAACCAGATGCCGATGCCGGCAGGCATTGTCACCGTACGCATTGACAGTGACACCGGTTGCCCAGCGCGCGCCGGCCAGCGCAACGCGATATTCGAGATGTTTGGCGAAGATAACGTGCCAACCTGCATCGCCGCCGTCGACCTGCCAGACATTTTCAATGACGCCTCAGACACGGATGCCGCAGACGAGGAACCCGAGAGCGAAGACTCGCTGTTCTGACCGAATGGGCAGGCAATCATCAAATGGCGATGAGCGGCAACGGCGGGTGCTGGCGCAGGAGACGGCTCGCATCATTGTCGATCAGGGCGTTCGCGATTATCGAATCGCCAAGATCAAGGCCGCCGAGCGCCTTGGCCTGAGTACGCGTGGCGCCTTGCCGGGCAACACCGAGATCGAGCAGGCGGTCTGTGAGCACCTGCTGTTGTTTTGCGGCGATACGCATGCGCAGCTGCTCGCGCATCTGCGCCGTGCGGCGCTGGCCGCGATGTGCCTGCTTGCTCAGTATTCACCGCGGCTGGTGGGACCGGCACTGGCCGGCACCGCTGATGAGAACTCCGTGATCAACCTGCACGTGTTTGCCGATAGCCCCGAATCAGTCGCAATGTTTCTCGAGTCCGAGAACATTGCCAGCCGGTTATACGAACGACGCCTGAAAATGCGCCGCGGCCGGGACGTCCGCCCGAACGCGTTCGCAGGCTACGCGTTTGAACATGCCGGCGAAACTATTGAGGCGACCGTGTTTCCTGTTGACGGCATTCGCCAGGCACCGATCTCACCGATCGACGGCAATCCCATGCGGCGTCTCGACGAAAAAGGGGTCAGAGCCCTTTTGACAAAAGGGCTCTGACCCCTTTTTCGGCTCAGCGCTTGTCGATGGCGACGTAGTTGCGTTCCGCGGGACCCGTATAGAGTTGTCTCGGACGGCTGATCCGGCCCGCCGGGTCGGCGATCATTTCGCGCCAGTGCGCCGTCCAGCCAACCGAGCGGCCAATAGCAAACATTACCGTGAACATCGACGTCGGAATGCCAAGCGCGCGATAGATGATCCCCGAGTAAAAATCGACATTGGGATAAAGATTTTTCTCGATGAAGTAGTCATCTTTCAAGGCAACACTTTCGAGCTCCAGAGCCAGCTCGAACATCGGGTTATCGCTCTTGCCCAGGCGCTGCAGGACCTTGTGACACATTTCGCGAATGATCTTCGCACGCGGATCAAAGTTCTTGTACACGCGATGACCAAATCCCATGAGCCGGAACGGATCCTTCCTGTCCTTGGCTTTGTTGACGAACTTCGTGATCTGGCTGGTGTCACCGATCTCCGTAAGCATCTTCAGGACCGCCTCATTCGCGCCGCCATGTGCCGGCCCCCAGAGTGCGGCAATGCCCGCGGCTATCGCCGAATAGGGATTTGCGCCCGAGCTGCCGGCCATACGAACCGTCGAGGTAGAACAGTTCTGCTCGTGATCTGCATGCAGAATGAACAACAGGTCAAGCGCTTCGGCTGCAATCTGATCAATCTGATATGGCTCGGCCGGAACCGCAAACAACATATGCAACAGGTTCTCGCTGTAGTTGAGATCGTTACGCGGATATATGAACGGCTGGCCAATATTCAGCTTGTAGGCGGCGGCCGCAATAGTTGGCAATTTGGCCAGGATGCGGTGCGCGAAGATGTCGCGATGCTCCGGGTTCTTTGCATCCATTTCGTTATGGTAGTAGGCCGACATCGAGCCTACTACGGCAGACAACATGGCCATCGGGTGTGCGTCGTAGCGAAAACCCTTGAAAAAACTCAGCATGCCTTCGTTCAGCATCGTGTGCGTGCGAATCGTGTGATCGAATTTTTTCAGATCACGGGCTGAAGGCAATTCACCATGCAGCAGCAGGTAAGCCACTTCGATGAAGTTCGAGTGCGCGGCGAGCTGCTCGACGGGATAGCCGCGGTACATGAGGATGCCCTGCTCGCCATCGATATAAGTGATATCGGACTCGCAGCTGCCGGTCGCGCCGTAACCCGGATCAAAGGTAAATACACCGTGGTCTTTATAGAGCGAACTGATGTCGATGACATCCGGTCCCACACTGCCCTTGCGAACCGGCAATTGACTTTCCGTGCCATCAGGGCCGGTCAGTCGAAACACTTCCTCGGTCATTATCGTCCTCTTGCTATGGATCTCGATTAATCATGCGAGCATAGCAGAGGGCGACGGTCTGTTATGAGCTGATCCCGTACTTGCGGCGGAATTTGTCGACGCGGCCGCCGGTGTCGACGATCTTCTGCTTGCCGGTGAAGAACGGGTGGCAGGAAGAACACACTTCTATAGAGAGGTCTTCGGCAAGCGTCGAGCGCGTGCTGAATTCGTTGCCGCAACTACAGGTCACCTTGATCTCGCTGTAATTGGGATGGATGTCGGCTTTCATCGGTACTCTCCGGTGTGCACCTGAGTGCCAAAAGGGCGCGTAATATAAACGCATGTGAGTAGCGCCGCAAGCCCTCGGCCGATGGGCTGCCTTATCCACAGATCCTGTGGATAACTCTGTGGAAGAAATTTGAGTGGATCGCCTAAGGTGCGGATTTTCAAAGAAGCGCGCCAGTATGACTATTTTGTGACCATTTTCATATTGGTTTTAAAAACAATGAGTTATGCCACCTTCCAAACAAGCAGAGTGAATAGAGGTCCCATCCGCTCTGAAAATATAGGCCTCTCGAACCCTTGTGCATAAAACGTCTGGCGCCAACTACGGCAGAAACTCTGCCTGCAGGTCGTTCAGGAAGCGCTTACCAAGCTCGCTGGCACGCCATGTTCCGGTGCAGGGTTGCTCCATGAGGCCACGATCACACAGGCGCAACAGCCGTTCCAGGAGGGTTTGGGCGGGCAGGCCGGTCCGTTGCGTAAACAGTTCCAGTTCGAAGCCTTCAGTCAGTCGCAACACATTGAGCATGAATTCGAACAGCAGCTCGCCCGGGTCCAGCGCGGTCGATGTGGCGCCCGGCTGGCCCGATTCAAGTGCCTGCATGTAGCCCAGCGGATTGGCCACTTTCGCGTAGCGCCAGACGCCGGCTGCGTCGCTGATCTTGCCATGTGCACCGGCGCCGACGGCGAGGTAGTCGCCGAAGGCCCAGTAATTCAGATTATGCCGACAGGCCTGCCCGTCGCGGGCATAGGCCGACACCTCGTATTGTTCGAAGCCCCGGTCGGCGAGCAGCGCCTGGCCCGCCACCTGGATGTCGGCGCAGACATCATGCTCCGGCATATCGGCCGGCGGCCGCGAGTGAAACACCGTATTCGGCTCCAGCGTCAGCTGGTACCAGGACAGGTGCGAGGGCTCAAGCGTGCACGCTGCGCTGAGATCGGTCAGCGCTGCAGCGACATCCTGGCCTGGCAGGCCAAACATGAGATCAATGTTGACGTTCGTGAAACCGGCGGCCCTGGCTGCATCGACCGCCGCGCCGATGTCCTCCACAGAATGGATCCGGCCAAGTTTCGCGAGCATGCTGGCGTCGAAGCTTTGCGCGCCTATCGACAGGCGATTGATACCGGCGGCACGATAGCCCTCCGGGTCGCCGCATTCGACAGTGCCCGGATTCGCTTCCATCGTAATTTCGACGTTGTCGGCCAGAGCGAAGCGCTCGCGAATACCAGCCACCAGCGCACCGATATCGGCTGGCGGGAACAGGCTCGGCGTACCGCCGCCGAAAAAAATACTGTGGAGTGGCCGGCCTGTCGCGCGCTGCGCCTCAGCATCAAGATCAGTGAGCAGCGCGGCAATGTATCGAGCCCGCGGCGCGCGCTCACCGGCCGTGTGTGAATTGAAATCACAGTACGGACACTTGCGCACACACCAGGGCAGGTGCACATAAAGAGCGAGCGGTGGCGTGATCAATGGCGTCGTTTCATCTGCCGCGTGAGCTCAGCAAGCGCCTTACCGCGATGGCTGCGCTGGTTTTTTACTTCAGCGCTGAGTTCCGCGGAACTCAGACCGAGCAACGGATCAATGAATACAGGATCGTAGCCGAAACCACCGGTGCCGCGGCGCCGCCACGCGATCACGCCGCACCAGCGGCCCTCTGCGATGATCACCTCACCATCGTCCGGCATTGCGAAACAGGCGGCGCAATGAAACGCCGCGCCACGATCAGCATCCGCTATGTGCCGCATCTCCTCGAGCAGCTTGTCGATATTCTCTGCATCGCTCGCGCCTTCTCCTGCATATCGCGCGGAGTGAACTCCCGGTCTTCCACCGAGTGCATCGACAACCAGCCCCGAGTCATCGGCGATCGCAGGCAGTCCCGTGAGTGCGGCGGCATGTCGCGCCTTGATCAAAGCATTGGCGACAAACGTCGTACCTGTTTCTTCGGCATTCGGAATCGCAAAGTCCGACTGTGGCAGCACGGTGACTTCAAGGTCACTGAGAAGCTTCGTCAGTTCGCGAAGCTTGCCCGCGTTGCCGCTTGCCATCACGATCCTGTTCAGCGCTGCAAGGCCTCGTTCTGTGCATCGACAATCTTGTCGGCACCCTTGCGGGCAAGCGCCAACATTGCGTAGAGTTCCTCATCGCTGAATGCATGGCCTTCCGCCGTACCCTGCACTTCGATAAATCGCCCGACGCTGTTCATTACGACGTTCATGTCTGTTTCTGCTTCCGAGTCTTCCGCGTAGTCCAGATCCAGCACGGGCACCCCGCGGTAGACTCCTACCGAGACTGCAGCGACCTGTCCATAGAGCGGATTCTTTTTGATGATCCTGGCCTGCTGTAGCTTTTGCATCGCAATTGCCAGTGCGACGTAGGCTCCGCTGATACTTGCGGTGCGCGTGCCACCGTCAGCCTGCAGCACGTCGCAATCAAGCGTCACCGTCCGCTCGCCCAGCGCACTCAGGTCCATAACCGCACGCAGTGATCTGCCGATCAGGCGCTGAATTTCGAGCGTGCGGCCGCTTTGTTTGCCCTGTGCGGCTTCGCGGCCGGTACGAGTATTCGTGGCGCGAGGCAGCATTCCGTACTCACCGGTCAGCCAGCCGCCACCCTTGCCTCGCAGCCATGGCGGGACGCGATTTTCGACGCTTGCGGTACACAGCACACGGGTATCACCGAACTCAGCCAGCACGCTGCCTTCGGCGTGGCGTGTGAAATCGACTGTAAAACGCACTGTTCGCATCTGGTCGGCGTTACGGCCACTGGGTCGCATGTCATTCTCCTCTTAAAAGGGCTCTGACCCCTTTACGGTTCAGGGGCCTAGCCAGCGCAGCACGGTTCCGGTCGTATTGTCGCTGTAGGGTGAATTCGCTCTTAAGGCCAGCATGCTCAGGTTTTTGAGGACTTCCGTCAGGTTCTCGTCGCGCAATTGCGTTATTTTCGCGACTTCAGCATCTGTCAGCCCGGACCACAGTCCGTCCGAGCAGGCCAGCAGCACATCCCCTGCCTGTAGAATTTGTTTTGCTGTAATGCTCATGTCCGGCACGGGCGCATCGCCGCCGATGCAGCATTCAACGAAGTTGCGCATCGGATGGTTTAGCGCCTCATCCTCGGAGATCGCGCCCTCCTGGATCAGCACCTCGACGTGACTGTGATCGCGGGACCGTGACAGGACTGCGCCATCGCGCAACTGGTATATCCGGCTGTCGCCGATGTGTGCCCAGAACGCACCGCCTTCCTGCACGAGGCAAACAGCACAGGTTGCGCGCGGACGGAAATCGACAGCGACGTCATCACCGAGGCGCACAACCTCATCGTGCGCGCGCGACAATGCCATATAGAGAAAGCCTTGCGGGTCGAACAGGGGCAGGGTCGACTCCATGAACATATCTTGCACGACCTTCAGCCCGGTCGCGGCGGCGCGCGCACCGTCCGAATGGCCGCCCATACCATCGAAAACGAGCATCAGCGCGGCATGCTCGGCAACGACAACGGCGGCACGGTCCTGGTTGTCAGAACGGTCACCCAATGCTGAGACTTTGGCGTATTCGATTTGCATGTGTTTGCGGTTGTTTACTGACGGCGGCCATGCTGCCATGAAATAATCGCGGCGATTGTGACCGGCGCTGCACAAAATGGAGATCGACGATGTTACACAGTATGACAGGCTTTGCGCGACAGTCGGCCGAAACACCTTTCGGCACGCTCAGCTGGGAATTGCGCGCCGTCAATCATCGCTATCTCGAAGTACAGTTTCGTCTGCCCGAAGAGCTGCGGCCCAAGGAACACGTCTTTAAACAGCAGATTGCTGCAACCCTGAAGCGTGGCAAAATCGATTGCAGTCTGCATTTCCAGCGAGCCCGCGGTCAACTGGACGACCTGCAGATCAATACCGAGCTCGTCAACCTGATCGGCCGGCGTACTGCCGAGATAGCCGTCAATTTGCCGCTGGCAGCGGCAATCAGTCCGCTCGACGTGTTGCGTTGGCCCGGTGTCCTTGCGGAGCCCGAGGTCGACGACCAACCCTTACTGGCTGCAACCGTCGGGCTGCTCGAGGAAACCCTTGTGGCGCTGGCAAGCATGCGCGCCAGCGAAGGCGAGCGAATTGCTGCGATGTTAGTCTCGCGTTGCGACGACATTGCCGGCATTGCTGCAGCTGTGCGCCAGCGGATGCCCGAAGTGATGGCCGCGGTACGAGGTAAACTACGCGAGCGTATTGAGCGCCTCGACATTGCGGCCGATCCTGCGCGCCTCGAGGTCGAACTCGCACTGGTTGCACAGAAACTGGATGTCGAGGAGGAGGTGGATCGACTCGACAGCCACCTGGCAGAGATTCGTGACGCACTGGCAAGTGAAGAGGCGGTAGGCAGGCGGCTCGATTTCCTGATGCAGGAGCTCAACCGCGAGGCCAACACTCTTGGCTCGAAGTCGGCCGACGCGCAGACGACAAAGGCGGCGGTTGATTTGAAAGTCTTGATCGAGCAGATGCGTGAACAGATCCAGAATGTTGAGTGACGGCGCGCATGGCTGATCCGGCAGCACGCCTGTATGTATTTGCGGCGCCGTCAGGAGCCGGCAAGACCACGCTCGTACACGCGATGGTGCAGCACTACCCTGGTTTGCGTTTTTCGGTTTCCTACACGACGCGCGAACGGCGCAGCAATGAGGCGGACGGTGTGAATTATTTTTTCATCAGCCGCGAGAAGTTCGAGGAACTGCGCGCGGCCGGCGAGATGCTTGAGTGGGCGACTGTATTCGACAACCTTTATGGCACCAGCCGCACGCAGGTCGAAAACATTCTGGCGGAGGGCCACAACGTATTGTTGGAAATTGACTGGCAGGGGGCGCGCCAGGTACGCGAATCTATGCCGGATTGCGTCACCGTATTTATCCTGCCGCCATCAATGGCCGAACTCGAGCGTCGCCTGCGTGATCGCCGCACAGACAGCGAAGCAACTATCGCGCGCCGATTGCGAGACGCTGTCAGCGACATGCGGCACTGGGACGAATTCGACTACGTCATTATTAACGACGAGCTCGATGACGCGGTGGCCGACCTCGATGCGGTCTTTACGGGCCATGGTGACGCCCAGTCCGTTGACAATCCTGAGCTTCGTGCGAGGATCCTCACCATCCTTGGCCTATAACCTTTTGGAATAAGCAGTTGTGCAGCTACTTGAATAGGGCGTACCGTGACGGCCGAATTCACTTGGGAGCCCCATCTTGGCCAGAATTACCGTAGAAGATTGCCTCGACAACATCGAAAACATTTTTGAGATGGTGCTGGTCGCCGCCAAGCGCGCGCGCCGCATAGCGCACGGTGCCGATCCTCTGGTCCCGTTCGAGAACGACAAGCCAACGGTCATCGCTTTGCGCGAAATCGCGGGCGGCCATATCACTCCGGCTATTTTGTCGGAGGTCGAGATTCCGCAGGCCAGCGAATTCATGCGACCCGAGATCATGGACGACGAGCTGCCGTTACGTGGCATCTCGATAGGCGACTGATTCACCCCGAATCCCACGCCGCACCACCCCGACCCGCCCGCGACAGTTTGCCGGTGACGCGGGTATGATCATGGCATGGACTATGCCGCAGCAATATTGGCCAAACTGCCGGGCGCATCGCGTCGCGATCTCGGTTTGCGCGACTTGCTGGGCACGCTTGAGCAATACCTTCCCGAGGCGCAGATCGAGACGATCATGCGCGCCTACAAATTCGGCGCCGCGGCGCATCGCGGCCAGACCCGCAAGACCGGCGAACCCTACATAACTCACCCGGTGGCGGTCGCCCAGGAACTGGCGAACATGCGGCTCGACGCACAGGCCATCGTCGCCGCAATCCTGCATGACGTCGTCGAAGACACGGCTGTCAGCCTCACCGACATCGAGAAGGACTTTGGCGCAGATGTTGCTGCGCTGGTCGATGGCGTAAGCAAGCTCGATCAGATCGAGTTTCACAGCCGCGCCGAAGCGCAAGCCGAAAGTTTTCGCAAAATGATGCTGGCCATGATCGAGGATATCCGGGTGATCCTGGTCAAGCTTGCGGATCGTGTGCACAACATGCAGACGATGGACGCCATGCCGGCCGACAAGAGGGCGCGCATTGCGCGTGAGACTCTCGACATTTATGCGCCGATTGCGAATCGTCTCGGTATCAATCGTTTCAAGGTCGAGCTCGAAGATCTGGGTTTTCGTTACCTGTATCCGTTTCGCTATCGCGTACTGAACAACGCATTACAGCGCTCCAGCGGCAGCCAGAAGCAGATCGTCAGACGCATCACGGACGAATTTGAAGCGGCGTTGGCGACCGAGGAGATCAAGGCTGAAGTCATCGGGCGCGAAAAGCACCTGTACAGCATCTACAAGAAGATGGCGGAGAAGAAGCGCTCCCTCAAGGAAGTGGTCGATGTTTATGGCTTTCGTATCGTGGTCGAGGATGTTGGCGCCTGTTACCAGGTACTTGGCCTCGTACACAGCCTCTACAAACCCATGCCAGGGCGCTTCAAGGATTACATCGCAATTCCGCGCATTAACGGCTACCAGTCGCTGCACACCACCCTGTTCGGGCCGAATGGCCTGCCGCTCGAGGTGCAGATTCGTACCCGCGATATGCACCGTGTGGCCGAGTCGGGCGTCGCATCACACTGGCAATACAAGGCCGAGGAAAAGTCGGACGCGACGCCGCAACGGCGTGCCCGCGAGTGGCTCAAGAATCTTGCGGAACTGCAACGCTCCGGCACGTCCGAGGAATTTCTCGAAAGCGTCAAGGTCGATCTTTTCCCTGACAAGATTTACGTTTTCACCCCAACCGGCGACATCATGCCTTTGCCGAAAGGCTCGACGACGGTGGACTTTGCTTACGCCGTGCATACCGACATCGGGAATCGCTGTGTTGCAGCCAAGATAGATCGCAACCTGGTACCACTGCGTACCCAGTTACAGAACAGCCAGACCGTAGAGATTGTGACCAGCCGTGGCGCCAAGCCGAATCCGAACTGGCTGGCGTTCGTCCGCACTGCCAAGGCCAGGACCGCAATCCGCCAGCACATGAAAACCATGCGCACGAGCGAGTCGACTGATCTTGGCAAACGCCTGCTCGACCAGTCGCTTAAGGACCTTGGTTCATCGCTACGCAAGGTCGGCAAAGTGCGTATGAAAGCAGCCATTGGTGAGCTCGGCCTGAATAGCAACGAGGAGTTATTCGAGCAAATCGGGCTGGGCGAGCGGCTTGCACCTTTGGCGGCAAGGTTTCTTATGGGCGCCGATGAGCCAGTCAAGACCGGCGCGGGACAGGCCAGCCTGGTCATCGCGGGCACCGAGGGCATGGTCCTCAGTTATGCACGCTGTTGCCTGCCAATTCCCGGCGATGACGTCATGGGTTACCTTAGCTCGGGCCGTGGAGTGGTCATACACCGCAACCAGTGCGGCAACCTTGCGATATTTCGCAAGCAACCTGAGAAGTGGATCGCGGTTGGATGGGAAAATGACATCGAGCGTGAATTTTCCAGCCAGATATCGGTGGAAACACATAACAAGCCCGGCGTGCTGGCCGAAGTCGCTTCGACCATTGCTGACAACGGCTCGAACATCGAGCAGGTATCGGTGCTGGGGCGGCACGAAGACTGCTCGGTGCTGTCCTTCGTATTGCAGGTGCGCAACCGCCAGCACCTCGCCCAGATCATGCGCGCGGTGCGCAAGATGTCCAACGTGCTTCGCGTAACTCGCGATTGCGCCTGACACCCATTATCAGAGGAGCAACAGCACAGCGATGAGCAAAAAACCCATACACAGCGACCGGGCGCCGGCGGCGATCGGCACCTACTCCCAGGCAATACAGGCCGGCAAGCTGGTATTCCTGTCCGGGCAGATACCGCTCGATCCGGCGACGATGGAGGTTGTCAGTGGGGATTTCGAGACCCGCGCCCGGCGCGTGTTCGATAACCTGCGCGCCGTGGCAGAAGCGGCAGGCGGTAATCTCGACAACGCCGTCAAGCTGACCGTGTTCCTGACCGACCTCGGTAACTTCGCTACCGTCAACCGCGTGATGCAGGACTATTTTACCGAACCGTTTCCGGCGCGCGCCGCCGTTGGGGTCGCGGCGCTGCCGAAAGGGGTCGACGTCGAAGCCGACGCAATTCTCGCACTGTGACCGTAGACCGCCTGAAAAAGGGGTCAGACCCCTTTTTACAAGAAAAGGTCTGACCCGCGTTGCGTTCAGAGGGCCTCGCTGCACCACTGACCGAGCTCAAAGGCGTTGGGGCGGCACTCGCAATCAAACTCGAACGGCTGGGTCTGTTTCGTATCGAAGACTTGCTGTTCCTGCTGCCGCTGCGTTACGAAGATCGCACGCAGCTGATCAAACTCGGCGCACTCGAAGCCGGCCAGCGTTGCCTGGTCAGCGGCGAGGTGCAACTCGCGGAGATCGTGTTTCGCGGTCGCCGCAATTTGTTGGTCCGCATCAGCGATGGCACGGGCCAGCTGACCCTGCGCTTTTTTCATTTCTCGCGGCAGCAACAGGCGCAGTTCCAGCGCGGCGTCACCGTCAGCTGTTTCGGCGAAGCACGCAAGGGACCGAGTGGCTTCGAGATGGTGCACCCCGAGTACCGACTGCTGCGCGGCGATCAGGCAGTAAACACCGAAACCCTGACACCGATCTATGCGGCGACAGAGGGCGTGCAACAGGGACGCATCCGCAATCTCACCGACCAGGCGCTGCGCATCATGGCGACAGCTCCGCCGCAGGAACTGCTGCCACGCGAAATTACGCAGAAGCTCGCCGTACCTGAACTGGCGGCCGCAATCTGTTACCTGCACCGGCCACCGGCCGATGCCGACGTCGCCGCCATCATGGCCGGCAAGCACCCCTGCCAGCGACGGCTGGCTTTTGAGGAGCTGCTGGCGCACTACATGAGCCTGCGCCGACTGCGCGAACTCGCGCGTAGTGAGAGCGCGGTCGCGCTCGGCAAAGGTGATGAACTGATCGCGACCTTCGTTGGATCACTGCCATTTGCACTGACCGCGGCGCAACAACGCGTCGTCGCCGAAATCCTCGCGGACCTGAAGACGCCGCACCCGATGATGCGTCTGATCCAGGGTGATGTGGGATCCGGGAAAACCGTGGTGGCGGCGATCGCCTGTCTGCAGGCCGTCGGCTCCGGGGTGCAGGCCGCGATCATGGCGCCGACCGAATTATTGGCCGAGCAGCACTGGCGAAGTTTCAGTGCGTGGCTCGATCCGCTGGGTATTCGCCCGGCCTGGTTGAGTGGCAGTCAACGCGCTGCCGCGCGTCGTGAGTCGCTGACGGCGATCGCCGACGGCCGCGCCGGACTGGTCATCGGCACGCATGCCCTGTTCCAGGAAGGCGTCAGCTTCCGCGAACTGTCGCTGGTCGTCATTGATGAACAGCATCGCTTCGGCGTCCATCAGCGCGTTGCGCTGCGCGAGAAGGGCGTGTTCGGGGGGAATTATCCGCATCAGCTGGTCATGACGGCGACGCCGATTCCGCGCACGCTTGCGATGGCCGCCTATGCGGATCTCGATACCTCGATAATCGATGAGTTGCCGCCGGGCAGGCAGCCCGTGCAGACGGTTGCGATGCCGGAGACGCGCCGCCAGGAAGTCATAGAACGCGTGCGCCTCGCCTGCCGGGCCGGACAACAGGCCTATTGGGTCTGCCCGCTAATTGAGGAATCCGAAATCCTCGACTATGAAGCCGCCGAGGCTAGCTACGAGACTTTGCGTGAGGCCTTACCCGAGGTGCGTGTCGGACTGGTGCACGGTCGCATGCGTCCTGTGGAAAAGGAACTCGGCATGCGCGCATTCCAAGAGGGCACGATCCAGCTGCTCGTTGCAACGACAGTAATCGAGGTCGGCGTCGATGTGCCGAACGCCAGCCTGATGATCGTCGAAAATGCCGAGCGCATGGGATTGTCACAGTTGCACCAGCTTCGCGGCCGCGTCGGTCGCGGCAGCGCGCAGAGCCATTGTGTGTTGCTGTACAAACCACCGCTTGGGCAAGTCGCGCGCAGTCGTCTCGCCGTGCTGCGCGACAGCAATGACGGTTTCGTCGTTGCGCAGCGTGATCTCGAGTTGCGTGGCCCAGGCGAGTTGCTCGGCACCCGGCAGACCGGCCTGCCGGACTATCGCATCGCCAACCTGTTGCGCGACGCGGAATTGATGCCAGCCGTGCAACTGGCCGCTGAGTCGATTCGCAAGAACTCACCTGGCATCACGGCGGCTATCGTGCGGCGATGGCTGGGCAATGCCGAGCGTTACGGAAAGGTCTGACATTGGGCTAAACTGGGCCCGCATGAAAATACTTCTCCTCGATCTGCTGCCGCGCGGTGTCATAACCCAGCTACGCAACTACGCAAAGCTCATGCGTATCGACAAACCTATCGGCATCTGGCTGCTGCTGTGGCCCGTATTATGGGCGTTATGGCTGGCCGGTGAGGGCCATCCTGACCAGGGATTGTTCATGGTGTTCATGCTCGGCGTTTTCGTCATGCGTTCTGCGGGCTGCGTGCTCAACGATTATGCCGATCGAAATATTGACCCTTACGTGGAACGCACGCGCTCGCGACCGATTGCCTCGGGTGCGGTGGCTCCGGTTGAAGCATTAATCCTGTTTGCAGCGCTCAGCATGATTGCGATCGGCCTCGCAACCTTGTTGAACAAGCCCGCGCAATTGCTGGCGATCGTCGCGGCCACACTGACTGTCATCTATCCTTACGTAAAACGCATCGTGTCGATTCCGCAGTTTGTACTGGGTGCCGCATTCGGCTGGGCAGTGCCGATGGTGTTTGCCGCGCAGACCGGCAAAACATCGCAATTAGCCTGGCTGATTTTCGGCGTCACCCTGGTTTGGGCTGTTATCTACGACACGTTTTACGCCATGGTCGATCGCAAGGACGATATCCGGATTGGCGCGAAGTCGACCGCCATATTGTTCGGCGAGGTCGACCTGTTCGTTATCGCGGGCCTGCAGGTGCTCATGCTGGCCGGGCTGGTGCTGATCGGGCTGCGCGCGGAACTCGGTTTCTGGTTTTATGCATCGGTCGCAAGCGCGGCCTGCCTGATGGCCTACCATCTCTGGCTCGCGCGCGACCGGCAGCCCGCCGGTTGTTTCGCTGCCTTTTTGCACAACCACCTGGTCGGCCTCGTAGTCTTCGCCGGCATCCTGCTGCACTACACCTTCAACCCCGCCTAAGCACAGGGGTCAGAGCCCTTTTTTTCCCATATGTGGCGCCGTCCTTGGAAAACCACATATGGGAAAAAAAGGGCTCTGACCCCTGTGCTTAGGTGCGGGCCACGGCGAGTACGCTGACCTTGCCTGCGCCTGCGGCGAGTGCTGTTTTGGCAAGCTCCAGACAGGTGGTGCCCGTGGTAATCACATCATCGATGATCAGCACGTGCCGCGACGACAACGATTCCTGTGCCTCGAATGCAGCGCGCAGATTCGCGTGCCGCGCCTCTGCGGGAAGCCCAGACTGGTAAGGCGTCGCGCGGCAACGCCGGATATTGCAAAGCATCGGCAGACCCGTGTCCGCATGCAAAGCTCGACCCAGCTCAACCGCCTGGTTAAAGCCGCGTTGCAGCTGTCGTCGCCAGTGCAACGGCACGGGTAACAAGGCGTCTATGTCACTGGGCAACTCGCCCATCGTTCGCGTCAACAGGGTCGCGAACGCCGGCACGTAGTCCAGCCGGCGACGAAACTTGAGCGCCTTGAGCGCCGCATCGACTGGAAACGCGTAGTCGAATACCGCCGCCATAGTTTCAAAAGGCGCCTCATCGCGTACGACGAGGCGCGCGCGCCAAGGCAATTCATCGAGGCAACCATCGCAGACGTGTGGCAGATGTATTGCACAGGGGATCCCGCAAAATACGCAACTGCGTGGCAGCATGAATTCTAACAGGCACTGCAGAATCATCACCGAATTCTGCCTGTCGCGACATCCAGGCGCGGCTAGCGAAAATGCGCGATTCGGGCACAAAACTGATAACGTGCATCGATGCAGCCAGCAAGCCCCAACACCACTCTGCGTACGCCGGATGTGCGCCGCAGATTCGACCGTGCGGCCGATAGCTTTGATGATTTCGATTTCGTACACCGCTTGACCTGCGATGGTTTGTTGCTGCGCCTTCGGCCGATGCTTGTCACAGCCAGTACTATCGTCGACCTTGGCTGCGCGACCGCTTCCGCCTGCAAGCCTTTGCAGAAACGCTTTCCAGGTGCCCACGTCATAGCGCTGGATTTTTCCGCGCGCATGTTACGCCGCGCGGCACAGCGGCGAGGCTGGTTTTCCCGGTTCTCGCTGTTGCAGGCTGATGCGAACGCAATTCCGTTGGCGAGTCAGAGCGTCGATCTTGTGTTTTGCAATCAACTCTTGCCATGGATTACAGACACGACGGCGCTGTTCGCCGAGGTCGACCGCGTGTTACGTGCCAATGGCCTGTTTGTGTTTGCCGCCCTCGGGCCGGACAGTCTTGGCGAACTGCGCGACGCCTGGCAGCGCGTTGACGCCGGGCCGCACGTCGTCCCGTTCCCTGACATGCACAATCTGGGTGATGCCGCAGTGCGCGCCGGCATGCGCGATCCTGTTCTGGATGTGGATCGGCTGCGGGTTACCTACGCCGATGCCGCCGCGCTGTTTCGCGACCTCACTGGCAGCGGCGCCCGCAACTGCCTCGTCGATCGACGCACTACGCTGACCGGCAAACACCGCTTCCACAACATGACCGCGGCTCTGTCACCAGCCGAAGACGGCGGCACCATCGAGCTCGAGCTTGAGCTGGTTTACGGTCACTGTTGGGGTGCCGGGCGGCGGCCAGCCGCCGGCGAATTTCGAATCTCGCCCGAGGGAATCGGGCGACGCTCGTAACACTCTGTTAAATAAAGCAAAAATGGCCAGCCTTCGAGAGGATCTGGATTGCATGGCCAGACTGGTTTCAGTAAACTTCGCAAGCTTTTCTTGCCGGCGCATCAGCCCGATCGCCGACAACCGGAAACAGATGCGGCCCAAAGCCGGGCCCGCAGGATGATCAGGCAATGATTCGAAAACTTTTTCTTAGCGTACTCGGCATGGTCTGGGCGAGTGCGGCAAGCGCTGACTTCGCGCTGAATATGCGCGAGGGCATCACGGAACTCAGCGCCGAAACCTATGCGCTTCATATGCTCGTGTTCTGGGTGTGCGTGGCGATTGGCTTCATCGTGTTCGGTGTCATGATTGTTTCGCTGTTTCTGCATCGCAAGTCGCGCGGCGTGAAACCGGCCAGCTTTTCGCATAGCACGGTCGCGGAAGTGATCTGGACCGTCATTCCGTGCCTGATCCTGTTCTTCATGGCCGTGCCGGCCGCCGAGACCATGATCAAACTCGAGGATTCGCGCAATCCTGACATGTCGATCGTGGTTACCGGTTACCAGTGGCGCTGGCATTACAAATATCAAAACGAGGGAATCGAGTTTTACTCGAGCCTTGCATTGCCGAGCATGCAGGCGCGCATGAAGAACTCCGGCGTCGATCCGTTCAGCGTCGACAACTACCTGCTCGAGGTCGATCGGCCGCTGGTCGTACCGCTCGGCGCGAAGGTGCGCATCTTGCTGACATCGAACGACGTCGTGCATTCCTGGTTCGTCCCTGATCTCGCCATCAAAAAAGACGCCATTCCGGGCATGGTCAACGAAACCTGGTTCCGGGCAGATGTCGCCGGCACCTATCGCGGCCAGTGCGCCGAACTGTGTGGCAAGGATCACGGCTATATGCCGATCGTTGTCGAAGTACTTGAGGCGGATGCTTATGCGGCCTGGATCGCGGCGCGCACCGGGGGTGACGAATAATGGCTGATCACGGTCCCGCCAAGGGCTTTACCCGCTGGTTGTACACCACGAATCATAAGGACATCGGCACGATGTACCTGGTATTCAGCCTGGTGATGTTTTTCATCGGTGGCTCGATGGCCCTTGCTATTCGTACCGAGCTCATGTCGCCCGGATTGCAGTTCATGCACCCCGAATTTTTTAACCAGATGACCACGATGCATGCCTTGATCATGGTGTTTGGTGCGGTCATGCCCGCATTCGTCGGCCTGGCCAACTGGATGATCCCGCTGATGATCGGCGCGCCCGACATGGCCTTGCCGCGAATGAACAACTGGTCATTCTGGATCCTGCCGGTGGCGTTCGGCATCCTGCTCTCGACGCTTTTTATGGACGGTGGCGCACCGGCCAGCGGCTGGACCATGTACCCACCGCTCGTGCTGCAAACGGGCGATGCCTTTCCGTTTTTGATTTTCTCCATACACCTGATGGGTATCAGCTCGATCATGGGCGCGATCAATATCATCGTGACCATCCTGAACATGCGCGCACCTGACATGTGGCTCTTGAAAATGCCGATGTTCGTCTGGACCTGGCTGATCACGGCCTACCTGTTGATCGCGGTCA
>CAZHLE010000001.1:0-64084 GCA_964533065.1 uncultured Woeseiaceae bacterium | reverse complement strand
CGGCGATAGTCATTTCCTCGACGAGTAACGAGCCGCAGCGGATACCGCCACGCAGATCCTGATCCGAACCAATGGCGGCAATGCGCGCATATAAATCGCGCAAGTTTCCGGCAATGGTCACCTCATGCACTGGAAACTGGATCTGGCCGTTATCAACCCAGTGCCCGACGGCACCTCGTGAGTAATCGCCGGTTACGGCATTGACTCCCTGCCCGATCAGCTCGGCAACCACGAGGCCGGTGCCCATGTCCCTGATCAACGCTGCCAGATCGCGGCCGTTGCCGGTTACGATCAGGTTTTGCGTGCCACCCGCATTCGCTGTGGACTGCATGCCCAGTCGCCGTGCCGCATAACTGCCCAGCACATAGCCGGCAAGCACTCCGTCGGCCACGATATCGCGATCGAAAGTACCCACGCCCTCGGCATCGAACGGCGCGCTCGCCATCGCCTTGGGTAAATGCGGGCGCTCATGAATGGACACAAATTCCGGAAAAATCTTTTCGCCCAGCGCGTCCAGCAGGAATGATGCGCGTCGATATTGCGCACCGCCGGAAATGGCGCCGATCGCGTGGCCGATAAAGCCGCGAGCCAGCTCGGGAACGAACAATACCGGCGCCTTGGTGGTCTTGATCTTGCGCGCCCCGAGACGCCCCACGGTACGCGTCGCTGCGAGCTCCCCGATGGACCTGATGTCCTCGAGATCCGCCGGATCACGCGCGGCGCTGTAATGAAAATCTCGTTGCATTTCACCGTTGTCGGAGCCGAGCACGACGCAATTGATGCTGTGGCTGGATTTGCTGTAACTGCCGACAAAACCGTGCGTATTGCCATATGCGCGAGTGCCGCGACTGGTCGACACCGTTGCACCCTCAGAATTGTTGATACGTGAATCGAACTCCAAAGCGGCTTTCTCACAATCGATCGCCATTGCAATCGCGTCCGTGGAGTTAATCGACCATTCGTAGTCGAGGTCGAGATCGCGAATATCGCGGCACATCAGTTCGGCATCGGCGAGTCCCGCGTGTTTATCCGCGGCAGTACAGGAGGCGAAGGTACACGCTTTGCGTACAACCTCCCGGATCGAGTCTGCCGAGACGTCGGAGGTGCTTGCACTGCCCTTGCAGCCATTCTTGTACACCGTGATACCGAGGCCGCGGTCGTTGGTATATTCCAGGTTTTCGACATCGCCAAGCCGGGCAGTCGCAAGCAGGCCAATATCGTGGCTGGCTGCCACTTCCGCCTGGTCCACGCCCTGCTGCCGGGCTTCGGCGAGCGCCATTTGCACCAGTGCTTCGAGTTCTTGCTGACCCAGCGACCCTGTTGTGGCAATGTTGCCCATCGTAAATGAAAACTCCCTGTAATTACTCTGCAACCCTCAGGTAGCTTAGCCGGTGACTATGGAGAAGCCCAGCAAAAATGCGCGCAAGCGCGAACAACACGCGCTGCAGGAGCTCGGTGAGCATTTGATCCCGCTTAAGAACAGCGAACTGGATTCGATCGGCTTGAGTGACGAGCTGTTGGTCGCCGTCCGCGCTGCCGCAAAAATGAAAGCCCATGGTGCATTGCGCCGGCAAAAGCAATTGATTGGAAAACTCATGCGGCAGAATGATGCTGAGCTGATTCGTGCACGCCTTGCCAGTCTCGGCGCCCGCGAGCTGCGAGAAAAACGACTGTTCGCTAAGGCAGAGCAGTGGCGTGACAGTTTCTTGCAGGACGGGCAATCTGCACTGGATAAATTCGCTGCTGAAACGAGCACGGTCGACGCCGAGCTTGCACTATTGCTCAAGGAACTGGAGAGAACTCCGAATGAACGCACCGAGAAAGCGCTTAAGCGGCAAGTTTTCCGGCGCGTACATGACATTCTGGTTAGAATTGCGCAATGAAAGTTGAGGTCGGCATCATCATGGGCTCGCAATCCGATTGGGATACGATGCGGCATGCCAGCGATACGCTCGACGATCTCGGTATTGGTCATGAGGTCAAAGTGGTATCCGCACACCGCACGCCCGACCTGTTGTTCTCCTATGCATCTTCCGCTGTTGAACGCGGCCTCAAGGTAATTATTGCCGGCGCCGGCGGCGCCGCGCACCTGCCCGGAATGGCGGCTGCTAAAACCCGTCTGCCGGTGCTCGGTGTGCCGGTGCAATCCAAATCAATGCAGGGCGTCGATTCGCTGCTTTCGATCGTACAGATGCCCGCCGGCGTGCCGGTCGGCACAATGGCGATTGGCAAGGCCGGCGCGATCAATGCCGCCCTGCTCGCTGCCGCAATCCTGGCCAACAACGATGCGACCGTCGCCGAAGCGTTGGACAATTTTCGCCACGAGCAGACCAGCAAAGTGCTAGCCACCAACAATCCCAAAAACCAATAGATCGAATTATGCGAATTGGCATTATCGGTGCCGGTCAACTCGGCCAGATGCTGGGATTTGCAGCCCTAGACCTCGGCATGCAGTGCCAGTTTATCGACCCGGCGCCCAATCCACCGGCTGCAGCCTGCGGCCCGGTCACGCGGGCTGCTTTTGACGATGACGCGGCGCTGGCCCGGCTTGCGGAAACCAGCGACGTCATTACCTACGAGTTTGAGAATGTTCCGGTCGAGGCATTGCTGAAGATTGCAAAGCGGGTGCCCGTCTATCCGCCACCTGCAACGCTCGGCCACGCGCAGGACCGGCTTTCCGAGAAGCAGCTGTTTCAGCAATTAGCTATTCCTTTGCCCGAATATCACCGCGTGGGTTCGCTCCATGACCTTGGCGTTGCAGCAAGCCGGCTTGGATTACCGCTGGTGCTCAAGACTCGCAGGCTGGGTTACGACGGCAAGGGACAATTTATCGTACGGCAGCTGGCTGAGCTTGAGATCGCGTGGCACCACTGCGGCGGCGGCAAACTGATTGCCGAGCAATGGGTCAACTTTGACTATGAAATTTCTGCAATCGCCGCGCGTAATGTATCGGGCGACATCATCTGCTATCCATTGACACGCAACGAACATGCCGATGGCATTCTGCGAACTTCGACCGCACCGCTGCAAAACGACGTACTGACGAGCCGGGCAGAGAAATATGTGACCACCCTGCTTCGGCATCTCGACTATGTCGGCGTGCTGGCGCTCGAATTGTTCGTCACCGGCGAACAATTGCTGGCCAATGAATTCGCACCACGGGTACATAATTCCGGGCACTGGACCATCGAAGGTGCGAGTCCCAGCCAGTTCACCGCGCACCTGCTGGCGATCAGCGGCCGGGCACTGCCTACGCCGAGCTTGTTGGCGCACGCCGGCATGCTGAACCTGATCGGGGAAATTCCGGGCAATTTACGGCTGCCGGCCGAAGCCACCCTGCACGATTATGGCAAGGCGCCGCGGCCGGGCCGCAAGCTCGGGCATATTACGGTTCTCGGCGATTCGGCCAGCATCCGCGACACGCTGCTGGCCCAGCTCTGTGAAACTGTGACGCACTCCGCGCCGCCGTAAGGGCCTGTGGCGTAGCCCGGCGCGGCGAAAAGCGGGTAAACTGGCTGGAAACAAAAAGGCATCATGTCCTATCTCGAGCATTTCAAACTCAGCGAGCAGCCGTTTCGCCTGACTCCTGACCCGGATTTCCTTTACTGGAGCAAACAGCATGCCCGGGCCAAAGCCTATATGGAGTCGACCATCTGGCTGGCCGATGGCTTTGTCGTTATCACCGGTGAAATCGGCTCGGGCAAGACCACCCTGCTGCAGTCCTTCCTGGCCGAGCTTGATGACAACGTCGTTTATGCCGTGGTATCCCAGACGCAGCTGACGCCGACCGAATTCCTGCAGGCGGTGCTTACCGAGTTCGGTTTCAAGCCGTTTGACCAGCACAAGGTCGAGCTGCTCGACACACTCAACATGTTCCTGATCGAGCAGTACTCAAATGGCAAGAAAGTGGTATTGATCGTCGACGAGGCCCAGAACCTGAGCAAGAAGGTCCTCGAAGAGATTCGCATGATTTCCGGCATCGAAACACACAAGGAAAAAGTGCTGCGCATCATTCTCGCGGGCCAGCCGGAACTGAAAGACACGCTCGATTCGCCAAGCCTGAAGCAGCTGGTGCAGCGGGTCCGGTTGCGCTTTCACCTTGGTCCACTGGATGCGCGCGATATGCGTGAGTACATCGATCACCGCCTCGCCGTTGCCGGCCGCTCGCCCAATGATATTTTCGATGACAGCTGTTTCGAGATTATCTATCGATATTCGGGCGGCGTACCGCGACTGATCAATACCTTGTGCGACACGGTACTGTTGTGCGCGTTCGCAGACGAGAAGACCTCACTGACCGCCGATGACATCATGGCGGCGGTAAAGGAGCTGGACTGGAAAGAACACGAAAGCAACACCGGCCGGTTTGAAAAGCTGCGCCAGGTCGCCGCTCGTCATGGTGGCGAAACCCAGCTTACCCAGATCGAAGTCCGCTCCGCGGGAGAGTCACTGTCGGTACAGTCATTCGGGCTCGGACGAATCATCATCGGGCGTTCGCCGGACAACGAAATTTACATCAAGAGCAAGTTTGTGAGCCGCCATCATGCACAGCTGATCAGCGACGATGAAGGCTGCACGATCGAAGATCTGAACAGCACCAATGGCGTTTTTATTGGCGAGCAGCAGGTCAAGAAATACCTGTTGCAGGATGGGGACGTGGTCTCGCTCGGCGTGCACGAACTCGTCTATACCGACCTGCGGCGAGCTAATGACGACGAAGCCTCAGCGGCCGGATGATATCGCTAGTGACCCGTGCGCCGGTCCGAGGCGCGAAAGTCGCGGCGTTTGAGTAATACCACCAGCCCCGCTACCAGGCACACGACCCCCGTGCCGAAACTGATCGTTGGCCAGTACCAGTGGTTGACGTACATTGACGCAGCCAGGCAGAGCGCACCTACCAGCAGGTAGAAGTACGGGAGGCTTTCGTAGATTGGCTTGGCGACCCACATGGCTACAGATTGTCCATAACCGCCGCCGTTGAGTCCAGCGGCCTGAGGTCGGAACTGGTGCTTAGTGCCCTATCCCGAACAGGCTGAACAGGCGTGACAACAGGGATTCGGACATGCCATCCACCACCAGGTCCGGCTCGTAGTCCTGCCCGTCCTTGCCCAGACTCTGAACGAAATGCCTCGAATTGGCGTCGAGATCCATTTCTGTAATTGTATTTTCGAAAGCCATCAGGGCGTCCCTCCATGCGACCGGGATACAGTACCGAAACACTATGTTGAATTGAGTGAGCGATCTCACAGACTCGGTCGTTCAAGGGCCTTGGCGCAAACTTATGTCAAGCCGTGCCGCCAACTGTGATTTCGTCAATCTTCAACGTCGGCTGGCCGACGCCAACCGGCACGGACTGCCCTTCCTTGCCGCAGGTACCAACGCCCGTGTCGAGCTCGAGGTTATTGCCGATCATTGAGATACGGCGCAGTGCTTCCGGCCCATCGCCTATCAGCATTGCGCCTTTCACCGGCGCGGTGATCCTGCCGTTCTCGATCAGGTACGCCTCGCTGGCGGAAAACACGAATTTGCCGGAAGTGATATCCACCTGCCCGCCACCGAAATTCGGCGCGTAGAGGCCCTTGCGGACGGAGGCGATGATTTCCTCGGGCACATGCGGACCGGCCAGCATGTAGGTATTGGTCATGCGTGGCATCGGCATGTGCGCAAAGGATTCCCGCCGCCCATTGCCGGTCGGAGCGACGCCCATCAGGCGGGCGTTAAGCTTGTCCTGCATATAGCCGCGCAGAATTCCGTTCTCGACCAGTACCGTGTACTGACCCGGTGTGCCTTCGTCGTCGATCGCCAGGGAGCCGCGACGATTCGGCAAAGTGCCATCATCAACGATGGTGCACTCTTTCGATGCCACGCGTTGCCCGACGCGACCGGAGAATGCTGACGTACCTTTGCGATTAAAGTCACCTTCCAGGCCGTGCCCGACCGCCTCATGCAGCAGGATGCCTGGCCAGCCGGGTCCAAGTACGACCGGCATGGTTCCCGCCGGGGCCGCGATCGCCTCCATTTGCACCGCCGCCTGGCGCACGGCTTCGCGCGCATACTGCAACGGTATCTCGCCCGACAGGAAATAATTCAGGTCGGTTCTCGCGCCACCGCCGGCATAACCCTGTTCGCGGCGACCGTTCTTCTCGAGTATCACGCTTACGTTCAGGCGCACGAGCGGCCGCGCATCGGCGGCAAGCGTGCCGTCGGATGCCGCAACCAGCAACAACTCGTGGCAACTGCTCAGGCTGATAATGACCTGCTCGACGCGTGGGTCGAGGGCGCGAGTAGCCTGCTCGAGAGTCGCGAGCATCCCTGTTTTCTGCTGGTCCGAGATACTGCTGATCGGATCGATGAGCGGATACATGGGTGGCGAGTTATCCCGGCGCCACGCCTGCACGGCTTTCGATTCACCTGTCCTAGCGATGGCGCGTGCGGCGGACGCTGCCTGCTGCAGCGCCGGCAGGAGCAGCTCGTCCGAATAGGCGAAGCCGGTCTTTTCGCCACTGACGGCACGTACGCCGACACCCTTGTCGAGGCTGTAGTTGCCCTCGCGAATAATACCGTCCTCGACTGACCAGCTTTCCTGGCGGCTTACCTGGAAGTACAGATCGGCATAGTCGACTCCGCTTTGCATCATCGAGCCAAGCGTTCGGCTCAATACCCGCTCGTCCAGCCCCGCCGGTTCGAGCGTATGCGCGAAAACCGCGTCAATCGTGCTTTGATCGTCAGTGTTCAAGTTTTTCCCAGGCGCCGGTTAGCCAGGGCCGGGAATTCTGCCCTGATCTTCGCCGGTAACTGCGGGTCGACCTCGGCCGCGACGTGACAGTTACCCTCGGCTTGCTCGGCCAGAATCCGTCCCCAGGGATCGATTATCATCGAATGCCCGAACGTCGATCGCTTGTCCGGGTGTTCACCATACTGCCCGGCAGCAATCACGAACGCCAGGTTTTCGATGGCCCTGGCGCGCAGCAAGACATGCCAATGTGCCAGCCCCGTGACCTTTGTAAATGCCGCAGGAACAGTGAACACCGTTGCGCCCTGGTCGACCAGGCGCCGAAACAGTTCGGGGAAGCGGACGTCGTAGCAAATGCTCAGCCCGATTTTGCCGATCGGTGTATCGACGGCGGCCAGCGCATCGCCCGGATACATCGACCATGACTCCTGGTAGGACTCCTCGAGATCCGGCAACTTCACGTCAAACAGGTGCATTTTCAGATAGCAGGCACGTTGCCGGCCGTCATCATCGTAGACGGGGCAAGCACCGTACACGCGTTCGGCCTCCGGCGAAGCCAGCGGCATGCTGCCCGCCACAATCCACAGACCAAGGCGGCGCGATGCGTCGGCCAGGAAGTCCTGAATCGGACCACGTCCGGGCGCTTCGGCATGCGCTGCCTTGTCGCGGCTCTTTAGCGCCATTAATGCGAAATTTTCCGGCAACACCGCAAGCCTCACACCGTCGGCAGCGGCGTCTGCCAGCAGCTGGTCCGCAAGTTTCAGATTGGCGTCCACATTCGCGCCACTGTTCATTTGGATTGCTGCGACACGCATACTATTCCGCCTCGTTGATGCAACCGGACCGCACGCCCTGCAAGGCGAATTCAGCCGCCGTCACCGATTCGATGACCGGCTCGTCCCAGGAACCGCTGATACCGTAGTAGACCTGGCTGACTTCAGCCAGCGGCTTTTTGAATATTTGCGAGAAAATAAGCATTACGGCGGCACCTGTCGGTCCGCCAAGCACCGCACCAACGACCGGCAATGCATTGCCGAAATTGGCGCCAACCATCGCGGTTTGGTCATAGTCCCGATCAACAAGGCCGGCGCGACCGACCACGCCAATCTGGGCAGCGGGCCCCTCCAGCGACAGGTCACAGGTGAACGCCTGGCCGTTCTGCAGGGCGAACCGGCCACGGATCTGGTCAAATCCAAACCCCTTGCCGAAGACATCGCTAAAATCCAGCGACAGGCGCCGCGGCAGCGCCACCACGCTCATCAGGCCCATCATGCGCCCCGCACCCGGTTCCACGTCGCTTAGCTGCCCGGAGCCAATGCGAACGGTCGCCTCGCCGTTGAGAGAATCGCGGAAATCGTTGCGCGGCCCACCGGACCAGTCCAGGTTGAAGCTCATGGTGAGATCGTCCGAGACAATGCCCGGGTCGTAACCCAGCCGCGTCATGGTCGCACCGACATCGGTGCTGGTCAGCGTGGCGCGCAGGTAACTGTGGCTACCCGCCGGGTCCGCCTCGTCAACGACCCAGCGGCCATCGCCAATGATTTCGAATGACTTGTCCCTGGCAACCAGATCGGTTGTTTCAAGGCCATCCGCGGTGCGCTGCAAAGTGGCGCTTACCGCCCCGAGGAAGCGTGTCCCGAGCGCGAACTCTCCGGCCTTGATCGTGATCGGCGGCAGCTGCCGCGGATCAAGAATCGACGCCGGCTGACCCGCATCGTCCTCGTCGCCTGGCAACACCAGTCTTTGCATGTCGATGACCAGCGGTCGGCCGACGGTGAAATCGTAAGGGACATAGGCGGACCCCGTAATCTCGGGCCCCGTGAACTGTACCAGCCACTCCTCGGCGCTGCGATCGAAGCGCACGCGATGACCGACGATGCGCTGACCAAACAGGTAAAACTCGTCAATCAGCATGTTGGCCGAACGTATGCGATCACCAATGCCCGTGTCAGAGTCAGACTGCTTCATGCGATCAAACCAGTCCTGCATCCTTACCTGCTTCGCGTGACCCCGAAAATGCAGGCCACGTGTCTCCGCTTCCGTTGCGGCTTCGGCACCGAAAGCTACGACACCACGGTCGAGACCCCAGCGATCCTGTTCCCTGGAAAATGCGAGCCGCCATGACAGGAAATCCTGCACGCCCCCGTGGGTTGTAATCACCTCGCTTGCAAAGGGCATTTCGATGCTGGCAGTTAGCGGCCACGCATCTTCGGCCGGTTTGTTAAAAGGCTGCGGCAGATCGATGCCGATACCAGCCAGCGTGCTCGATAACTCGATAGTGAATGGTTTCCGCAGCTCCTGTTCACCACGCGCGAACAACATGCGCGCCTCGAATTCCGTCGCCCCTGTCAGGGAACCCGCCAGCGGCAAGCCCAGCTCATTCACCAGTGCCTCCGCCGTGGCGGTGCCGTTCGCCGTTCCGATAATGCGGTAATCGGGCATGCTTTCGGTAGCCGGGCGCAGCTCAATGCTGACCGGGCTACCGAGGAACATGCCGCTCAATGATTCGCTGCTGATGTCCTCGCGCCCCACGGTCACGACGCCACTGAGGTCGGTGAGCGGCGCGGGAAAGCCCTGCATCTTGAGGCTTGCGTCATTAGCTTCAACACGGGCGCTGAATTCGAAACTCTGCCAGTCGCGAATCGGCACGCGCAGACTGAGGTCAAATGCGCCGTCACCGCTTGCTGAAATCCGATCGAGATTTCCTTTGAATATGTCGGTACCCAGCGGGCTGTTCGCCAGCAACGCCCGCATGGAGTCCAACGGCCCGGCCGAGGCACCACTGACCTCAAGAACTGGCGCACGAAAATCACCGATTTCGATTTTCGCGTTGGTAATTTCATTGCCTTCATTGATGATGATGTTGCGCTCGGTGTACAGGCGCATGTTGTCGATCACCATATCGAGGTCGGGTACCGTCGCGACCGGCCAGCGTCGCTGGTACAAAATCCGTGCATCGCGCAAGTTCGCCTCAACCAGGAAACGGCCCTCGCCGCCGTCGAATGGCCATTTGTCCATCGGGCCATACAAGCGGACCGTGCCGCGCGGAATACTGCCGGCCAGCAGGCCTTCCTGGAACCACTCGCTGGTTCGCGGGATTCGCGGAATATAGGGGATGTATTTTTTCGCCACTGAAATGTCGTTGACGCTCCAGATCGTCGCCAGATCGACAACCGGCAGTCGATCACCGTCTTCCAGCGTCAATTCAACGCTGGTTGCGAAATGAAAATCCGCATTACTGAAAACGATGCTGTCCGACAACAAAGTTGTGCGATTGCCACCACGGCGCCAGAACAGGGTTCCCCGCAGCTGATCCAGCGGGATAGCCTCTGCCAGGTACTGCGGCACCGCGATCGACAAGTCTGTCGATCGCAGTTCAAATAGTCCGCCTGTGGCATCCGATCGCAACACGCCAGAGAAACCTCTGACACCGGGAAACTTTTCGCTGGCCGCAATACCGATGCGATCAAACTCGGCCGCCACATCAAATCGTGGCTGCCCGGTATCGAGATCACTGAGGACTGCCTTGAGGTTGCGCACAATGCCGTCCGGTGCAAAGTCGGTCAGCATTGCTTGTTGTGCTGCCGGCAACCACGGGCGCAGCACCTGGATATCGTCGAGCTTCAGGTACGATGCCTCAATATCGAGCATGCTCATGCTGCCATCCGCAGTGGCACCGGCCTCGACGCGCAAGTCCGTCGGTGGCCAGAACCCGTTGGTCGTTTCCAGCCGAAAATCATTGGCCGCGACCAGCCAGCTGTCGTCGTCGCGCAAATACTCAAACCGGCCATCAAAGGAAAACGGGGTGGCGCCAGAGGCGCCGACTTCGTCTAAATCTACGTCAGCGACGGCCCGGCTGACACCATTCGCCGACACCCGCAGGGACAGGCGTATGTCACCTCGACCGGAATCAAACCGGGCTGCCTCGCTCGTGTGCAGCATCGAAACACCGGCCAGCTCCAGCTCGTTCGCTTCAACGCCCAGTTGCCATTCCTCTTGTCCCTCGCCCGATTCCAAAAGACGCGTCGCGGTGACCATCAGGCGCTGTCCGAGGTCGCTTGGTAATTCAACCTGGGCGTCAATCGCGATGCGCACACTGTCCCGGCTGATCAGCAGCCGTGGAATCAGGAACTCGCGCGGCCGCTCATCGCCCGGCTGTAAAAAAAGCAGGATCAGATCTTCGCCAATAATCTCGATCCTCGCACCATCTCCCGGGGCCGCATTCACTGAGCGCTTTGGCAGCAACTGGTCGGGCGGGCCGCCCTGGATCCACCATTCGCCATTCTCGAGTTGCCGGACTTCGACTGTCGTTTCGGTAACAACGACCCGATCGACGACGGCTTTGCGATCCGTCAGGAAACGCGTCAGCCCGATGCCGACACTGACTTTCTGCGCGGCAACGATACGTTTCTCCGTGTCCGGCGAAATCAACTCGGCACGATAAAACTCCACCTCGGGACCGCGCAGGCCCCAGCGCGCGTTCATGTCGGAAAACTGAACTTCCAACCCAATGGCCGCACTGGCCCAGGACTTGATGTTCTCCTGGTACTCGGGCAGGCGTGGCAAGAACAGGCGAAACAAACCCAGCGCAATGGCCAGTAAAATGACCACGCAGGCGCCCGCATACGCCAGGATCTTGAGTAGCCGCCGCAGTATCAGGCGCATCACATCAAGACAACATCAAACTGGTCTTGCAGGTACAGCGATTCGGGCTGCAGCCGGATCGACTTTCCGGTCTGTTGCTCCAGCTTGGCCAGGTTCGGCGCATGCTCGTCGAGCAGCATTTCAATGACGTCCTGGTGCGCCAGCACCATCGCCGTCTCGAAATCAAATTGCCGTGACTGTCGAATGACCTCGCGAAACACCTCGAAACAGACCGTTTCCGCTTTGAGCACGAAACCGCGGCCATTACAGCCCGGGCAATCCTCGCAAAGTATGTGCTGCAGGCTCTCGCGAGTGCGTTTGCGCGTCATTTCAACCAGTCCGAGCGGTGATATCGGCGAAAACTGGTGGCGCGCATGGTCTTTTTTCAGCGACTGATGCAACAGCGCCAGCACGTTGTCGCGATGCTCAGCTTCTTCCATGTCGATAAAGTCAATAATAATGATGCCGCCGAGATTGCGCAGGCGAAGTTGCCGGGCAATGGCAACCGCAGCTTCCAGGTTGGTGCGATAAATAGTCTCCTCGAGATTGCGATGCCCCACATAACCACCCGTATTGACATCAACCGTGGTCATCGCCTCGGTCTGGTCAAATACAATACGGCCACCTGATTTGAGCGGGATGCTACGATCCAGCGAGCGCTTGATCTCATCTTCGATCGAGTGCAGATCAAATATCGGGCGGCGGCGCTGGTACAGCTCAAGCATGGCTGCTACTTCCGGCAAAAACGTAGCCGAAAACTCGCGCATGGCGGCAATATCCTCGGCCGAATCGACGAGAATGCTCTTCACATCACTCGTCACAAAGTCTCGCAACACTCGCAGCGGCAGTGACAAATCCTCATGTACCAAGGTTTTTACGCCGGCTTTGCTGCACGTGAGCTGAACGACCTCCCACAACCTGCAGAGGTACTTGAGATCGGCTTGCAGCGCCTCTTCCATGGCGCCTTCGGCAACCGTGCGGACGATAACGCCGCCCGAAATTCCCTGTTCCGCCTGCAATCGCTCGACCATCGTGCGCAAACGCTCGCGCTCGGCGTCCTCCTCAATGCGCGCCGAGACGCCAACCGCGTCACCATATGGCAGCAACACCAGGTGCCTCGACGGCAGCGTGATATAGGTCGTCAGCCGGGCACCTTTGTTACCCAGCGGGTCCTTGGCAACCTGGACCAGCAGCTCATCGCCCTCTTTGACCACGTCACGAATATCGCGTTCGACCGGTCCGTCCGCAGGATTGCCATTGCGACGGGCGATATCCGAAACATGCAGGAATGCGGTGCGTTGCAGGCCTATTTCGACGAATGCTGCCTGCATACCCGGCAAGACACGCGTTACGCGGCCCTTGTAGATGTTGCCGATAACGCCGCGCAGCGCCGCGCGCTCAATGTGCACTTCCTGTAACACGCCATTCTCGAGTAAAGCGGCACGCACCTCGCTCGGCGTCACATTGATGAGAATTTCCTCGCGGTAAGATTCGTCACTCATGATCCAGCTACACCCTTTACTACGCTGATTCCAGCCAGGCCCAGCAGCGCGGCCGTTTCAAAAACCGGCAACCCCACCACCCCGGTAAAACTGCCATTGATGCGCTCGACGAACACGCCGCCGAGGCCCTGAATAGCATACGCCCCGGCCTTGTCACAGGGCTCCCCACTTCGCCAGTAGGCGAGCGCCTCGTCAGGACCAATATCGCGAAACGTCACCCCGGTCACAGACAACGCGGTCCGCTGGTTTCCCTCCCAATGCAGCGCCACACCGGTCATGACCTGATGGCTGCGACCGGATAATCGTGCCAGCATGGCGAGCGCATCCGCCTGGTTCCGCGGCTTGCCCAGCACTTCGCTATCGACAACCACCACGGTATCCGCTGCCAGCACGGGCGCGGCGCGGCTCGACCGCGCCGCAACCGCCTTTTCCGTTGCCAGCCGCAACACCATGGCATCGGCCGGCTCGTCCCCGCGGCGCCGCTCATCGATATCCACGCCGGCCGCGGTAAACATGATGCCCAACGACTCAAGGATCGCCGCGCGCCGTGGCGATGCGGACGCCAGGTGCAGCACGGGGCGGTGATCACTCACGATGATAAGGGTGTCCGTTTTGCAGTGACCAGGCGCGGTACAGCTGCTCGAGCAACAATACACGCGCAAGGCCATGTGGAAGCGTCAGGCTGGAAAGCGACCACACCATGTCGGCGCGTTGCCGGCAGGTAGCTGATACGCCGTCCGGACCACCGATGACAAAGCACAAGTCACGGCCATCCTGCTGCCATTCGGAAAGTCGCGTTGCCAGGGCCTGGCTCGAATACTGGCTGCCTTTTTCGTCGAGCAGCACGACCTGCTCATCGTTTTTGATTCGCGCCAGCAGCTGTTCGCCCTCGGATTCCACGGCGTTCTGCGCACTGCTGCCTTTCGCGCGTCGTGCAGTTGGCAAACAGTCAATACGAAATTTCCATTCGCGCGGCAGGCGCCCGCTGTAGTTTTTCGCCGCGTCGTCAACCCAGTCCGGCTGACGATCGCCGACAGCGAGCAATCGAATATGCACTAGCGATCAGTCGCTGCCAGATCGCAGCTTGCCTCCAGTGACCAGAGTTTCTCGAGATTGTAGAAATCACGCACTGTCGGCAGCATGACGTGAAGCAACGCATCCTGAAGATCGAGCAATACCCATTCACCTCCCTCCTCGCCTTCCATGCCGATAGGCCGGATGCCGGCTTCGCGCGCCTTCTCGGCGACATTGTCAACCAGTGACCTGACATGGCGGTTCGACGTACCGCTGGCGATGATCATGTAGTCCGTAACGCCGGTCATATTGCGCACATCCAGCTTGACGATGTTTTTCGCTTTGACGTCGTCCAGTGCATCGATGATGAGAGTACAAAGCTGCTCGCTATTCATGCCTCGTTCACCAAATTGATCAAATCGATTCTCCTGTTTGGTAACAATGACTATTGACGATAATGTCGCGCACGACGTCTGGCATCAGGAAGCGCGGATCCCTGCCCGCCACCACGAGGTCGCGGATTTCTGTCGACGAAATCTCAAGCTGCGTGACCGCATGAATGTAAATGTGGCCACTGATCCTTTCATGAAGATCGTCGATACGATGCGTTCCGTGTTCCGTAATCAATTCGCCAAGCGGACCGATGTCGGGCGCTCGCCAGCCTGGCCGATGCGCAACCACAATATGTGCGTAGCCGAGTATGTCTTCCCAGCGACTCCAACGGGTCAGCCCGAGAAATGCATCCATGCCAACAATCAGGCTCAGGGATGAGGTCGGGTATTGCTGGCGAATCAAGGCAAGCGTATCAACCGAATACGAGGGACCAGCGCGCTTTACCTCGCAATCGTCGACAATGAAACCGGGTTCATTCGCCGTTGCTGCTCGCACCATTTCCAGGCGCAGTGCGGCCGGCGCATAGGTACGACCACGATGTGGCGGATCGCCGCTCGGCACGAAACGAACCGTCGCGAAACGCAACGCCTGCAGCATTTCGAATGCGGTTCGCAAGTGACCGTAGTGAATGGGATCAAAAGTGCCGCCGAAAATCCCGATCGGGCTCATCTGTCGATGGCCCCGTCGCGACCGCAATTCACGCGGCCTTCCGCTGGCCCAGTGCCAGTTCCAGCAAAATCGGCGTGAGCACCTGCCAGGGATCCGCTTGCAGCTGTCCCTTGGCGGCCCGGTCCGCCTGGCAACAGGCCTTCAGCAGGCGATGGAAATCACCGCGTTGATGCCGAGCCATACAGGCGCGAACCAGGGTCTCGCGGCTGCTCCAGATCCTGGCCTTTTGCATCGCGCTGGCGAGACTGGTGCCGCTCGCGACGAGATCGTCGAGGTTCGCCAAAGTCCGCAGTTCACGTGTCAGCGACCAGACTACGACCACAGGCTCAATGCCTTCCGCCCCCAGGCCGGACAATATTCTTACCGCGCGCCCGGCATCACCGGCCAGTGCTGCATCGACAAGTTTAAATACGTCAAAGCGACTGCTGTCCGCAACCGCGGCGCTCACGTCCGCACTCGACACCGCGCCCGCGCCATGCAGCAAACGCAATTTCTCAATCTCCTGTCCGGCGGCGAGCAGGTTGCCCTCGACCCGCTCCGCAATCATGGCGACAGCCTCGCGATCGGGCTGCAATCCTGCCCGGCGCATGCGGTCGCCGATCCAGCCGGGTAATTCTCTCGGGCCTATCGGCCAGATCGTGACGTTGACCCCAGCCGAATCCAGCGCCTTGACCCATTTTGCGGACTGGCTGCTGAGATCCAGTTTGGATGCCACCACGATCAGCATCAGATCAGGCCCGGTCTCTGCGACCAGGTCGGCGATAGCGGCACTGCCGTCCCGTCCCGGCTTGCCGGTCGGCAGGCGCAGCTCCACGATACGGCGCTCGGCAAACAGGGACAGGTTTGCGGTTGAACTGCGCAGTGAGGACCAGTCGAAACCCGATGTCGCGATGTGCAGCTCGCGTGCCGTGAAACCCTTGCTGCGCGCAGCATCCCGGATTGCGTCAAGTACCTCGGCGACCAGCAGATGCTCGTCACCACTGACCAGATAGCAACGTGCCAGGTTTTTCTGCAGGTGCGAGTGGACCTGGTTTGCCTGAATTTTCACGCAGTCTGATTCATCGTGTATACGCCCGGATCATACAGGCGCTTGCCGAATGCGAAAAGCGCGCTCAGCCCAGTTGCTCCATGTGGACTGACTCGCCTTCGAGCAGCACCGGAATGCCATCCGCAACCGGATACAGGATCTTGCCATCATCGGTCAGCAAGGCCTCGGCCAGCGGCCCGTTGAGCGCCTGACCATCACGGTTGCAAAGTTTGCCCGCCGCAATCGCCGCGTTGACGGCCTGCAGAACCGCCGGCTTTGCCATCCCCAGGCGTTTGTGCGTAACGGGGCAGTGAAGAATATCGAGCAGTCGCTTATCCATCGTCTTCCATCGCTAGTATCAATCGTAAGTCGTTGTTTTTAAAAAGCTTGAGTTTAAAAATGTTATATTATATCCTTCGCGCCCCGGCCACCCCATGAATCAAGATACACAAAAATCCCGTTCTTGGCTCGACGGCGTCGCCATCGCGTTGTCGGCGCTGTGCATGATGCATTGCCTCGCGCTACCCTTGTTCGTCATCGGCCTGCCCTTGCTGGCGCAGTTTTCCGACACGCACCTGCATTACCAGTTGCTACTGGTTGTCGTACCGCTGAGTCTCATCGCCTTCGCCACCGGCTGCCGGCGGCACCGCAATCCGCGCATCCTGGCTGCCGGCGGACTGGGGCTGCTGCTGCTCATCATCGGCGCGACCGTCGCGCACGCATCGCTTGGTCCGCTTGCAGACCGACTTTTTACAATACTCGGCTCGCTGGTGCTCGCGGGCGCACACTGGAAAAACAGTCGCGACAGCTTACGCTGCCTGACGGCCTGAGACGACCACGCGTTAAATACGTAGCGCGAGCAGAACCACCGAACTTGTGAGTGGCAACAGCAGTTCGCGAGCGAGATCAGTCGTCGCCAACGGGATCCTCCTGTTTTCCCGGTACCGGGTCGTAACCGGAACCACCCCAGGGATGGCAGCGGCCGATGCGCTTTGAAGCCATCCAGCTGCCGCGAAAAGCGCCATGCACGCGCAGCGCGTCGAGGGCGTATTGCGAACAGCTCGGTGTGTAGCGACAGTTGTTGCCAAGCCAGGGCGAGATGGCGAGGCGATACAGCCAGACCAGCCCGAGTAAGGGCCAGGCCAGCACTCTGCCCACAGCATTACCCATCAGGCAGCCTGCTCTGCCTCGGTGGCGAAGCGGCGAATCGCCTTGAGCATGGATGCCAGCCCGTTGCTACGGGTCGCGCTCAGGTGCTGCTCGAGTTGCAGTTGTGAAACAAACGCAGGAGGCGTATTGAGTATGTCCTGCGGCCGTCGACCGCTATAGATACGCAATAACAGGGCGATCAGGCCCGACACGATCGCCGCGTCACTGATCGCGCGGAAAACCAGCCGGCCATCGTGCTGCTCGGCCACGAACCAGACCTGCGACTGGCAGCCCTTGATCTTGTTGCTCTCGATCAGCTCGGTGTCTGCCAGCGGCGGCAGGCGCCGGCCGAGGTCGATCAGGTACTGGTAGCGGTCCATCCAGTCCTCAAACAACGAAAACTCCGCAACCACTTCATCCTGCGCTGCCTGAACTTCGTTAGCCACTGCGCTTCCAGGTCGTGCCATCGGCACTGTCTTCAATCTGGATACCGGCGTCATTCAGCTGCTTACGAAAACCATCCGCCGCGCTGAAGTCCCTGGCCGCCCGCGCAGCATTGCGTTTCGTGATCAGCGCTTCGATGTCGGCGGCCGACATGTCGCCTTCGACATCGCCTGCAAACCAGTCTTCCGCATCGGACTGCAACACACCGAGCAACTCGCCTGCCGCAACCATCGTCGCTGCAAGGCGCTCTCTTTCATGGACGTCAGTGGTTTTGTTGAGTTGCTTCGCGAGCGCGAAGAATTCGGCGAGCGCGAGCGGCGAATTCAGATCGTCCTCGAGCGCCGCGACCAGCGCGGCGGGCGCTTCGGCGGCCGCCCGCGTTTCGGCACTGATTCCGATACCACGCACGGCTCCGTAAAGGCGATCCAGCATGCGCTTTGCGGATTGAATCGTGTCGTCGGACCAATCGAGCGGCTGCTTGTAGTGTGCGCTCAGCAATGCCAGTCGGATGACTTCGCCCGGAACTGTCTCAAGCATATCGTGCACAAGCAGTACATTACCCAACGACTTGGACATCTTCTCGCTGTCCATCGACAGGAAGCCATTGTGCAGCCAGTAGCGCGCAAACTCGGCGCCATCATGTGCACAGCAACTTTGCGCCATTTCATTTTCATGGTGCGGGAAAATCAGGTCGCGGCCGCCAGCGTGAATGTCGATAGTCACGCCGAGGTGTTTCTTCGCCATCGCCGAGCATTCGATATGCCAGCCCGGGCGACCACGGCCCCAGGGCGAGTCCCAGCCCGGCAGGTCCGGGGTCGACGGCTTCCATAAAACGAAATCGTGCGCGGCCTTCTTGTAGGGAGCGACCTCGACGCGCGCGCCGGCAATCATTTCGCGCAGGTCGCGTTTCGAAAGCTGTCCATACCCAGCGTGACTGCCGACATCGAAAAGTACGTGCCCCTCCGCTTCATAGGCGTGACCCTTTGCGATCAGCGCCTCGATCATCTCAATCATCTCCGCAATATGTTGCGTCGCTCGAGGTTCGACGTCCGGCGGCCGCACGCCCAGTGCGCTCATGTCGTCGTTGTAGGCCTTGATGAAGCGCGCCGTAATCTCATCGATACTTTTACCCGACTCGCTTGCTGCCGCATTGATCTTGTCATCGACGTCGGTCAGGTTGCGGGCAAAAGTCAGCTTGTAGCGCCGGCGTAACAGTCGCGCGAGCAGATCAAATACGACCGCCGGTCGTGCGTTGCCAATGTGGGCATAGTTGTAGACCGTCGGCCCGCAGAGGTACATGGTCACCTCGCCCTCTTTGAGCGGAACAAACGGTTTCTTGCTCCCGGATCGGGTATCGTGCAGTTGAATGGTCATAGGGCGTGCATGATAGCAATATTGCCGTTGCTGGCTGCGCCTTGTATTCTGCCGCCCCGCCACCGATTTTCAATAGGACCCGCCATGACCGCCGGACCCTTCAAATTCAAGGCCCGCCTCAGTATTGAGCAGGTCGAGGAAGGCGACGAGCTCGCTCCGAAATTCGACGACCGCGGCTTGATTACCGCTGTGACGACCGACGCGGGCTCGGGCGAACTGCTCATGCAGGGCTATATGAATGCCGAGGCGCTCGCGCTCACCATCCGCACCGGCGAGGCGCATTACTTCAGCCGCAGTCGCCAGGCTTTGTGGCGCAAGGGCGCGACCAGTGGGTTTGTACAAAAGGTCCGCGAATTGCTGGTCGACGACGACCAGGATTGTATCTGGCTGCGCGTCGACGTCGCCGGCGGCGCGAGTTGCCACGTCGGTTATCGCAGCTGTTTCTATCGTCGCGTACCGATCGGTTCCGCAGGCGAGGTCACGCTTGAATGGACCGATACGAAAAAAGTGTTTGACCCGCTCACCGTCTACGGCGACGCACCGAATCCCACCAAACTCTAGGTCTTGCGCAGCCTGAAAGTCGGCGCGCCGGCATTGTCGATCAGGGCATTCGAGCGCAACCACGCGATCGCGTCATCGGCATCGGTCTCGAACCACAGGGCGGTCCTGCCGAGTCGAAAACTGTAGCCCCAGGCATCCATGTCACGCATCAATCGCTCACGCCCGACGCCGGGCAGGAAATCTGCCAGCTGTATCTGTAAATAGCAGACGGCCGCCTCTTCAAGGTCGTCGCCGCCGGCATCGCGACGGAGCCCGGCCCGCCGTCGCTCGTCCATGCAAATCGTGTGACAGGTTTCGTGCAGCATTGAATGTATCGGCGTATCCGGACGCACGAAGACATCGCGCTTGACGATGCCGGCTTCGGTATCGCCCCAGAACGATCCGGTGATCTCGCCGTCGCCTGTTTCGATCACCAGTTTGAGACCAAGGCGGGACAGCAATTCGGCGATCGCCGTGGCCGGCACATCGCGGACCTGCAACACGCTGTCGGTCGCGTCGACCAGGGCCTACAGCGTTCCCAGTTGTTTCAGCACGATGCGGACCAGGTCGTCGACGATCGCGCCACGCAGCAATTCCTCTTCACGCGCCTTGCCGAGCACCAGCGTTTCATCGTAGGTATAGGCACGCGTGACGGTCAGCAACTGGCGGTCGAGCAGGTTCGTTTCACCGCTATCGACGCTGTACTGGACCATGTAATACACCTCAAATTCGGTCGGTACGTTGCGCGCCGATACCGAAAGCACGCGCTGATCCGTGCGGTCGAGATGAATCGACAGCACCGCGGTTGCATCGCCCGGCGTGTCGGCAAACTGCATGCCGCTCTGCATAAGCGAGCGCCGCAATTCGCGATAGAACAGCGTGTACTGATCGTCGGTCGCAATATAGGTGCGCTCCATACCGGGCGGTACCGTGAATGCGCCCTGCATTTGAAATCCGCAGCCGGACAACAGCAGAAGTAATGCAAGACAGGAAAACCTAGACAACAATACTCACCAGCTTGTTTGGCACGACGATGGTCTTCCTGATAGCGCCATCACTGACATAGCGCTGCACATTCGGATCCTGCAATGCGGCCGCGAGGACTGTACCGTCCGCGCTGTCGGCCGGCAGCGAAATCATGCCGCGCATCTTGCCATTGACCTGTACCACGATCTTGACCACGTCCGCCTGCAGAAGATTCTCGTCCGCCACCGGCCAGGCCTGGTCGATGAGTGCGGTCTTGTGCCCGAGCACGGACCAGAGCTCATGGCAGATGTGGGGCACCATCGGCGACAGCATGACCACGACTGCCTCGAGCGCCTGTTGCACGACCTGGCGCCCGGACGCGCTGTCATCATCGAAACGATTGACCGCATTGAGCAGCTCCATCGACGCTGCCACGGCCGTATTGAAGGTGTAGCGGCGGCCGATATCGTCACTGATCTTGGCAATGGTCTGGTGCGTCTTGCGCAACAGATCCTGCTGGCCTGGCGTGAGCCCGTCCGTCTTTTTGCCCGCCGGCAGGCCCCCATCGGCATGCTTGTGCACGGCCGCCCAGAAACGTTTCAGAAAACGAAAACTACCCTGTACGCCATCGTCGGACCATTCCAGCGCCTGTTCGGGCGGTGCCGCGAACATCATGAACAGGCGCACGGTGTCGGCGCCGTATTTTTCGATGAGCTCCTGCGGGTCGACGGTGTTGCCCTTGTTCTTGGACATTTTCGCCCCGTCCTTGAGCACCATGCCCTGGGTCAGCAGGTTGGTGAAGGGTTCGGACACGTCACTGAGGCCCTGGTCTCTTATTACGCGCTGGAAAAAGCGTGAGTACAACAGGTGCAGGATTGCGTGCTCGATGCCACCCGTGTACTGATCGACAGGTGTCCAGTAGGCGGCGCGCTCGTCCAGCATGACCTTGTCGTTATCCGGACAGGCATAACGTGCGAAGTACCACGAAGACTCGACAAAGGTATCGAAGGTATCGGTCTCGCGCCGTGCCGGCTTGCCGCATTGCGGGCAAGCCACGTTGACGAATTCCGGCATGTCCTTGAGCGGCGAGCCATGGCCCGTGAACGCGACGTCTTCGGGCAACACGACGGGCAGTTGATCTTCGGGCACCGGCACGGCGTCGCAATCATCGCAATAGATGATGGGAATCGGCGCTCCCCAATAGCGTTGCCGCGATACGCCCCAGTCGCGCAGTCGATAATTGATCGTGCGCCGGCCGCGCTTCGCCTGTTCGAAATAGTCGGCGATCGCGTTAAACGCAGTATCGAAATCCATGCCGTCGTAGTTGCCGGAATTAACCACTACGCCATGCTCCAGAAAGGGTGCGGTTTCGACATCAAAATCACTGCCGTCTGCGGGTGCAATGACCTGGACTATCGGCAGCCCGTGTTTCCTCGCGAATTCCCAGTCGCGCGCGTCATGGCCAGGGACCGCCATAATGGCGCCGGTGCCGTAGCTCATGAGCACGAAATTCGCCACCCAGAGCGGCACCTCCTGGCCGGTCAAAGGGTGGATCGCTGTCAGGCCAAGGGCCATGCCCCTTTTTTCCATGGTCTCGAGCGTCGCTTCCGCCGCACCGGACTTCTTGCAGTCTTCGATAAAGGCCGCAAGTTTCGCATTAGCGGTGGCCGTCTTGACCGCCAGCGGGTGTTCGGCAGCAACGGCCATGTAAGTCACACCGAACAGGGTATCCGGCCGTGTCGTATAAACGGTCAGGGGCTCCGCTTCGCCGGGCACCTCGAACGCCAGCTCGAGCCCGACCGAACGCCCTATCCAGTTGCGCTGCATGGTCTTGACCGACTCCGGCCAGCCCGGCATACGGTCCAGTTCGTCGAGCAACTCCTCGGCATACGCCGTGATCTTCATGAACCACTGCGGAATTTCCCGCCGCTCGACCAGCGCGTCGGATCGCCAGCCGCGCCCGTCAATCACCTGTTCGTTCGCCAACACCGTCTGGTCGACAGGGTCCCAGTTGACAATCGAGTTCTTGCGATACACGAGGCCCTTTTCAAACATCTTTGTGAACAACCACTGTTCCCATCGGTAGTACTCGGGCCGACAGGTCATGACCTCGCGAGTCCAGTCGTAGGCATAGCCCAGGCGCCGCATCTGCAGGCGCATCTCATCGATATTCCGGTAGGTCCACTGGGCCGGTGGTATGCCGCGCTGGATGGCCGCATTCTCCGCCGGCATGCCGAAGGCGTCCCAACCCATAGGCTGCAACACGTGCTTTCCCTGCATGCGCTGGTAACGGGCGATGACGTCGCTGATCGTGAATACACGCACGTGACCCATGTGGAGTTTGCCACTCGGGTACGGAAACATCGTCAGGCAATAAAATTTTTCTTTTTCGCCTGCTTCGGAAACCTCAAAGCAATGCGCAGCATCCCAGTATTGCTGGGCTTTTTTCTCAACGGTTTCGGGGTGGTAGGGCACACTCATGAGTGTTGAATCGGTTTCGGCTCGCGAAAACCTCGAAGCCTACATCAAGACGCGCGTGAGCGCAGCCAGAACCCTGCCAGCAGCAGTACACAAAGGCTGATCACGGGCCAGTTACCGAATCGGGCATAGGGAGTCAGGCCGCGGCGTGGCTCGATGTCGGCGCTCATCTGCAGGGCTTCGAACTGGGCACCAGCCTGCAGCAGGCGCCCCGAGGCATCGATAAACGCGCTCACACCGGTATTCGTTGCACGCACCGTAAACCGACCCGTCTCCAGCGAGCGCATGCGGGCAATCTGCAAGTGCTGGTGCGGCGCGATGGAATCACCAAACCAACCATCGTTACTGACGTTAATCAAGATCGATGCGTCCGGAAACGCCGGCAGCAATTCCGCGCCGTAGGAATCCTCGTAACAAATTGCGACCGCGAGCTTGGTGCCATCGGCAAGGGTGAGCAACTCCTGCGTATCAGCGCCCGGCGTAATATCGCTGAACGGCAGGTTCATCATGCGTAACCACTCGCGCACCGTCGCGGGCACTGGAAAATACTCACCGAATGGAACCAGGTGCCGCTTGCGGTAGACCTGTCGCGTGTCATCCTGAAGGAGCAATACGCTGTTATAGATATTCGCTGCGCCATTCGGCAGGAACTCGCGCTCCAGGATGCCGAAGATAATCGCCTGCTTATTGCGCATCGCAATACCGTGCAACGAGGCAATGTAGGCCTCTTCCCGGTCGGTGACCGATGGGATAGCGACCTCGGGCCAAACCACCAGTTGGCTATCGATAGCGGCTCGCGATGCCTCACTGTAAAACGCCTTGGTCGGCTCACGCTCCTCGGGCAGCCATTTGCGCTCCTGACCGACGCCGGCCTGCAATATTGTAGTACGAATCGGCACTCCGTCTGCTGCCGTCCAGGCAACCTGGGTCAGCGCCGCTCCACCCATCCACGGCAGCAAAAGCAGACCGATTGCAACGCCGCGTTGGCGCCCCCGAGCAAGTATCGCGAGCAGCGCAGCGGCGCTGCTGAACACGAGCAGCATGCTCACACCATAGACTCCGAGCACCGGCGCCCAACCGGCCAGCACGGTATCAATTTCGGCATAGCCGAGCGACATCCAGGGAAAGCCGGTGAACAGCCAGCCGCGCAGCCATTCGAGCAAGGTCCAGGCCGCTGGTGCGATCAACAACAAACGCCCGTGGTGCTCGCGGCAGTAGCGCTGGATGAGCCAGGCGGTCACCGCCAGGTAGGCCGCCATGATCAAGGTCAGCAAGATGACCAGCAGGGCACCAAGCCACCATGGGCCCTGCCCGGGCCCGGTGACCGACAGGTAAATCCAGTAGGTGCCACAAAGGAACAGGCCGAAGCCGAAACAAAACGCGTGCTGCGCTGCCGCGCGGCCCGATTTTGTCAGGCACACATAGAAAAACGGAAGCAACAACGCCGGCGCCAGCGGCCACAGGCCGGCGGGTTCGAATGCGGCGGTCAACAGGCAGCCGAGCCCGAAGAATAGAACCTGGCTCACACCTTAGCCGACGCGCTGAACCTGGAGCGAGTCGAGACGACGCTTGTCCGCTTTGACGACGACGAATTCGAAACCGCCAAACTGGACCTTCTCGCCGCGCTTTGGCAGGCGCCCCAGAGCCTGCATCACGAGTCCGCCGATCGTGTCGTAATCCTCATTACTGAATTCGCACTCAAAATACTCGTTGAAGTCTTCGATGCGCGTCAATGCACGGACCGCATAGCTCGCTTTACCGTTGTGGTCACCGTCGGGACGAATGAATGCCGCCTCCTCCTGATCATGCTCGTCGTCAATTTCACCAACGATTTCTTCGAGCACGTCTTCGATAGTGAGCAGGCCGGCAACGCCACCATACTCATCGACGACGACAGCCATGTGGTTATGGCTGTCACGAAATTCCTTGAGGAGCGCGTTCAGGCGTTTGGACTCCGGAATAACGGCCGCAGGTCGCAGCAACTCCAGCAAGGGTACGTCGTTGGCCTCATCCTTGCCAAAGTAACGCAACAGGTCTTTCGCCAGCAGGATGCCGAGGATTTCATCGCGATCTTTTCCGATCACGGGAAAGCGCGAGTGCCCTGAATCAATGATCACCGCCAGGATATCGTCGAAGTCCTCTTCGATGTCGATGACGACCATCTGCGATCGCGGCACCATGACGTCGCGCACCTGGGTCTCGGACACTTCGAGCACGCCGGCCAGCATGCTTTTTTCTTGCGCGTCGATAGCGACTTCGGATTGGTGGATCAGGTCCTGAATCTCTTCGCGGCTCCAGGGGTCACCTTTGACAGCACGCTTCACACGTTGAAACAGCCCGGAGCCGCCGGAGCTGGTGGTACTTGGAGGTTTGTCACTCATTGAAACAGGGTCTGTATGTCGCCGTCTGGCCCCGTATTGTAGCAGCTTGTCATGGTGCGCTGGCGTAAGGATTTGTTACGCCTCGCGATCGCAGGATGCCCGCCTCCAGTGCCTCCATTTCCTCGGCATCCTTGTCGCTACCATGGTCGAAGCCCAGCAGGTGCAGTACGCCGTGCACCAGCATGTGCGCCCAATGATCGGCCAACGGCTTGGCTTGCCGGACGGCCTCATCGCGAACTACCGATGCGCAGATCACGATATCCCCGAGGCTGCGAGTCTCGGTCGCCGGAAGACCCTGAATCACACCCGCGGGAAACGACAGCACGTTGGTCGCGCCGTCCTTGTTACGGTACTGCTGGTTCAAGCTCTCGATTTCGGCGGCGCCGACGATGCGCACGGCGACGTCGAACACGCCTTCCGGCAAACGACCGGACCGGGTGGCGGCGTGCTGCACCCAGATCTGTATTTCCTGCTCATCCGGTATGCCGACATCGGCGCAGGCGACCTGCACATCAACCTGCATTGTTGTCCGCCTCATAAGCTTCGACAATGCGTCGCACCAGCGGGTGGCGCACAACGTCTTTGGGTGAGAACAGGGTAAAGCTGATTGCCTCGACACCCTTGAGAATACGCATGGCATCCTTGAGACCCGACACCTGCCGCTCCGGAAGATCAATCTGCGTGATATCACCGGTGATCACCGCATGCGAGCCAAATCCGATGCGGGTCAGGAACATTTTCATCTGCTCGGTGCTGGTGTTTTGTGCTTCGTCAAGAATCACGAACGACTCGTTCAGCGAGCGCCCACGCATGAATGCGAGCGGCGCGACTTCAATAATGTTGCGCTCAATCAAACGCGTCACATGCTCGGCACCAAGCATGTCATACAACGCGTCATACATCGGCCGCAGATACGGATCCACTTTTTGTGACATGTCGCCGGGCAGGAATCCGAGTCGCTCGCCCGCTTCCACCGCAGGCCGAACCAGCACAATACGCTGCACCTCTTCGTTGCTCAGTGCTTCTATGGCGCACGCGACCGCAAGATAGGTCTTTCCGGTTCCCGCCGGCCCGATGCCAAATGCCAGATCGTGTTCGCGTATCGACTTGACGTAGACAGTCTGATTCGCGCCGCGCGGTCGAATCGATTTGCGCTGCGTTCGAATGCTTACGTCACTACTGTCATCAGCTGCAGAATTTGCCGATGCCAGTTCGCCGTCATTCATCTGCGATTCCTGCAACATCATATGTACTCGTTCCGGATCCAGGCGCTCTTTATTGGTTAGGTCGAACAGCGACAACAGCAGCTTGCCACCGGCCTCGGCGGCACCCGGTGGCCCGGTGACACGAAATCGATTACCGCGACTCGCAATATCCACATTGAGTCGTCGTTCTATTTGCCGCAAGTGTTCGTCGAATTGGCCGCACAAATTCGCCAGGCGGCTATTGTCAGCGGGCTCGAGGACCAGGTCCTGAGATATCTGGACAGCATTCAAAGTACGTCAAAGACTACCGCGATGGACGCGACTTGGGAAGCATCCGGCGGAATAATGTCAGGCAACAGCGCGACTTGCGGCCAGTCGACCGCGCAACGAATTCGGCATCGCTTCGGTTATGACAACATCAACAAACTGGCCGATGCATGAGCTGTCCGCATCGAAATTAACCCAACGCATGTTTTCGGTTCTGCCGGCAACCTGGCTGTCACGCCGGGTGGATATTTTCTCGACCAGCACGCGTTGTGTAGTCCCAACCATGCCCTGGCTGATTGCCTGCGCCTGCTGATTGATACGCGCCTGCAGGATGAGCAATCGCTGTTTCTTGGTTTCTGGCGGCGTATCGTCGGCGAGCGCCGCCGCAGGCGTGCCGGGTCGTGCGCTGTAAATAAAACTGAATGACTGATCGAAACCAACCTCTGCGACCAGGTTCAACAACGCCTCGAAGTCGTCGTCGGTCTCTCCAGGAAATCCGACGATGAAGTCCGACGACACGGAAATATCCGGCCGCACGGCTCGCAGCTTGCGAATTTTTTGCTTGTATTCGAGCACCGTGTGGCCGCGCTTCATTCGCGCCAGCACTCGATCCGACCCATGCTGTACTGGCAGGTGCAGGTAGTTCGCCAGTTTCGGCACCTCAGCGTACGCCTGAATCAGGCCATCGGTGAATTCCACCGGGTGCGAGGTCGTAAACCGGATGCGTTCGATGCCATCGATAGCCGCGACGTAATAGATCAGCGTGGCCAGGTCCGCGAGTTGACCGTCATGCATTGGGCCGCGAAACGCATTGACGTTCTGGCCCAGCAAATTGACTTCGCGCACACCCTGCATGGCAAGCTTGGCGCACTCCGCAATAACGTCGTCGAATGGCCGGCTGATTTCCTCGCCGCGCGTATACGGAACAACACAAAAACTGCAATACTTGCTGCAGCCTTCCATGACCGACACGAACGCGGTGGGTCCATCAGCCCGTGGTTCGGGCAGCCGGTCGAATTTCTCGATTTCCGGAAACGAGATATCGACCATGGGTGAATTGCCGGCGCGCGCGCCATCGATGAGTTCCGGCAGACGATGCAATGTTTGCGGACCGAAAACCACATCGACAAACGGTGCACGTCGCGTAATACCAGCACCCTCCTGGCTGGCAACGCAGCCGCCGACACCGATCATCACACCAGGTCGCCGGTCTTTTATCTCGCGCCAACGACCAAGCTCGGAAAAAACCTTTTCCTGGGCTTTTTCGCGAATTGAACAGGTATTGACCAGCAACAGGTCTGCTTCTTCCGCATTCTGCGTGAGTTCGAATCCATGCGATGCGCGCAACACATCGGCCATCTTGTCCGAGTCGTACTCGTTCATCTGGCAGCCCATGGTCTTAATGAATAATTTCTTGCTCACGAAATTCTCGAACAGGGGTCAGCGACAGGGGTCAGAGCCCTTTTGAAAAAAGGGCTCTGACCCCTGTCGCTGACCCCTATCAAAACGGTATATCGTCGTCGAAATCGTCAGGGCCGGGCTGCGGCGCATAGTTCGAGCCACCCGTATCGGCGCCCGGGTCCATCGGTGCCGAGCCGCCACCGCTGCCGCCGCGACCGCCGCCCAGCATTTGCATTTCGTCCGCAATAATCTCTGTAGTCCAGCGATCCTGGCCATTCTTGTCCTGCCACTTGCGCGTGCGCAGCTTGCCCTCGATATACACCTGTGAGCCCTTGCGCAGGTACTCGGCCGCAATTTCCGCGAGGCGATTGAACATGGCCACCTTGTGCCACTCGGTCCGGTCCTTGGTTTCGCCGGTTGCCTTGTCCTTCCAGCTCTCGTTGGTGGCAACAGTGAGATTGGTCACCGCCGAACCGCTGGGCATATAACGTGTTTCGGGATCTGCCCCGAGATTTCCAACGATGATGACTTTATTGATTCCGCGGGCCATGGCAGGTCCCCTGTCCTTAAGTTGTGGTGAATTTCCCTCGGCTGCGGGCCGAGCTGGGCCGCCTATTGTAGAGCCTGACGGCTGATTTACCAGCCCACTTTTTAGGCCTAAGTGACAGTTACCTTCGGTAACTGTCACCGGGTTCGGGAGGTTCCCGAGGCGGCCAGCCAGATAGCGGCCAGCAGCGCGCAGACAATGAACACGTCCGTCGGGCGCTCGGCACCCAGGAAACGTCCGCCGATCAGGCCGCCGGCAAAGGCACCGAGAAACTGCGCGCTCGAGAAAACGCCCAACGTCGCGCCGCGGGCATCGCCGTCCGCCAGGATAGAGAGGCGCGAGGGCAATCCAGCCTCGAGAAAGTTGAAACCCGCGAAAAACAGTACCAGCGCTATGAACACCGGAGTCACCGCAAAAGCAGCGAAGGACAACATCAGCAGCCCGGCCATGACCAATGCCACCGCAATACCCAGCGTAGCCGCCTTGCCCAGGCGCTCATCGCGCAGGATCAGGGGCACGGTGCCAAGCAGCGACAGCAACAGCGCGCCGACATAGATCTTCCATTGTGCCGTAACCGGCACTTGCAAGGTGTTGGTCAGCAGGAACGGCAGCGCGACAAACATTGCGGTCAGAATCGCGTGCAGCAGAAACACGTAGCAGTCCAGCCGCAACAAATCCGCGCGCAAGGCCGGGCGCAGTCGCCATGCGTGTTCGGCGGCTGGCCGTGGTATCACCGACGGCAGCAGCCTTAACAACGCGGCACTCGCCACCGCGAGCAATGCCGCCAGCCAGAATACCGCCGGCACACCCGCATAGGCGGCAATTACCGGCCCGATGATCAGCGCGATCAGGAAGGACAAGCCAATGCTGATGCCGAATACGGCCATCGATCGCGTCCTGACCTGCTCACGGGTTGCATCGGCAATCAACGCTGCCAGCGTTGCTGAAATCGCGCCTGCGCCCTGCAGCAGGCGTCCGATGATCACCATGCCAATGCTCTCGGCCGTCGCGGCAACGATGCTGCCGAGCGCAAAAACGAGCAGCCCGACGGCAATGACCGGCACGCGCCCGATTCGGTCCGACAACATGCCGAGCGGAATCTGCAGGCTGGCCTGCGTCAGGCCATAAGCGCCTACGGCAAGACCGATCAGCATGGGTGTCGCACCGTCCAGTGTCGCTGCATACAGCGACAGCACCGGCAACAATGCAAACAAGCCGAACATCCTCAGCATGGCGATCAACGCGGCGATGCCGACAGTGCGCTTTTCCGCTCGCAGCATTGCCATCGGTGCATCGTCGGAAAGTATTTTCATCGCTGGCATTCTTTGCGCCGGAGTTGTGAGGCGGCGTATATTAGCAGGTTGATTGGCGATTACTGAACCAGACTATGAAGTACATCGATATCCGCGGCGCGAGAACGCACAATCTCTGCAATCTCGATCTGCGCCTGCCGCGTGACAAGCTGATCGTATTCACTGGCCTGTCCGGCTCCGGCAAGTCCTCGCTCGCCTTCGATACGATCTACGCTGAGGGCCAGCGCCGCTATGTCGAGTCGCTGTCGGCCTACGCGCGCCAGTTCCTGTCGATGATGGAAAAGCCCGACGTGGATCATATTGATGGCCTCTCCCCGGCCATTTCGATTGAGCAAAAATCCACTTCGCATAATCCACGCTCGACGGTCGGCACGGTCACTGAAATTCATGACTACCTGCGACTGCTTTACGCGCGGGCCGGCGTGCCCCGCTGCCCCGACCACGGCGCGGATCTCGAAGCGCAGACGGTCAGCCAGATGGTGGACCACGTGCTGGCCTTGCCCGAGGGCACACGCCTGATGTTGCTCGCACCGGTAGTCAGCGACCGCAAGGGCGAACATGTGCAGTTGATGGCGGACCTGATGGCGCAGGGATTCATTCGTGCGCGCATCAACGGCGAAGTGTATGAACTTGATCAGCCGCCGACACTCGACCTGCGTAAGAAGCATCGTATCGATGCGATCGTCGATCGATTCAAAGTGAAAGATGATGTGCGGCTGCGCCTGACGGAGTCGTTCGAGACGGCGCTGCGTCTTGCCGACGGCATCGCACGCATTGCTTTCATGGACGACCCTGCGGTCGAGGAAATCGTGTTCTCCGATCGCTTCGCCTGCAATATCTGTGGCTACAGCCTGACTGAACTAGAGCCACGGCTGTTCTCTTTCAATAATCCGAGCGGCGCGTGCGCGAACTGTGACGGACTCGGCGTAAAGCAGTTTTTCGATCCACAACGCGTCGTCGTAAATCCGGAGCTGTCGCTGGCGGGCGGAGCGATTCGCGGCTGGGACCGCAAGACCACCTATTATTACCAGATGGTGCAAAGCCTTGCGGCGCATTACGAATTCGACCTCGAAAAACCTTTCGCGAAGCTTGGCAGGAAACTGCAGGACATCATCCTGTTTGGTAGCGGCGGAGAAAAAGTAAATTTCTTTTACGAGAACTCGCGTGGCATGCAGATCAAGAAGCTGCACCGCTTCGAGGGCGTGATCCCGAACCTGGAGCGCCGTTTTCACGAGACCGAGTCGGGCGCGGTGCGCGATGAGCTCACCAAGTTTCTTAACAGCCAGGCCTGCCCCGATTGCGGCGGTGCGCGGCTCAACCGCGCCGCGCGTCACGTCTTCATTGCGGAGAAATCGCTGCCGGAGATCTCGGCATTGTCAGTCGGCCACGCGCTGGCTTTTTTTGCAACGCTGAGCCTGCAGGGCTGGCGCGCGACCATCGCCGAAAAAATCGTAAAGGAAATCAACGAGCGGCTGGACTTTCTCAGCGACGTCGGGCTCGATTACCTGTCACTCGATCGCAGCGCTGACACGCTCTCGGGTGGCGAAGCGCAGCGCATTCGGCTGGCGAGCCAGATCGGCTCGGGCCTGGTCGGTGTCATGTACATTCTCGACGAACCGTCGATTGGCCTGCATCAGCGCGACAACCAGCGCCTGCTCGGCACGCTGACGCATCTGCGGGATATCGGCAATACGGTGATCGTCGTGGAGCACGATGAGGAGGCGATCCTCGCTGCAGATCATGTCGTCGATCTTGGCCCAGGTGCGGGCGTACATGGCGGCAAGATTGTGGTGTCGGGCACGCCGCAGGATGTACAGGACTGCGCTGAGTCGCTGACGGGGCAATTCCTGTCCGGCAAGCGCTCGATCGCAGTGCCGGTCAAACGCACTGCCGTCGATACGAAACGCCTGCTCTCGATTGTCGGTGCGAGCGGCAATAATCTCAAATCTATCGACGCCTCGATTCCCGTCGGACTGATGACCTGTGTCACCGGTGTTTCCGGATCCGGTAAATCGACGCTGGTGAATGACACCTTATATAAAGCGGTCGCCGACGAACTTAACCGCAGCAATCGTAACCCTGCGCCGCATAAGGGAATTTCCGGATTGGAACTGATCGACAGCGTGATCGATATCAGCCAGAGCCCGATCGGCCGCACGCCACGCTCGAACCCGGCCACCTACAGCGGCCTGTTTACGCCAATCCGTGAATTGTTCGCCGGCACCCAGGAGGCGCGCTCGCGTGGCTACCTGCCGGGTCGCTTCAGCTTTAACGTCAAGGGCGGCCGCTGCGAGGCCTGCCAGGGAGACGGCGTACTCAAAGTCGAGATGCATTTTCTGCCTGATGTTTACGTGCCCTGCGACGTTTGTCGCGGCAAGCGTTACAACCGCGAGACGCTGGAGATTCGTTACAAAGGCAAGAACATCCACGAGGTCCTCGACATGACGATTGAGGACACCGCGGTATTTTTCCAGAATGTCCCCGTCGTCTCGAAAAAATTGCAGACGCTGATGGACGTCGGTCTGACCTATGTGCGCCTTGGACAGAATGCAACCACGCTGTCCGGCGGCGAAGCGCAGCGAGTCAAACTGGCGAAAGAACTGTCAAAACGCGACACAGGTAACACGCTCTACATCCTCGACGAGCCAACCACCGGCCTGCACTTTCACGACATAGAGCAGCTGCTGGCTGTGTTGCACCGGCTACGTGACCACGGCAATACCGTGGTTGTCATCGAGCACAACCTCGATGTCATCAAGACGGCCGACTGGATTATCGACCTCGGGCCCGAGGGTGGCGATGGCGGCGGACAGATCGTTGCGGTCGGCACGCCCGAGGAGGTCGCCGCGAACCCGGCATCCTTTACCGGCGAATACCTGCGGCCGCTGATCGCCGGTAAAATCCGGACTAAAGCCGTCGCAGCGAAATGAACCGCACCGGTTCGTTCAGCATCTGGTCCCGGAAATAGGCTTCGTCCGTAGGCGTGTCAGCTGGTGACTGGTGAATCGCACGCACAACGTCCATGCCGGCGACAACCCGACCAAACACTGCGAAGCCCTGGCCGTCGGCATTGCGTGTACCGCCGAAATCGAGCGCGGGCTGGTCGCCGATACAAATGAAGAATTCGGTCGATGCGGTACCGACGTCGCCGCGCGCCATGGAAATACTGCCGTCCCGATGCGCGAGCCCGGTGGCCTCGGTCGTCTCGTGCGCGATCGGTGCAAACGAGCCTTCGGCATCGCCGAGGCCGCCCTGGATCACGGATATGGGCGGCGAACCGTTGTCGTTGTCTGGCGAGACGGTGCGATAGAATGCCCCGCCGTCTAGATACCCGCCATCCACGAGCTGCAAAAAGTTGGCCACTGTGATCGGCGCCTCGGCCGGGTACAGCTCCAGCTTGATGTCACCGAGCGTGGTCTGCAGCAGAACGCGAACCGCCGGCGCCGGTTTGCCCGTACACGCCGCCACCGCCACAAGCAATACCATCAACTGCACGATTCGTTTCATGATATCTCTCCACTGACATACTGATCGAACGCCGCCGCAAAACGATCCGCCGCGCCCGCATCCATGCGCAGGTACAACGCCGGTTCGATCAACTCAAGCTCCATCAGCAGGAAACGGCCATCGATTCCGCGCACAAAATCGGCGCGTACATAGACCGGCTGCGGCCTGACCAGCGACAGCACACGTTGTCCGGCCGCCAGCAAGGCGGCGGACGGCTGCACGCTGCGGATATCGCCGCCATGTTCCTCCTGCACGCGAAAGTCGCCGGCCTTCGGAACTTTCAGTATTGCGTGACTGCATATACCGCCGAAATAGAACAGCGAGAACTCGCCCTCGGCCTGGATATTGTCGATGAAGGGTTGCACGAAAAATTTGCGCTGCTGAAAAGTCGATCGCAGCATCGCAAGCATCGCCGCTGGTATCGGCTCCTGCAGCACGTAGGTATCCTGCGCATTCGCGCCAACGGTAGGCTTGATGATCAGTTGCGCGACGTCGAAGGCCTGAAAGCAGTCGGCGATTTTCTGCGCATCGAAGTTGTCAAACCAGCGACTCGGAACGATATCGGCGCCGCGTTGCTGCAGATCGGCAAGGTAGGTCTTTTGCAGTGTCCAATGCACCAGCGACAACGGGTTCACCAGCACCGCCCTGGATTCCTCAATGCTCTGCAACACCGCGAGGAATTGCTGCAGGTGTTGCGGGTAGTCCCAGGGCGTGCAGATGTATACGGCATCGAAGTGATTCCAGTCCAGCGACGCGTCGCGCCAGCAGACTGTTTCGACCTGCCAGCCAAGCGTCGCCATGGCGGCGAAGCTCAGGTCATAGTCGGTGACGTAATCACCCGGGTCCTGCATGATCAGGTAGGCGCATTTTTTCACTATGGCTGCAAATAGCCGGCCGCACGCAGCTGCCGATCCTGCCAGCGTGCCAGTAACAGCAATGCCAGCACGGCCCCGACCAGCGCCGTCCACATGTCGGCCTGCGTGTCCCATACGTAGCCCTGCATCGACAGGAACGCTTCCGCCGACTCGTCGGCCAATACTGCGACCCACCATTCGATGAGCTCATAGAATGCCGACACCGCGAGACAAAAACAGACGATGAAAAAATTCCTCCAGCCGGCGAAATTGAACACCTTGAGTCGCACCACGATTTCGCGCGCGATCATCGCCGGTACGAAACCCTGCACGAAGTGGCCGAGCTTGTCATAGTTGTTGCGCGACTGATCGAAGGTATCGCGCACCCAGTCACCGAGTGGTACCTCAGCGTAGGTGTAATGCGCACCGACGATCAGGATGATGCAGTGCACTAGGACCAGCACGTAGGTCAGCGTCGTCAGCAGAAACCGCCGCCGCGTGAACAGAAGCACGATGGCACCGGCGATCGCCGGTGCCGTTTCGAGCCACCATATGGTCATGTCCTTTGGCTCAATGGCCGACCACAGCAGCACGCCAAGGAAAATCGCAGCCCAGGTGATGGCGCCCCTGCTCATTCCTTGCCACCAGTGCCTGGGGCGGCTCGCGCGGCCCGCGGGCGCCAGTATCCCTGGGCCGAGAAACTCCGCCAGACCCAGGGCAGCCAGCGCAGCAAAGCAAAGCTCAGCCACAGCGACCAGCCGAGAATAAGAACCTTGTAGACCCACAGGGGCACGCTAAAAGCAGCTGCCTGCGGCAATGTGGCAGTGCTTTGATCCGCAAACCAGCGCAGTGCATTGCCGTACGATTCATTGCCCGTAACGCTCATATCCGGTACGCCGAGCAGGCCACCGGGCAGGCTGGAAACGATCGAGCCCAACGCGATCACGGTCAGGCCGACCACGGCGAGCTGCACCAGATTGAAACGCCACCAGGTCGCTGTTCCGTGCCAGCGTGCACGGGCACCGCTCGCCAGCAACCAGAGCACGATCCAGCCGAACGCGGGCCAGTCGAAGGTGCTGAAGCCAAGCCCGAGCAACAGCCATTGCCAGGTCTTCAGCGGTGCGAGACTGGTTTTGCCAAGAATAATCGCGGCCAGCAGCAGCACGGCGAGTTCCGACCAGTACAGTACTGCGGGCCCAAGGCGCGGACCTGAGGTACCCAGCAGCCAGCGATCACGCGGCAACTCAAGCTGCAAGGAAATGTTGCTCGCCGGCGCGCCGATGTCGACCGCCGGTGTCTCGACACGGCTACCGACTGCGCCGCCTGATCGCCATACCACCTGGACCGAATGCTCTCCCGGTAAAACCGGCAGGATCAACTGCCCGTCGGTGGCACGCAGTGATTGCGTAAGTCCGTCGATGACAACATTGGTGACCTCGGCATCGCGCGGCAGTTGTACGACATGTTGCATGCCACGCGTACTGCGATACGCGAGACTCATGGTCGTGTCGCTGCTGCGGTCGCCGTGTTGCGTATACAGTTCGACAGAATCGAAAGCCAGGGTCGAACCTGAACTGCCTTCCGGGCGTGTCGTGGCAACGATCAGCTCTTCACCCGCGCGCGGATAGAAAACCGCAGTCCTGGCATTGTCAGTCTGGCTGGCTACGTCACTTTCGGGCACACCGCTGAACCTTGTCTGCCAGATATTGCTCGCGACTACCGCCCACTGTTCCCGCCATGCGGCGTCGTTCGCAGCGCGCAAGGTCAGGGGCGACACGCGTTCGAGGCTCGACTCCCAGGACACGGCGTTCTGGTTCGGCGCCATGCTGACCAGCACCTTGCCATCGCGGACGCTCAGGTTGTCGCTGATCACGGCTTCGCCCGCCAACAGCGGCAGCTCCAGCGTCAGCGCGCCCTGCGTCGGGGCAACCCGGATGACGGTCGTCGTAACACGCCAGTCGAGATCCAGTTGCAGGGTTCGTGACACCTCGACGAAAGCCGGAAAGCGACTGCTTTCCCAGCGCGTGGTATTCGCCGCTGCTGTGTCCGTCTGCAGGCGGGTCAGCTGCAGCGATCCGGACAACAGGCGGCGGTCCTTGATGCCGGCGACGAACCAGCCATCGCCGCTTGCTTCCACCACCCTCGGCAGCGTCGGGAACGGTATTTCAAGGCTGTCCACGGCGGGGATGGCGCCTTCCAGCTCCACGCTATGCCGGCCCGCGAGCAGGCGCAGCCAGAGCGCTTGCCCCGGACCGCGGGTCACCTGCCCGGCCGCGCTGCCATTCAGCAGGATCGCACTGGCGTGCCAGCCCCGCTCGGAGCCTGGCAGGGGCATTGCCACATCGTCGAGCGCATCGATCGTCAAGCGCATGCGCACGCTGTGCTCGCGGATCACAATGTCGGCCGCCACCAGCTCCGCGCATCGCGGCGCGCACTCGGGCGCCCGCAGCAGCCTCGCTTCGAGCTCCTGCAGGATCTCGGCGTCGGGCAGTTCGGCGCGTGCGGCCTGCTCCGGCAACATCGACAATGTCAGCAGACCGATCATGGCGAGACTGCTCGCGACCGCATTGCCGAGTCGCAAGCCCCCGGGAAGCCGGATTTCGCGCTTCAAGATTTCGGCGGCGAACACGGCGACGAACAACAACAGCAAACCGACCTCGGCAAAACGCAACAGCGACACCAGCCAGCGCGGCAGGATCATGAGCCGCATTGTCTGCTCACTGTCGACCGGACCGCTCCAGCTTAAGTGATAGGTATTCCATTGCCAGGACGGGATGCCGGCACCGGCCTGCACGATCGCATCGGGCGCGTAGCGCGAAAATACGGTGGACCGGGCGATTTTTGACCCGGTGACGACGATTTCTTCGGGTGCCGAAAGCATTCTTTCCCGCGTAACGCCTTCCATCAGCTCTTTTTCAGTGCGTGCCGGCATTGTGGCCGGTAGTTGCAAATCATCGGCATCGGCGGCGACGCCGGAAACGTAGGCGACACCATACCCCGGCCATTGCGGCTCGAGTTGCGGATAGATCGCGATGCGCAGCTGGCTGGCAATAAACGGCACCAGCACCAGCACGAGTATCACCGCGCTGCTGAGCTGATAGACGAGCACGCCCTGACGCAATCTGCCGGCCGGTGCCACGCGCAACAGGGCGACCGCAATCAGGAGATTGAGCCACAGCCAGGTCGGAGCCGACAGTTCGTGAAAACTCAAGGTGAGGGTGACCAGGGCAATCACGCCTGCCTTGGGACCGAACAGTCGCCAGGCCGCAATAGCGATAATCAGCAACAGGAAAAAATCCAGCAACTCCCATTGGCTGGCCCAGCTGCCTCCAGCCGTATCGACGCCCGGTGCCGCCAGCAATTTATGCCCGGGTGGCAGGTGCAGCACGGTGTCAACCGAACTGAAGCGTGTGTCCCATCCGGTTGCCGGCAAAGGGCCCAGAGGCTCCGATCGCGCCACCGCCACGAGCTCGAGTTGCGGGTAACGCAGCTCCACACCGGTCTGCCCGCTGGCAGCGCCCTCGGTGATGAGCAGGTTTTCGTCATCAACGCTCGCCGTCAGCAGCCCAAACGGTGGCGACATATCGAGACGCCAACCGCTGCGCATGCTGCCAGCGATCTGGTCCTTAACCATGAAATTCGAGCGATCAAACGCCAACCACATGCTGCGCGATAAATGCAGATCGTTGTCAGCAGACACAATGCCGCGGCTGCGCTCGCTAATCTGCAGGGACTCCCCGGCAGCGAGACGGAATGCCGGCAGTTGCTGCCATTCGCCCGGCGTACCGACTTGCGTCGGATCGACGGGTGCGCTGCCATCAGGCGCGGTCACGCGCAGGCTGTCATTGGCCGCATAGCTCCAGATCTCGGCATCCGGCAGGTTCGCCTCGGGCTCCCGCAGGCTGATCGTATCGAGCACGCTGGCGGCGCGCGCCGTGACTTCAAGGTCCCAGGACCCTGGCCGTACCTGCACGCGCAACTTGCCATCCGGTTCGAGGCGCGCCGGTAACTGGCTGTCCAGGGTCAGCGGTGTGAACCCTTCCGGCAACAACGGCCCGAACAGTTCCTCGCGCACGCTGCCAGAGACCTGGATTTGCAGGCGTGTCGTCAGGCGTGTCGGCACATCGTCCTGCACCAGTCGATACACATTGCTGCTGACATGATCGCGCGCCAGGCTCTCCTGGCGGCGTTCGCCGAGGAATACGCCCTGGTTCGTACGATCCGGCCTTGCGACCGCCTGCCCGTCCACGATCAGGGACAAGAGGCCGGTCTGCCAGGGCAGGCTCAGGTCACCCGGCCGCTCGTCCCAGGCAAAAGACCCGCTGAGGCGATAGTCGCCGGGCGGCAGCAATACGCTCGGCACATTGTCGCGCAATACCACTGCGACGCTGCGGCCGTTCGCCGTGACCTGGTGCGGCCAGTAATGGGTATCGCCGGGCAGACGCAACCACTGTTCCTTCGCATACACGGACCACGACTGGGTGAAGGCAGCCCCCTTGCCATCAACGCGAAGTTCCAGGCGGCCGGGCCAGGCACAGACATAGTCATTACGCTCCGTGGCTCCACGATCGAAAAAGAACGGGCAAGCCCGGTATTCCTTGTCATGCAACACCCACCCTTGCCAGTCCTGCAAGTCGTCCGGCACGTAGGGATCGTCCGCGAAAGCGATTGCGGGTAGCAGCAGAAAGATCAAAACCAGCCTGAGTAAGGTGTTCATTGACGCCTCCCTTTGGGGCATTGAACGGTAGTGTATGGTAACGCTGCGACCCGAATTTCGGGTTTAATAATGCGGTGGCCGCTCGTCGACCGGGGCGCTATCCGGCGTGGCATCGCCGAGGGCGCGTACTCTGTCAATCAGTGACTTGCCGAGCTGCTCGAGTTGCATGATTCTCGCCTGCTGCTCGGTGACCACTTCATTGAGCTCGAACAACAGCTGGTCCTGGTGCGCCAGCTTGCTTTCGATCTCAATCAATCTGTCGTTGCTCATGGTAGCCTCTTGCCACGCTTGCAGAGGGTCAGACCCCAGAAACCGTACTGTATGTCACTTTTGCGCTTCGATGAAATATCGCTGGACTTTGGTGAGCTGAGAATCCTCAGTCAGGCTGAATTCTCCATAGAAACCGGCGAACGCGTTTGCCTGATCGGGCGCAATGGCGCAGGGAAATCCACGACGTTCAAACTCATCACGGGGGAGCTCGAACCCGATCATGGTGAGATCGTGCGCAGCGGCAACCTGATCGTGAGCCAGCTAAGCCAAGCACTGCCCGAGGCGATGAACACCGGTGTTCGCGACGTGGTTCGAGCGGGCCTCTGCGAAATCGAGAAATTGCTGCAGCAGTACGAGCAACAGTCGAAACTCAAACTCGATCGCGACGGCATGCGCGAACTCGAAGCCTTGCACGCGCGAATTGACGCGCACGATGGCTGGCACATGGAGCAACGGGTTGAAGAAACCATCACCGAGTTGAATTTGCCCGCCGAGAAGAAGATGAACGAGCTGTCCGGTGGATGGCGCCGGCGTGTCGCACTTGCCGCGGCGATGGTACAGAAGCCGGAGCTGCTATTGCTCGACGAGCCGACCAATCATCTCGATATCGCGACCATCAAATGGCTCGAGGATCGACTCTATGCCTGGCCGGGCGCCGTCATGTTCATCACCCACGATCGGGCATTCTTGCAGCGGCTCGCGACGCGCATTCTTGAAATCGACAGGGCCAAGCTCACGAGCTGGCATGGAGACTACGATAACTATTTGAAAAATAAGGACAAATCGATCGAGGACGAGGACGCAGCCAACGCCAGGTTCGACAAGAAACTGGCGCAGGAAGAAGACTGGATCCGGCAGGGCATCAAGGCCCGCCGAACGCGCAACGAGGGCCGCGCCCGCGCACTCATGAAAATGCGTGATGAGCGCGCGCAGCGTGTAAAACGCGAACGCCAGGCACGCATTCACATTGAAGAGGCCGAACAATCCGGTCGCAAGGTGATCAGCGCCAAGAACGTATCGTATCGCTACGCGGATGAACCGCTGATCGAGAATTTCTCGATCAAGATCATGCGTGGCGATCGCATCGGTTTGATTGGCAACAACGGCGTTGGCAAAACCACGCTATTGCGCCTGTTGCTCGGCGACCTGGAGCCGCAAGCAGGCACGCTCAAGCACGGCACCAATTTGGAAATCGGCTACTTCGACCAGTTGCGACAAAACCTGGAGCTCGACAAGTCGGTTGCCTACAACGTCGGCGACGGGCGCACCTACATCAAGCTCAACGGCAAGGAACGCCATATCGTCGGTTATCTCAATGGTTTCCTGTTCAGCCCGAAGCGCGCGATGACGCCGGTCAAGGCGCTGTCCGGTGGCGAGCGCAATCGCGTCATTCTCGCCAAGTTGTTTACCCAGCCAGCGAACTTGCTGGTGCTGGACGAGCCAACCAACGATCTCGACGTCGAAACGCTGGAAGTGCTCGAAGCCAGACTCACCGAATACAGTGGCACCCTGATCGTCGTCAGCCACGACCGCGAGTTCCTCGACAACGTCGTGACCAGTACCGTCGTATTTGAAGATGACGGCAGCGTGCGCGAATATGTCGGAGGCTATTCCGACTGGTTACGCCAGGGCCGTAACCTTGCGGTCACCGATGACCCCTTCGAAATCGGGAATCGCAAACGCGTTGTTGCCGAAAAACGCACGCAGAAAAAACCGACCAAGCTCAGCTACAAGGATCAACGCGAACTCGATGCATTGCCCGGCGAGATTGCCGGCATCGAGGCGTCCGTCGCCAGCGTGGAACAACAGATCGCCGATCCCGGCTTCTATGCCCAGGACCAGAAAATCGTTCAGGCGACGCTCTGCGAATTGGCGGACGCAAAGTCGCTGCTGGAAGCGCGCATCGAGCGCTGGGGCGAGCTGGAGACGCTACAGGCCAGCCTGCGCTGAGATTGTCATCGCAATTGCCTTGCTGTTGCGTGTTATTTCCAGGTATTCGCGGTTTTCGCGAAATGTTCGTTGGCGGGAGGAACCACACAAAATCGCTGCCCTGTCGGCGCCTCCATGACCCACCAGCCACGTATAAACTCAATCCTCTGCGCCCCCAGTGCTTCGAGGCGCGCCACTTCGGCCTCGATATCGTCCGCTTCGATGTCGAGGTGCACACGACTCGGGTGCGACACTTTTTGCACCTCGACATAGGTTTCGCGCGGCGGCGGCTGCAAGGTCCGGTAAACAGGGTCGCCCTCATCCGCGACATGTTTGCGCGGGTAACCCAGCGCCGCACTCCAGAACTCCGCGGCAGACTCGAGGTTGTCAGTCTGACAATCAATAATGATCCCGGCGAAACGGCTGCGATGCATGACTAAAGCTCTCCCGGCATGGTTTCTGCGAAATACCGATCGAAGGCCCGGTGCACAACCTCGGGCGATGCGCCGACCGCCTCGACGGCTTCGTTGAATTTTTCCATTTCCGCGACCTTTCGGCGGCCATCAGCCGCGATCACCTTGAGAGCCATGACGGCGATATCTTCCTTGTCGCTGTCGGACAATGAACGGCCAAGCTCACCTAGCAGTTTGCCAAGTTCGGGCTTTTCGGCGAGTTCGCTCATTGCACGGGTCAGCAGTTCGAGTGATTCGGCGCCCCGCAACTGGAAATGACCCTGGATCAGCTCGAGCATCTTTGCCGTTTCTTCAGGCTCGATCCCGCCACTGCCACGCGCGATGTAGATCAACAATGCTGCGACCAGGAACTGGGAATCGTAAGTCTCAGTCTGGGTATCGGTTTCGACGACCAGCGTCGTGCCTTCCAGCCGCGACGTGATTATGGTATCGCTCATTGCGTCATTTTCCGGTGGTGTATTTATTGCGCATGTACTGGATGGACCCGTCAAGGAGTTTCCGGAGCACGACCTGATCGACGTCGTCCAGGCGCTTGATGTAGAGGCAGGATTTACCGATCTTGTGCTTGCCACGTTTCGCCAGCAATCTTTCGCTGCCGGAAAAGCCGGCCATGATGTAGATGGAGATATTCTGCTTGCGCGGCGAGAATCCTACAAGACGCTGGCATTGGTCTGCCTGGTCTCGAGCTCCGCCATGGCTAGTGCGAGGTCCCGAACAGCCGGTCGCCGGCATCGCCCAGCCCGGGCACGATGTACTTGTCTTCATTGAGGTGATCATCGATGGCAGCAGCATAAATCGGCACGTCCGGATGCTTTTCCTCGACCACCTGCAGCCCCTCGGGGCAGGTAACAATACAAACGACCACTATCTTGCCAGCTCCCTTTGACTTCAACAGATCGATCGCTGCCACCGTTGATCCGCCGGTCGCCAGCATCGGATCAATAATGATACAGGTACCGCCCCTGGTTTCTGCCGGCAAACGCTGGTAATAGCTCACCGGTTTCTTGCTCACCTCGTCCCGATACAGACCGATAAATCCAACCCGGGCGGTCGGCACCAGTTCAAGGATACCTTCCAGCATGCCGACGCCGGCACGCAGAATCGGTACGACGACGAGGTCGGTATCGATTTTCTTACAGAATGCTTCGGCAACCGGGGTCTGCACCTTGACACGCTTCATGGGGATGTTTTTCAAGGCCTCGTAGCAAATGAACTTGGTGATCTCGGTGGCAAGCTCGCGAAATTTCTTATGCCCGGTATCAATGTCGCGAATGATCGCGAGCTTGTGCTGAACGCAGGGATGATCAATCAGTTCATGCATCGTGGTACTCCGTTTTTCTTATTCTGACAGCGCCGTATCCCGAATACGGCATGATTTTTTCAACTGCTGCTCATCAACACACGCAGGCGTTTGCGGCTCGGCTCGGACCACGTGGATTTCAGGTCATAAGAACCTTCGAACGCGGGCACGTCGTCGGGAATCGTGACCCAGGGCTGTTTCGTCGACGTGAAGATGTGCACATCGGGAGCGAAGGCGGCCGGGTTGTCGAGTGTACCGGCGCGCACAAACCGAGAGTCTGCGGGGCTGGCGTTGAATCGTGACCAGAGGCAGGTGCCACAACTCGGACAAAACCACGATTCGGACGGGGCATCCAGCCTGACACCCGGCGCAGTTCTTGGCTCCAGGTCGCCGTGCAGCAAACGGATGTTGTCAGCTTCTATCCAGAGATTGACGGCGAATGCGCTGCCGGTACGGCGTTGGCAGAGCGTGCAGTGACACGCATGCACGATCATCGGCGCACCGAGTAGCTGGAAGCGCACGGAGCCGCAGAGGCAACCACCCTCGTGTATATCGTTACTCACCGTCATGTCCAATGGCGCGCAGAAATTCGTGCTTATTCGCGGGCGAGACCATTATTCTGCGTCCCTTGCCGTAGCGGATCAGTAATCGATCCAGCGACAACGCGGGTGAAGACAAGGGACTGCGTGTGGGCGTAACGGAACTGATCTGATCAACCGCTATGCTCCAGCGGAACGGTCCGGATACGATCCGCAAGGTCCCTTTGTCGACCGTGTAATAAGTGCACAACAACAAGGCAACCAACAGAACGGCGGCGCCAATGCAGGAGAGAATGATGATAGTGGTGGCAGCAGGATCGCCCGGTCGCATGGCCGCTTGCACCACGATAGCAATTTCAATCACGACCAGACTGATCAGCAACAAGCGGATCCAGAGATCAATCTTCGATTTGAACTTCCGCTGTGCCATGCGCCGTCCTCAGGATTGCAATATCACGCCGTACAGTGCGACATCGGTGTTTTCTGCCGGCAGCCGCGCCATATGTTCATAGCGTAGACCAAGCTTCCCGGCAAGACCAATGGAGGCCGCGTTGCCAGGCGATGTGAACGCCGTAACCCGCGCCAGGCCGAGCGTCTCGCGGGCATACTCAAGTATCGCGCTCGCCGCCTCGAATGCATAGCCGCGGCCACAAAAGGCTGGCAGCACGCTATAGCCAATGTCCGGTTCATCGAATCCTTCGCGCCGAAACAGCCCGCAAACACCGATCTCGATATCATCCTCTGCCAGTGCGATTCGGTACGGCCCATAACCATACTGCTCATAAAGTTTGAATGCGCCCTGTCGCAACACCTCGTGCGCCTGTTCGATGCTACGAATCCCCCGGTCTCCCACGTGCTCAATAAAGGCCGGATCGTTCCACACGGCCAACATCAGCGGCGCGTCGGCCAGCGTTATCCTGCGCATATTAAGCCTGGGGGTTCTTAGCTCAAAATCCAAGGGCTCACCGCGCCACAACCGTCGCTTCGGTGGCTACAAATCGCTCCCGAAAAGTAAAGGCATAGGCGCTTGGACCATCGCGCCAGAGTACATCGAATCGCTGTTTGGCTTCCTCGACCGAGGGTATATGTCCCGCCGCAATCCACCACATGACCAGCGGTGATCGGGCGGGCTGCTCAAACCAGCTGGCACGTTGTTGCAGCGCTTCGACATGATTACTGCGATACACATAGGCTTCGAGGTGCTCTATGGACACCCAGACCGACATGTTAAAAAGAATCAGTTCGTCCTCGAACACGCGCACTTCCGTGGCATCGCCGGCATCGGTCTGGTAGCGCCACACGAATCCAGGGCTGGCATCGGCAAGTGCGTTCAGCGACTCGAGGCGCTCTACAAAACCGGCCATGACCGGGTCATCCATAGCGCCGCGCATTCTTGCCACGTTCGATTGTGCCAGGTGCAATGCCAATTCGATTCAGCAGAGCTGCCCCATCATCCGAGTTTTCGAATACCGATTGCAGCACGAATTTTGTCAAGGAATGGCGCGGCAATCTCGCGTGCCCGATTTGCGCCCTTGACGAGTTCCCGTTCGACAATGGCAGGATCGGCCAATAGCCTTGCGTATTCGGCACGTGCCGGCCGGAGATGCTCATTAAGGTGCTCGAACAGCATCTGCTTCATCTCACCCCAGCCGATACCCGCTGCATATTTCTGCTCTACGACGCGCGTTTCGGCAGACGTCGCGAATGCCCTGTAGATGTCGTACAGGGTGCTGTCAGCCGGATCCTTCGGTTCGCCCGGCTCAAGACTGTTGGTCTTGATTTTCATGATCATCTTGCGCAACTGTTTCTCGTCAGCAAACAGAGGAATCGTGTTGTTGTAGCTCTTGGACATCTTGCGGCCATCCAGGCCCTTGAGTACCGCCGTGTCCTCGCCGATGACGGCCTCGGGCAGGACAAACGTTTCGCCGTAGTGATGATTGAAGCGTTGTGCAATATCGCGCGCCATCTCGACATGCTGTTTCTGGTCCTGGCCCACCGGGACCTTGTTCGAACTGAACATCAGGATGTCGGCAGCCATCAGGATCGGGTAACTGTACAGCGCCATCGTGATGCCCTTGTCCGGATCCTGGCTGCCGCTATCGACATTCGCCTGTACCGCGGCCTTGTAGGAATGCGCCCGATTCATCAGACCCTTGGCCGTCATGCCGGTCAGGATCCAGGTCAGTTCAGGTATTTCCGGAATATCCGACTGGCGATAGAAATACGCATGCCCGGTATCCAGCCCGAGTGCCAGCCAGGCTGCCGCGATCTCGAGTGTTGAGCGACTGATTTTGTCGGGGTCTTCATTCTTTGCCAGCGAATGATAGTCGGCGAGAAAATAGAAATGCCGCGTTGCCCGGTCCTTGCTGGCCGCGATGCCGGGCCGAATCGCGCCGACATAGTTGCCGATATGCGGTGTACCCGTTGTTGTTATGCCGGTCAACCAGGTGTCCTTCGTCATGCGGCAATAATGCCTAGATTGCCCGACGAATGAAACACGGTATGATCGTGGCGATGAACGACGATTATTCAGATCAAAACACAGAACTCGGCCGGCTATACCCGGCACACCTCGACACGCTGAAGCGGCGCCACGACCATGCGCTGGACACAGCCGGCGCGAGCCACGCGGTCATTTTTTCCGGCAGTTCGCGGTATGTGTTCCTCGATGACATGGCCTATGCATTCAAGCCAAACGCACATTTTGTCAGCTGGGTACCGCTGCTCGATTTGCCCTTGTCCTACATCGTCTATACGCCCGGCGAAGTCCCGCGCCTGATCTATTACCAGCCGCGAGATTACTGGCATGTGGTCCCAGGAGAGCCCGACGGCTATTGGAGCGGGCAGTTCGACATCCGGATCGTGCACAGTATCGACGAGGTCGCCGCACACCTGCCCGGCGATCGGCAGTGCTGCATTCTGATTGGCGAGATCAATGACCCGGCACATGCCTTCGACATCGATCGCGTCAACCCGAGTAGCGCTCTCAACATTCTGCACTATGGTCGGGGCATCAAGACCGAGTACGAACTCGCCTGCATGCGCCTGTCGACACGGCGTGCCGTAGGTGGTCACCTTGCGGCGGCCGACGCATTCCGCGACGGCAAGGCCGAATTGGACATTCACCGCGCCTATTGCCATGCGGTGTCACATACCGACAATGAGTTGCCGTACGGCAATATTATCGCCCTGAATGAACACAGTGCGGTGCTGCACTACACCCATCTCGATCGCCAGCCGCCCCGCCGCTTACGCTCGTTACTGATTGATGCGGGAGCGCAAGTCCATGGTTACGCCGCCGATATCACCCGCACCTATGCGCGCGACGATACGCGTTTTGCCGAATTGATCGCGCGCATGGACGACCTGCAACTTAAGATAGTGCAGCGGGTCCGGGCCGGCGTCGACTATGTCGAACTACATATGGAGACCCATCGCCTGCTGAGCGCAGTGCTCGTGGAGGCAAAACTCGCCAGCGGTAGTGCCGAGTCCCTGATCGAGACCGGTGTCACGACAGCCTTTCTGCCACATGGCCTCGGGCATTTGCTCGGTATCCAGGTACACGACGTGGGTGGTCACATGCAGGGCGAATCCGGGGCGATTATTGATCCGCCCAGCGGTCATCCGTACCTGCGACTGACCCGGGTTCTTGAAGAGAACATGACCCTGACCATCGAGCCAGGCCTTTACGCCATCGACATGTTGCTCGACAAACTGCGCAACAGTCCGGCTGAGAACCTTGTTCTCTGGGACGGTGTCGAGTGGTTACGACCTTTCGGCGGCATTCGTATCGAGGACAATGTTCGCGTGTTGGCCGACGGCAGCGAAAATCTGACGCGCGACGCGTTCAGCGCTGCCGCCTGAGGCGTGCCTTGACGTTGGCGCCGCGACGCTCAAGCATCGGTCGCATCGCCCTCGCCAACCGTGGCATCAGGTAGCTTACTGTCGTCAGTACGCCGCTGATCCAGGGCATCGCTACTTCACGCTGATTATTGCCGCAAAGATCAAGGATGACCTGCGCGACTTCTTCCGCAGTGCTCATGGGTTGCGAAAAAGTGAGATCCGAGGTGTTGTCAATATTGGCCATGATGAAGCCGGTATCGATTGGTCCCGGCGACACAATCGCAAGCTTGATATTCTTGCCGGCCAATTCTTCTGCCAGCGAGTAGGTCAGTGATCGCAATCCCGCCTTGCTCGCCGCATAGGCAGCACTGTTTGGCACCGGCGTTCGTCCCGCGAGCGAGCCGACATTGATAATGACACCACCACCCGCCTCGAACAGGTAAGGCAAGGCTGTCCGCGTCAAGAAAATGGGTGCCGTCAGGTTGACGTTAACAATTTTTGTCAGGTCGTCGGCAGCCACCGATTCGAACGCGCCGCGCGCGTGGTAGCCGGCGTTGTTGATGAGAATATCGACCCGACCGAATTCAAAATTCGCTTTCTTGAACAGATCGACGCAGGCATTGGCGTCGGTCACATCCATGGCGAAACTCTTGACAGTGGTCTTATCGCGCAGCTCCGCAGCAATAGCTTCGAGGTTCTTCTTGCTGCGCGCCACCAGCATGAGGTTTGCGCCGGCCTCCGCAAACAACCTTGCCGTTGCTGCGCCAACGCCCTCCGAGCCACCGGTAATAATGACGGTCTTGTCTTTAAAGATCACGAGGCGATCTTAACTTAGAAGCCGAAGTAACCCTTTATTTTCTTCCACAGCGAGGGTTCCCAGCCATACACGTCAAGGTGCTCGGGATCGAGGGCGACGACTGGCATGGTTGTATCGGGTCGTCGCTTGGCGAAGGCTGCCGCGTCCTCAGGGCGCAACTCGTACTTGCCTTTCCGGCTCTCGTTGGCGGCCGTCAGGCCGTCTACTTCGAGACTCAGGTAGGGCAGGACTCCGTCATCAACGATGTCTTCAAGGAAAACCGCGTCCGGGTCGAAGGCTTCCTTCGACAGGATGACGCAATCATCAAATGACTTATCTCTGCTAATGGCGGGGCCCCGGCAATTCCCAAGTTTCAGCCTAGTGCGCCACGGCCAATGATGCTGTGACTATGCTCACAAGATACGATTTTGGCTTTCTTTCAATCTTTCAGCCAGTTAGCCGCTATTCCTGCGTGCAAACCGGCGCGAACAGCTAGGCTTCGGCGCTTTCCACGATGGCGGCTTTGTCGGTCAGCATGATGATCGCCATCGGCGCGGCATCACCTGGGCGCGGACCGGTTTTCAGGATGCGCAGGTACCCGCCCGGACGTGCCTTGAAGCGCGGCCCGAGATCCGTAAACAATTTGCCGACGACTTCCTTGTCGCGCAGCCGATCGAACGCCAGGCGACGGTTCGCAACACTGTCCACTTTAGCCAGCGTAATCAACGGCTCGACGACGCGGCGCAGTTCTTTGGCCTTCGGCAGCGTGGTCCGGATCGTTTCGTGCCTCAGTATCGACGCGGCCATGTTTCGATACATGGCTTTGCGATGTGAGCTGTTGCGGCCCAGACGGCGGCCGGAATTTCTATGGCGCATTTTTCTTACCCTTGTTCAATCGGGGTCAGAGCCCTTTTTTTCCCAAATATGGTTGCGCCGTATTTGGGAAAAAAAGGGCTCTGACCCCTGTGTTTTTAGAGGCCTAACTCGTGTTCCGGCCGCAGGCTTGCAGGCGGCCAGTTCTCGAGGCGCATGCCCAGGCCGAGGCCATGCCCTTCGAGGACTTCCTTGATTTCAGTCAGCGACTTCTTGCCAAGGTTTGGCGTCCGCAGCAACTCAACCTCGGTGCGTTGCACGAGATCACCGATATACATGATGTTCTCGGCCTTGAGGCAATTCGCCGAACGTACCGTAAGTTCGAGCTCATCAACCGGTCGCAGCAGAATCGGGTCAACCTGGCTTTCGGCCTGCGCCTGCATGCCATCTTCCTGGCCCTGCAGATCGACGAATACCGACAACTGGTCTTTGAGAATACTGCCGGCACGTCGGATAGCCTCTTCAGGATCGATCGTACCGTTTGTTTCGATATCGATGATCAGCTTGTCGAGGTCGGTGCGCTGCTCGACACGAGCCGCTTCCACGTTATAGGTCACACGCTGTACGGGACTGAAAGATGCGTCCAGCTGCAAACGCCCGATAGGACCCGTCTGCTCTTCAAAAGTCGGCCGCTGGGTTGCTGCGCGATAGCCGCGACCCCGCTCAACCTTGAGGATCATGTTCAGCTCACCAATCTTGGTCAGGTTGGCGATAACAAGCTCCGGATTCATGATTTCGACGTCGTGGTCGAGTCGAATATCGGCAGCGGTCACCGTACCAGGCCCTTTCTTCGAAAGGCGCAGCTCAACCGAATCGCGGGAATGCATGCGTACGGCCACTTGCTTGAGGTTCAGCAGGATGTCTACGACGTCTTCCTGTACACCTTCAATGCTGGTGTATTCGTGCAGCACACCTTCAATCTCCGCCTCAGTGATCGCGGCACCAGGCATCGATGACAACAGAATTCGGCGCAAGGCATTGCCAAGCGTATGACCAAAACCACGCTCGAACGGCTCAATGACCACCTTGGCCAGATGATCGGTAACCGGCGTTACTTTTACGACGCGCGGTTTCAGAAATTCGTGTACAGATTCGTGCATGAGTAAATTCCTTCCTGACTACTTGGAGTACAGCTCGACGACGAGGTTTTCGTTGATATCGGGCAGAATATCTTCCCGATCAGGCAACGACTTGAGTATGCCCGCCATCTTCTTCGCGTCGACGTCCACCCAATCGGGTAGGCCGACCTGACCAGCAATTTCCAGCGCATTTTGAATGCGAAGTTGCTTGCGGGCCTTTTCACGAATGCCGATTGAATCGCCTGCCTTAACCTGGGCAGACGGAATATTTACGATCTTGCCGTTAATCTCGACGCTTTTATGGCTGACGAGTTGACGCGCCTCGGCCCGGGTAACGGCGAAACCCATCCGATAAACAACATTGTCGAGGCGCCCTTCGAGCAATCGCAGCAGGTTGTCACCCGTTGAGCCTTTCAACTGCGCGGCACGCTTGTAGTAACCACTGAACTGGCGCTCAAGTACACCGTACATGCGGCGCAGCTTCTGCTTCTCACGCAACTGGACGCCGTAATCCGACAGCCGTGGACGACGCTCACGAGCACCGCCAGGCGGAATCTCCAGCTTGCATTTCGACTCCAGCGGCCTGACGCCGCTCTTTAGAAACAGATCCGTGCCTTCGCGGCGCGACAGTTTGCACTTTGGTCCTAAATATCTTGCCATTACTTAAGCCTCTATACCCGCCGCTTTTTAGACGGGCGACAGCCGTTGTGAGGAATTGGTGTTACGTCCTCGATGTTTTGAATACGAAATCCCAGTGCGTTCAAAGCTCGCACGGCAGACTCGCGACCCGGGCCCGGCCCAAGCACGCGTACGTCCAGGTTTTTCACCCCGAAATCAAGCGCAACACGACCCGCCTTCTCGGAAGCTACCTGTGCCGCAAACGGCGTCGACTTACGGGAACCTCGAAATCCACAGCCACCCGAGGTTGCCCACGAGAGCGCATTGCCCTGCCGGTCCGTGATCGTGATGATCGTGTTGTTGAAAGAAGCATGAATGTGCGCAATCGCATCAACTACGTGCTTTTTGACCTTCTTTTTCTTTACTTCTGCCATATTTACTCAGTCTCTTGGTTTTCCGGCTGCTATCCGTGGAGGGCGTCCAAGCCGGCGATTCGAAAATTACCGCTTGATCGGACGTCGCGGACCTTTGCGCGTACGTGCATTGGTACGCGTGCGTTGTCCGCGCAGCGGCAATCCACGACGATGTCGGATACCGCGATACGTACCAAGATCCATAAGGCGCTTGATATTCATGGAGATCTCGCGTCGCAAATCACCTTCGACTTCAAGCTTCGCGATCTCTGTTCGCAGATTCGCTACTTCAGGTTCTGCGAGATCCTTGACCTTGGTCTCCGGAGCAACGCCAGCCGCTGCACAAATTTTCTTTGCGCGAGAGCGACCGATGCCATAGATCGACGTCAAGCCGATTACGACGTGCTTGTTCAACGGAATGTTTATACCTGCTATACGTGCCACTGATAATTCCTCGATTCGAACCCGGCGCCCTACGACACCCTTGCTGATTAACCCTGACGCTGCTTGTGGCGCGCGTCAGTACAGATCACCCGTACAACTCTTTTGCGACGGATAATTTTGCAATTTCTGCAGATCTTTCTAACTGATGCTCTTACTTTCATGAGCTTGCTCCGTAACCCGCTGAACCAATCAGCGTAACTGGCCACCTTTGCCGTAGTTGCGCAGATTGGCTTTCTGCATCATGCCCTCGTATTGCTGGCTCATCGCATGCGCTTGCAACTGCGACATGAAGTCCATCGTAACGACGACGAGAATGAGCAAGGATGTGCCACCGAAGCTGAACGGCATGCTGGGGTAGAACATGCGTACTAATTCCGGCAGCAGACAAACGCCGGCAATATAGATCGCACCCCAGAACGTCAATCGGGTCAGTACCTTGTCAATGTATTCGGCAGTCTGTACTCCGGGACGAATGCCCGGGACAAACGCGCCCGACCGCTTCAGGTTGTCCGCCGTATCCTTCGAGTTGAACATCAGGGCGGTATAGAAGAAGCAGAAAAATATTATGAGTGCCGCGTACAGCAATACGTAGATTGGTTGTCCTGGGCCCAGATTCGCACCAATCGTTTGCAGCATGCGCTGAGTAAAGCTCGGATCTGCCGATGCCTGGCCGAAAAACTGGGCAATCGTCGCCGGAAACATTAACAGGCTGGATGCGAATATCGGCGGAATTACACCGGACATGTTGATCTTGAACGGCAGGTGCGTGCTCTGTGCCTGCACCATTTTGCGGCCCTGTTGACGGCGTGCGTAATTTACGGCAATGCGGCGCTGCGCGCGCTCCATGTAAACGACAAACACGATCGCAGCTACAGCGCCAACCAGCATGATGATCGACGTCGCTGGCGACATTTCACCGTTGCGCACCAGTTCGGCTGTGCCGGCAATTGCCGCAGGCAGCCCGGCAACAATACCGGCAAGAATAATCATCGAGATGCCATTACCGATACCGCGCTCGGTAATCTGTTCGCCCAGCCACATCAGGAAGACCGTGCCCGTGACCAGTGTAATCATCGCAGTGACCAGGAAAGAGGTGCCCGGGTTCACCACAAGACCAGCCTGATTCTGGAGCCACGATGCGGCGGCTATGGACTGAAAACTGGCCAGTACCACCGTGCCATAGCGTGTGTACTTGACGATTTGCCTGCGTCCCTGCTCGCCTTCCTTACGCAACTGCTGCAGGCTCGGCACGATATGGCTCGCCATCTGCATGATAATTGACGAAGAAATGTACGGCATGATGCCCATGGCAAAAATACCGAAGCGCGACAAAGCGCCGCCGGAGAACAGGTTCACCATACCCAGCAGGTTTCCGGCCTGTTGTTCAAAGAACTCGGCCAGCGCAACGGGATCAACGCCCGGTACCGGAATATAGGTACCCGCGCGGAAAACAATCAGCGCACCAATGAGGAACATGAACCGCGCTTTGAGATCGCCCAGTTTGCTCGCTGCCTGCGCTATATCACCCGGATTTTGTAGGGGCCCTTTCGCCACGAAAATTCCTTGAATTCCTTAGTCTTCGATAGTGCCGCCGGCGCCTGTAATCGCCTCGCGCGCACCTTTGGTAACTGTGAGTCCCTTGAGCTTCACAGCCTTTGTAATTTCTCCGGACTTGATGACCTTTACCTTCGTTACAAAGGCCGGCACCAGGTTGGCGGATTTCAGCACTTCCATGTCGATCACGTCCGCAGTTGGCAACTCGAGTTCGTGCAATCGCAGCTCCGCCGTCAGGCGTGCCATGCGCGAGCGGAAGCCGACTTTCGGCAAACGACGCTGCAACGGCATCTGGCCGCCTTCAAATCCAACTTTGTGGAAACCACCCGCGCGGGACTTCTGACCCTTTTGCCCGCGTCCACAGGTCTTACCCTGGCCGACGGAGTGACCACGACCGAACCGTTTGCCTGTTTTTTTCGCGCCCTTGCCGGGCGACAGATCGTTAAGTCGCATTTCAGGCTTCCTCTACCGACAGCAAATACGAAATTTGATTGATCATGCCGCGATTCTCCGGGGTATCCGCAACCTGCACCGTCTGGTGCATCTTTCTTAGCCCGAGGCCGTTTACACAGGCACGGTGATTCCTCAAGCGCCCGTGCTTGCTCTTGATGAGCGTTACTTTCAACTGTTTGGAATCCGCCATGATCTTGTCTCTGCCAGTCCTGATGTCCTGGATTAAGCCAGGATTTCCTTTACTTTCTTGCCGCGCTTCGCCGCGATCGCCTGCGGCGAATGAATTGCCTGCAGTGCCTTCATCGTCGCCCGTACCACATTCATCGGGTTGCGTGAACCGTAGCTCTTGGCAAGCACGTTGCGAACGCCTGCGCATTCGAATACTGCACGCATCGCACCGCCAGCGATCAGCCCGGTACCTTCGGACGCTGGCTGCATGTAAACAAGTGTCGCGCCGTGACGCGCCTTCTGCGCGTACTGCAAAGTGTCGTGGTTCAAATTGACGTTGACCATATTCTTGCGTGCACTCTGCATCGCCTTCTGAATCGCAATCGGAACCTCGCGCGCCTTGCCATAGCCGAATCCAACCTGGCCCTGGCCATCGCCAACCACGGTCAACGCCGTAAAGCCGAACTGCCGTCCGCCTTTGACAACCTTGGCCACACGATTGACCGTTACGAGTTTCTCGATAAAGTCATCACTCGCCTGTGCTTGATCTTTTCTAGCCATTATTGATCCTTAGAACTTCAATCCAGCTTCGCGAGCAGCATCGGCCAGTGCCTTGACGCGCCCGTGATAGCGAAAACCCGAGCGATCAAATGCAACCGTATCCACTCCGGCTGCCTTGGCCTTCTCTGCGATGCGCGCGCCAACAATTGTAGCTGCCTCAACATTGCCACCATGCTTGACGCCCTTACGAACTTCCGCTTCCAGTGTAGAAGCCGCGGCAATCACCGTAGCGCCGTCCGGCGCAATTACCTGCGCGTATATATGGCGCGGCGTGCGGTGAACGCTCAGGCGATTCACTTCAAGTTCGGAGATCTTGGCTCGGACCTTGCGGGCACGGCGTAATCGATTCTGTTTCTTATCGAGCTTCATAACATTCTCGCTGCACTATTTCTTCTTCGCTTCTTTCAGTACCACGCGCTCATTGGCGTAGCGCACACCCTTGCCTTTGTAGGGCTCGGGTGGCCGAAAGCGACGAATCTCTGCTGCAACCTGACCGAGCTGCTGCTTATCTGTACCCTTGATGACGATCTCTGTCTGGCTCGGTGTCTCGACACTGATACCAGCAGGAACGGCGTAGACAACCGGGTGTGAAAACCCGAGCGTCAGGTTGAGTTTGTTGCCTTGTGCCTGCGCGCGGTAACCGACGCCGACCAGTTCAAGCTTGCGCTCAAAACCCTTGTGCACACCGGCTACCATGTTGGCCAATAGCGCCCGCGTCGTACCCGACATGGCGATAGCGAACTTGGATCGCGACCGCGCCGTTACCTGCAGTGAGCGTTCCTGCTGGTCAACCAGAACCTCGGAATTCAATGCCATCGACAGGGAGCCCTTGCTGCCCTTGATCGTCACGACTCCGCCGTCTTGCTGGAAGTCAACACCGCTTGGCAACTCAACCGCTACTTTTGCAATTCTAGACATAGTCTTGTCTCATTTCGGAAAGGTTCGGCACGTCAGGAAACGACGCACAGAACTTCCCCACCAATACCTTTTTCTCTGGCCTGGCGATCACTCATCACGCCAGCTGACGTCGATACAATAGCGATGCCCAGTCCGCCCAACACTTTTGGCAACTCATCCTTGCCACGATAAATCCGCAGCCCAGGGCGACTGCTTCGTGCGATGTAGGCAATGACCGGCTCGCCATCGAAGTACTTCAATTCGATAGACAGCTTCTTTTCAGCACCCTCGCCGATGTTCGAAAACCCCGCGATATAGCCCTCGCTTTTCAACACTGCCGCCACGGCTTCTTTCTCTTTCGAAGCCGGCATTGCTACGCTAACTTTGCGAGCCTTCTGTCCGTTGCGAATCCGCGTCAGCATGTCCGCGATTGGGTCCGTCATACTCATAATTGTCTCCGCCTACCAGCTGGCCTTCGTGAGTCCAGGGATTTCGCCATTCATGGCGGCTTCGCGGAGCTTGTTGCGACCGAGGCCAAATTTTCGGTATACGCCGCGCGGGCGCCCGGTTATCGAACAACGATTGCGTTGCCGCGATGCGCTGCCGTCACGCGGCAGTGCATTGAGCTTCGCCTGCGCCACAGCACGTTCATTGTCGCTGCTGTGAATGCTGCGAATCGTAGCCTTCAGGGCGGCACGCTTTTTTGCTTGCTGCGCGACCATCTTGCTGCGCTTGTGCTCGCGCATAATCATCGATGTCTTAGCCATCTGCCTTAACTGCCTTTTGTTTGAAAGGAAAGTTGAACGCTTCCAGAAGCGCCCGGCCTTCATCAGGATTTTTTGCTGTTGTCGTAATAGTGATATCCATGCCCCGCAGCGTATCGATTTCGTCGTAGTTGATTTCCGGGAAAATGATCTGCTCGGTAACACCCATGCTGTAGTTGCCATTCCGATCAAACGACTTAGGATTCAGGCCACGAAAATCTCGAATACGCGGAATCGAAATGTTTACGAGTCGATCGAGGAACTCGTACATGCGATCACCGCGCAGAGTTACCTTGCAACCAATGGGCATGCCGTCACGAATCTTGAAGCCAGCTACAGACTTGCGGGACAGTGTAGTCAGCGGGCGCTGCCCGGAAATCTTCTGCATATCCGCGCGCGCATTCTCGATAACCTTTTTGTCGGCAACAGCCTCACCAACGCCCATGTTCAGCGTGATCTTGGTGATGCGTGGCACCGCCATCCTGTTTTTCAGGCCAAGCCGTTGCTGGATCTCACCCAACAGCTCGGTTTCAAATTTTTCACGGAGTCTTGCCATATCAGATATCCACTACATCGCCGCTCTTGAAGACGCGCACTTTGCTGCCGTCTTTCGAGACACGAAAACCAACCCGTTCGCCCTGTTTGGACTTCGGATTAAACACGAGCACGTTCGACACATTGATTGACATCGCCTTGTCTTTGATACCGCCTGGCTCGCCTACATTTGGATTTGGTTTGACATGTTTCTTGGCAAGGTTGACTCCCTCTACCAGAACACGCCCGTCATCAAAAACCTGCAATACAGTGCCGCGACGGCCCTTGTCCTTGCCTGTCCTGACGATGACCTCATCGCCCTTTCTAATCTTGTTCATTACTAAAGAACCTCAGGCGCCAGTGAAATAATCTTCATGAAACGCGACGTACGCAGCTCACGCGTAACCGGGCCAAATATACGAGTGCCGATTGGCTCAAGGCGGGCATTCAGCAAAACAGCAGCATTGCCGTCAAAACGAATCAACGAACCATCATCGCGACGCACGCCCTTGCGCGTGCGAACAACCACCGCGTTGTACACCTCACCCTTCTTGACCTTGCCGCGAGGTATCGCATCCTTGACGCTTACCTTGATGATGTCACCAACACCCGCATACCGGCGCTTGGATCCACCCAGCACCTTAATGCATTGCACGCGGCGAGCACCGGAATTATCGGCTGCGTCAAGAACTGTCTGCATTTGAATCATGACTAAATCCCTAACCCATTACTGGTCGGCTGCGCGCTCGACCACACCAACAACTGTCCACGATTTATTTTTCGAAATCGGCCTGCCCTCGGAAATCGTCACACGATCCCCTGGTTTGCATTCATTATTCGCGTCGTGAGCAAGCAGCTTGGTCGTACGGCGAATGTATTTGCCGTAAACCGGATGCTTGATCCTGCGCTCAATGGCAACCGAGACAGTCTTATCCATCTTGTCGCTCACCACGCGCCCGACGAGCGTACGTTTTGTTTTGTTTTGTTCACTCATTATTCTTTACCTGCTGCTCGTTGCAGCTCGTTCAGAACCGTTTTGACGCGAGCGATATCCTTGCGCACACGGCGATGCTGTGTATGTTGCGGCAGCTCGCCCGTCGCCTGTTGCATGCGAAGATTGAATTGCTCACGGCGCAACGCAACTAATTCTGCGTTAAGCTCTTCTACCGATTTCTTGCGAAGTTCCTGAGCTTCCATCACATCACCTGTCGGGATACAAATGAGGTTGTAAACGGAATCTTTGCAGCCGCAAGACGAAACGCCTCGCGTGCGATGTCTTCTGTTACACCTTCCATCTCATAAAGAACACGGCCTGGCTGAATCTGGCATACCCAGTACTCAACATTGCCCTTGCCTTTACCCTGGCGCACTTCAAGCGGCTTTTTGGTAATGGGCTTGTCCGGGAAAACCCGAATCCAGATCTTGCCGCCGCGCTTGATGTAGCGGGTCATCGCACGACGAGCCGCTTCTATCTGGCGCGCAGTCATGCGACCACGTGAGGTGGCTTTCAGCCCGTAGGTACCGAATGCAACCGTGCTGCCGCGTACCGCGAGACCGCGATTGCGACCCTTGTGCTGCTTGCGAAACTTTGTTCGTTTTGGCTGTAACATCTCTTATTCTCTAATCTACGCGACGTAATTTAAGAACGCGCGCCTTGAGCGGCGTCTGCAGTGTCAGCTGCAATCACTTCGGGTTTATCAAATACTTCGCCCTTGAAAATCCAGACTTTCACGCCAATGACGCCATACGTTGTATTCGCTTCTGAAAATCCATAATCAATATCTGCCCGAAATGTGTGCAGCGGTACTCGGCCTTCGCGGTACCATTCCGACCGCGCAATTTCGGCACCATTCAGCCGGCCACCGATCTTTACCTTGATCCCTTCCGCGCCAACTCGCATCGTGTTGGTAACCGCGCGTTTCATGGCGCGACGAAACATGACGCGACGCTCCAGCTGCTGCGCTATGCCCTCCGCAACGAGCTGTGCATCCAGTTCCGGTTTGCGAACTTCACTAATATTGATACGAACATCCGCAATGTTCATGCCCACGAGCCCGGCCAACTCTGCGCGCAGACTTTCAATATCCTCGCCTTTCTTGCCGATCACTATGCCCGGGCGTGCGGTATGAATCGTCACGTTAACTTTCTTCGCGGGCCGTTCAATCGTGATACGGCTTACGGAAGCTTCCTTGAGCTTCTTTTTGATTCGCTGGCGCAGAATGAAGTCCGCATTTATGTAGTTGGCAAATGTCTTGCCGTCTGCATACCACTTGGACGTCCAGTCTTTTACGATGCCTAAGCGAATTCCGGTTGGATGTACTTTCTGACCCATACTATTTACTCGTCTGCCACGCGAATCGTGATGTGGCTGTTACGCTTGATAATGCGTGCACCGCGGCCCTTGGCCCGCGCGCGAAACCGTTTGAATGTCGGCGCTTCGTTAACTTCAATCGTCGAGATCCTCAACTCATCAATGTCTGCGCCGTGATTGTGTTCGGCGTTGGCGATTGCTGATTCCAGGACCTTCTTCACGATGCGCGCACTTTTCTTTGGCGTGAAGGTCAATGTCCGCAATGCATCGTCGACCGACTTGCCACGAATGGCGTCAGCCATCAGGCGGCATTTCTGTGGTGATATGCGTGCATAACGAAGTGTTGCTGCGACTTGCATGGCCTAATACTCCTCCGACCTATTTCGTCTTCCGATCACCGGAGTGACCGCGAAACGTTCTCGTGGCAGCAAACTCGCCGAGTTTGTGTCCAACCATGTTCTCGGATACCAGCACAGGCACATGCTGCCGACCGTTATGTACAGCGATCGTCAGTCCCACCATATCGGGCAGAATCATTGAGCGACGCGACCAGGTCTTGATCGGGCGACGATCATTCTTGGCGGTGGCTTCAGCGACCTTTTTCGACAGATGTGTATCGACGAACGGGCCTTTTCTCACACTACGTGGCATTGCAATATCCCTTACTAACGCTTCTTGCGACGACGTACGATCATGCCGTCCGTCCGTTTATTAGCGCGTGTTTTCGCGCCCTTCGTTTTCTTGCCCCATGGGCTCACCGGATGACGACCAGCGGATGTACGGCCTTCACCACCACCGTGTGGGTGATCAATCGGGTTCATCGCAACACCACGGACCGTTGGCCGCACGCCTCTCCAGCGCATAGCTCCAGCCTTGCCTATCTTGCGCAAATTGTGCTCACCATGACTAACCTCGCCGATCGTGGCACGACAGGCGACGTGGATCTTGCGCACCTCGCCAGACCGTAAGCGCACCGACGCGTACTCGCCTTCACGAGCCGCGAGCTGCGCGGAAGTTCCAGCAGACCGCGCCAGCTGCCCGCCCTTGCCCGGCTTCATTTCAATATTGTGAATGACGGTACCTACGGGAATTGCACGCAGCGGCAGGGCGTTACCCGACTTGATCGCGGCATCTTCACCGCTCAGTACCTGCTGGTCGGCGACGAGACCTTTTGGCGCCAGAATGTATCGTCGCTCGCCGTCCGCGTAGCGCAGCAAGGCAATGTGCGCACTGCGATTCGGGTCATATTCAAGTCGCTCAACCACGGCTGCAATACCATCCTTGTCGCGCTTGAAATCAATCAATCGGTAATGCTGCTTATGGCCACCGCCCTGGTGACGCACCGTGATACGGCCATAATTATTGCGACCTCCGTTTGAGTTCTTCTTCTCAATCAACGCCGCATGCGGCTTACCCTTGTGCAGGTGCGGCGTCTTGACGGAAATGACAAAACGGCGCCCAGGTGAAGTTGGTTTATTAATATGCAGTGACATTAGTCTTGACCTTATTCCGTGCCCAGCATCGATTCTACCTGGCTACGTTCTGCCAGAGTGATATAAGCCTTCTTCCAATCGTTACGCCGACCGCGTGTCTGCCCAAAGCGTTTCGTCTTGCCACCAACATTGGCAACGGTTACGCCGGAGACTTCCACTTCGAACAACAGTTCGACGGCCTGCTTGATTTCTTTCTTGGTCGCATCAGTACGAACTTTCAAAACAACCTGGTTATTTTCTGCGACACGGTGACTTTTTTCCGAAACGTGCGGACCGCGAATTACGGTCAGCAGCCGTTCCTGGTGGGCAGCATTGCTCATGACAAACGCTCCTCGATCAGCTTTAACGCCGGCAGCGTGATCAGCACCTTCTCAAAACGAATCAGCACGACCGGATCGATCGACGCAGCGTCGCAAATTCCAACATGCGGCAAATTGCGTGCAGCCAAAAATACTTTCTCATCGAATGCTTCGTTCAAAATCAGCACATTGTCCAGATTCAGTTCTTTCAACCGGCTGGCCAGCAATTTGGTTTTCGGTGCCTCAAGCTGCAGATCCTTGACAACAATCAGCCGCTCCTGGCGAACCAGCTCGGACAGCATCGAGCGCATTGCCGCGCGATACATCTTCTTGTTGACCTTTTGCTTATAGCTGCGCGGTTTTGCAGCGAAAGTGCGTCCGCCGCCAACCCAGATCGGGCTGCGGCTGGTACCGGCACGGGCACGACCAGTGCCTTTCTGGGCCCAGGGCTTGGAGCCGCCGCCGCGAACATCCGAGCGTCGCTTCTGCGCCTTGGTACCCGCGCGAGCGCCGGCCAGGTAGGCCGTAACGACCTGATGCACGAGTGCCTCATTAAATTCCGCGCCGAAAGTGGTATCCAGCACATCCACGGAGCCGCTGCCTTGCATTTTCAGCTTCATTGGGACGCTCTCTTGTTGCGGCCTTTGACAGACGGGCGAACGATGACGCTGGCGCCGGCATGCCCCGGTACCGCGCCCTTGATCAACAGCAGGTTACGTTCGGCATCAACACGAACAACGACCAGGCTTTGTGACGTGCGCCGCACGTTACCCAGATGACCCGACATTTTCTTGCCTTTGAAAACACGGCCCGGCGTCTGATTCTGGCCGATGGAGCCAGGAACGCGGTGCGACCTCGAGTTGCCATGGGTCGCGTCCTGGGTACGAAAGTGGTGGCGCTTCACCGTACCGGCGAATCCCTTACCAATCGTGGTGCCAACAACATCCACTTTCTGGCCAACTTCGAATGCGGAAACATTGACTTCGGCGCCAGTCGCGAAATCGCCGGCATCTTTATCGTCCAGGCGAAATTCCGCATTCAGGTCGCCCGCTTCAACATTCGCTTTCGCAAAATGGCCGGCCTGCGCCTTGGGAACGTGAGATGGCTTGCGGCTGCCCGACGTCACCTGCACCGCACGATAGCCGTCAATCTCAACGGTCTTTACCTGCGAGATCCGGTTCGGCTGCGCCTCAATCACGGTCACAGGTACAGAAACCCCGTCCGCCGTAAACACGCGTGTCATGCCGCACTTGCGGCCTACAAGACCCATTGTCATCTTCAAAACCTCTAACTGACTGCGATTGGTCAGTCGCTAATCTTAAAATCTCTATCACCGCTCGGATTTCGATTGATCCGAGCTGTTCCTTCACGGAATGCAGTACTGCGACTTCGTCGCCTTCACGGCAGCCTTTCACCAATGCCCAAATTCCGGACATGCGAAAGGGCCAGCCATTGCCGAGAACATCGTGTTCTCAAAAAGCTCTGGGGCTGACCCTGATTCCGATTCGACACATCATGGTCGACTCGGCGATCCGGGATTTGCAGTGTCACCTTCGGTTGCCTGGTGACTGAATATTCATGCGTCACAATGAATTCTGTGGCGCCTGATCCAGAATTGGCCGACTCCCGGCCCGGCCAAATCCAGCGAGCCCGCGATTATAGCGTCAAAACCGCGTCGCACAAGGATTTTCAGGCCCGCACCACGCCTTTATTTTTCGCGTACTGGCCCTGGCCGCCCGGCAAAACCCTAACTAGCTGTTTTTAAACGATTAATTCAGTTTGATCTGAACGTCAACGCCAGCCGGCAATTCGAGCTTCATCAGTGCATCGACCGTCTTGTCCGTCGGGTCGACGATATCCATGAGCCGCTTGTGGGTGCGGATCTCGTACTGGTCGCGCGCATCCTTGTTGACGTGCGGCGAGACCAGGATCGTGAATCGCTCCTTTTTCATCGGCAAGGGAATCGGGCCTTTGACGGTCGCGCCGGTTCGTTTAGCCGTGTCCACAATTTCGCGCGCCGAGTTATCAATGAGCCGATGATCGAAAGCCTTCAGTCGAATACGTATGTTCTGGTTAGTTGCCATTTTGGTTTCCTGTTCCTGGTGTCAGTTTCGGGGTCAGAGCCCTTTTTTCAAAAAGGGCTCTGACCCCTGTCAATTACTTGAGGATCTTCGCGACCACACCGGCGCCGACAGTGCGTCCGCCTTCGCGAATCGCGAATCGCAGGCCCTCTTCCATCGCAATCGGGTTGATCAGTTCGACCACCATCTGCACGTTGTCGCCCGGCATCACCATCTCCGTGCCCTCCGGCAGCTCCACCGCTCCCGTCACGTCCGTCGTGCGAAAGTAAAACTGCGGACGATAGCCCTTGAAGAACGGCGTATGACGACCGCCCTCATCCTTGGTCAGAATGTATACCTCTGCCTCGAACCGCGTGTGCGGCGTGATCGAGCCCGGCTTCGCCAGTACCTGGCCACGCTCAACTTCTTCGCGCTTCGTACCACGCAGCAATACGCCCACGTTGTCGCCTGCCTCACCACGATCCAGCAACTTCCGGAACATCTCGACGCCCGTACACGTCGTCTTGGTCGTGTCCCGAATGCCCACAATCTCGATCTCGTCGCCCACGTTGATCACGCCGCGCTCGATTCGTCCCGTCACCACCGTGCCGCGTCCCGATATGGAGAACACGTCCTCCACCGGCATCAGGTAATCACCGTCGATCGCCCGCTTTGGCATCGGAATGAAACTATCCAACGCCTCGACCAGCTTCACCACGCTCGGCACGCCAATCTCCGAGGTATCGCCTTCAAACGCCTTCAGCGCTGAGCCCGTGATAATCGGCGTGTCATCGCCCGGAAAGTCATATACCGACAGCAAATCGCGTACTTCCATCTCCACCAGCTCCAGAAGCTCCGCGTCATCCACCTGGTCCGCCTTGTTCAGGTACACCACGATGTGCGGAACGCCGACCTGGCGCGCCAGCAGGATGTGCTCGCGCGTCTGCGGCATCGGGCCATCCGCCGCGCTCACCACCAGAATCGCGCCGTCCATCTGTGCCGCACCCGTGATCATGTTCTTCACATAGTCCGCGTGTCCCGGGCAGTCGACGTGCGCGTAGTGACGGTTCGCACTCTGGTATTCCACGTGCGCCGTCGAAATCGTTATACCGCGCGCCCGCTCTTCCGGCGCCTTGTCGATCTGGTCGTACGCAGAGACCTCACCACCGTAAAGATCTGCCATACACTTCGTCAGCGCCGCCGTCAGCGTCGTCTTGCCATGGTCTACGTGGCCAATCGTGCCTACGTTCATGTGCGGTTTTGTTCTTTCAAATTTTGCTTTGGACAT